>NZ_OZ245882.1:2237043-2556621 GCF_965229465.1 Cellulomonas sp. | reverse complement strand
GGGCGGACCGACGCCCTCATGCGTCGTGGCCGCCAAGTCTGCCAGGCGGGGCGGACCGGTCACGGCATGATGGGCGCGTGGCCAACGACAGCAAGCGCGCACCCCGCTCCCGCATGACGGGGACGCAGCGGCGGGCACAGCTGCTCGACGTGTCGCGTCGCCTGTTCGCCGAGAAGGGCTTCGACGGCACCAGCGTCGAGGAGATCGCCGCACGCGCCGAGGTGTCCAAGCCCGTCGTGTACGAGCACTTCGGCGGCAAGGAGGGGGTCTACGCGGTCGTCGTCGACCGCGAGATCCAGGCCCTCACCAGCGCGCTGACCGGGGCCCTCGAGGAGGGCGGCCACCCGAAGGCGCTCGTGGAGCGGACCGCCCTGGCGCTGCTCGGCTACATCGAGGCGTCGGAGGACGGGTTCCGGATCCTGGTGCGCGACTCCCCCGTCGCGCAGGCGACCGGCACGTTCTCCAGCCTGATCGGGGACGTCGCCACGCAGGTGGAGCACCTGCTTGCGGACCAGTTCAAGAAGCAGGGGCAGGACCCCAAGACGGCGCCCATCTACGCGCAGATGCTGGTCGGGATGGTGGCGCTCACCGGGCAGTGGTGGCTCGACGCGCGCAGCCCCAGCAAGAACGTGGTCGCGGCGCACCTGGTGAACCTCGCGTGGAACGGTCTGTCGGCGCTGGACCGCCGGCCCACGCTCACCCGCACGGTCTGAGGGGATCTCTGTCGACGTCGAGTAATCTCACGTCATGGTGATACGCACCTCCCCGGACGCCCCGGGGGCCCGCGACGAGGTCGATCGCATCGTCCTCGCCTGGGAGCGCGAGCGCCCCGACCTGGACGTCCGACCCCTCACCGTGCTCTCCCGCGTGAGCCGGCTGGCCCGGCACCTCGACCTGGCCCGCCGCTCCGCGTTCGCGCGGCACGACCTGGAGACGTGGGAGTTCGACGTCCTCTCCGCGCTGCGACGGGCGGGTGCCCCGTACCGGCTCTCCCCCGGAGCGCTGCTCACCCAGACGCTGGTGACCAGCGGGACGATGACCAACCGGATCGACCGGCTCGCGGAGCACGGCCTCGTCCAGCGACTGCCCGCCCCGGACGACCGCCGCGGGGTCCTGGTGCAGCTCACCCCGGCGGGCCTGGAGCGCGTGGACGCCGCGTTCTCCGACCTGCTGGACGTCGAGCGCGGGCTGCTGGGCGACCTCGACGAGGCCGACCGCGACCGGCTGGCCGACCTGCTGCGCGAGGTGACCGCGCCCTTCGACGCGTCGTGAGGGCATGACGGCGGCACGGTCCGCCGCCCGTGGACTCCTGCTCGCCGCCGTCCTGCTCTACGCCCTCAACCTGCGCGCGCCGATCACGGCACTGGCGCCGGTCGTCGACGACGTCCGGCGCGACCTGGGCCTGAGCGCGGCCGGCGTGGGCGTGCTCACGGGCGTCCCCGTCCTGTGCTTCGCGCTGGCCACGCCGTTCATGGCCGTGCTGCTCGGGCGCCTGGGCACCGGGCGGGTCGTCGCGGCGTCGCTGGTGACCGTGCTGGCGGGGACGCTGCTGCGCTCCGCCGACGGGTTCGGCACCGCTCTGGTCGGCACCGTCCTGATCGGCGTCGCCATCACCGCCGGCAACGTCGCCGTCCCCGTGGTGATCGGTCGCGACTTCCCCGGGCACGTGCCCCGGGTGACCGGCCTGTACACCGCGGCCCTGAACGGCGGCAGCGTGCTGACCACCACCCTGACCGCACCGCTGGCCGACGTGGTCGGCTGGCGCTGGGCGCTGGCGTACTGGGGGCTGCTCGCGGTCGTCGCCCTGGTGGTGTGGCAGCGGGCGTACCCGTTCGGGCGGCCGGAGCCCGTCGTCGTCGTGGCCACCACCGGAGCGCCCGACGTGTGGCGACGGCCGGTCACCTGGTTCCTGGCGGTCGCGTTCGCCGGGCAGGCGTTCGGGTACTACGCGGTCAGCGCGTGGCTGCCGTCGCTGCTGCACGACACGCTCGGGCTCGAACGCGCCGCGTCCGGGGGCGCCGCGGCGCTGTTCCAGCTGTTCGGCATGGTCGGCGGGATCGCGGTCCCGGTCGCGCTCGGTCGGCGCGCACCCGTCGCCGCCGTGTCCGCGGCGATCGCCCTCGGGTGGGTGGCGCTGCCGGTGGGCCTGCTGCTCGCTCCCTCGTGGTGGCCCGTGTGGTGCACGTTCGCCGGGGTCGCGCAGGGCGGCAACTTCGCGGTGATCTTCACCGTCATCGCCGGCAACGCCGGGTCGCAGGCGGCCGCACGACGGATGTCCGCGACCGTGCAGAGCGTCGGCTACGGCTGCGCCGCCCTGGGCCCCAGCGTGCTGGGCGCGGTGCACGCCGCCAGCGGCGGGTGGACGGCCCCGCTGCTCGTCGTCCTGGGCGCGCTGCTGGCGATGGGCACCGCGTCGGGGCTCGCCCTGCGCAGCGTGCGTCGGGAGTCCTAGCCGACGATCTCCGCGGCCTCGAGCCACGCGACCTCGAGCTCGTCCTTCTCGGCGGCGAGGGCCCGGAGCTCAGCGTCGAGCGCAGCCACGGCCTGGTGGTCCGTCGCCTGGTCGGACATCCGCTGGTGCAGCACGACCTCCTGGTCGGCGATGCGCGAGAGCCGCCGCTCGATCCGGGCGATCTCCTTGCGGGCGGTGCGCAGGTCGGCCGTCGAGACCGCGGCGGGGGCCTGCGTGCTCGCGGGCCGGGCGTCCAGCGGCGACGAGACCGTCGACGACGCGGCACGGCGCAGGTCCAGGTACTGCTCGACCCCGCCAGGCAGCTGGCGCAGCAGGCCGTCGCCCAGCAGGGCCATCTGCGTGTCGCACACCCGCTCCAGCAGGTACCGGTCGTGCGAGACGACGATCAGGGTGCCCGGCCAGCCGTCCAGCAGGTCCTCCAGCGCGGCCAGCGTGTCGGTGTCCAGGTCGTTGGTCGGCTCGTCGAGGAGCAGCACGTTGGGCTCGCCGACGAGCAGCCGGAGCAGCTGGAGCCGGCGTCGCTCACCACCGGACAGGTCCCTCACGGGGGTCCGGGACCGGTCGCGGTCGAACCCGAGCCGCTCGACCAGCTGCGCCGCCGTGAGCTCCTTGCCGCCGACGACGACCGAGCGCTTCTCGCTCTCGATCACCTCGATCACGCGCAGCCCGGCCAGCTCGTCGAGGTCCTCGACGTCCTGCGTCAGCTCCGCCACCTGCACGGTCTTGCCGCGCTTCACGCGGCCGGTCGTCGGCTGCTGGCGCCCGGACAGCAGGCGCAGCAGCGAGGTCTTGCCCGCGCCGTTGACGCCGACCAGGCCGACCCGGTCGCCGGGGCCCAGCCGCCACGTGATGTCGTGCAGGAGCACGCGGTCGCCGTACACCACCGACGCGTCCTCGATGTCGAGCACGTCCTTGCCCAGCCGGGCCGTCGCCATCCGCGTCAGGCTCAGCTGGTCGCGCGGCGGGGGCTCGTTCTCGATCAGGGCGTTGGCGGCGTCGATCCGGAACTTGGGCTTCGACGTGCGCGCGGGCGCGCCGCGGCGCAGCCAGGCCAGCTCCTTGCGCAGCAGGTTCTGGCGCTTCTCCTCGGTGGTCGACGCGGTCCGCGCCCGCTCGGCGCGCGCCAGCACGTACGCCGCGTAGCCGCCCTCGTACTGGTCGACCCCGCCGTCGTGCACCTCCCACGTGCGGGTGCAGACCGCGTCGAGGAACCACCGGTCGTGGGTGACCACGACGAGTGCGCCGTTGGTCCGCGTGTAGCGGTCCACCAGGTGCGCGGCCAGCCACGCGACGCCCTCGACGTCGAGGTGGTTGGTGGGCTCGTCCAGGACGAGCACCTCGTCGTCCCGGACCAGCAGGGCGGCCAGGGCGACGCGGCGGCGCTGGCCCCCGGACAGGGTGGCGACGTCGGCGTCCAGCGCGACGTCGGCCAGCAGGCCGGTGTGCACGGAGCGGATGCGGGAGTCGGTGGCCCACTCGTGCTCGTCGGCGGACCCGTGCACGACGTCGAGGACGGTGCTCCCCGCCAGCAGGTCGTCGCGCTGGTCCAGGATGGCCACCCGCACGCCGCCCGCGCGGGTGACGCGGCCGTCGTCGGGCTCCTGGAGCCCGGACAGGACGCGCAGCAGGGTGGACTTGCCGGCGCCGTTGGGGCCGACGACGCCGATGCGCTGCCCGTCGTCGAGCCCGAGGGAGACGCCGTCGAGCAGGGTGCGCGTGCCCAGCGCGAGCGTGACGCGATCCGCGCCGAGAAGGTGAGCCATTTCCTGTGAAGGCTACCCGCACACCCGCACAGGTCCTCCACGCAGACCGCCCGCACCGGCGCTGACCTGCGCACTAGCGTCCGAAGGATGACGCAGCACGCGCGAACCGACCGGCGGACCTGGCCCCGTGCGGTCGGCCTGGGGGTCGTCGCCGTCCTGGTGTTCGGGGCCGCCGGCGCGGCCGCGGTCTACCTCGAGCTCCAGTCGAACATCGGCGAGGTGGACCTCGCCGGCCTGGTCGGTGAGGAGAGCGCGCGACCGGAGGTGACGGAGCCGCCGCCCGGGGACGCGCGGGCGGGTTCGCCCGTGAACTTGCTGATCATCGGGTCCGACGACCGCAGCGGCGAGAACGCCACGCTGGGCGGCGAGGAGGAGGGCATGCAGTCGGACACGACGATCGTCGCGCACGTGGCCGCGGACCGGTCCCGCGTCGAGCTGGTGTCCATCCCGCGGGACCTGCTCACGGACCGACCGTCCTGCACGATGTCCGACGGCACGACGACCCCGGCGCGCGAGGCCCGGCAGTTCAACGAGGCGTTCCGGATCGGCTGGGACCACGGCCACGACGTCGCGTCCGCCTCGGCGTGCACGTGGAAGACGGTCGAGAGCCTCACGGGGGTGCGCCTGGACGGGCTGGTGCTCGTGGACTTCGTCGGTCTGCGCGACATGGTCGAGGCGATCGGCGGCGTCCCCATGTGCCTGCCGACCGACCTCGACGACCCCGAGTACACCGGCCTGCACGTGAAGGCCGGCCCGCAGGTGTTCGACGGCGCCACCGCCGTGCAGTTCGCCCGGGCCCGGCACAACATCGGCGACGGGTCCGACACCGGCCGGATGAAGCGTCAGCAGGACCTGATGGCCGCCATGGTCCGCTCGGTGCTGAGCCGCGACGTGCTGACCAGCCCCACGGCGCTCTTCCAGTTCGCGCAGGCCGCGACCAGCTCGCTGACCGCCAGCTCGGGGTTCCGGGACCTCACCGACCTCACCGGTTTCGGGCTCTCGCTGCGCGGCGTGCAGGCGGACCGGATCGTGTTCGCGTCGATGCCCACCGTCGCGTCGACCCGGCAGCGCTACCGGGTCGAGGCCACCGCCGAGAGCGCGGAGCTCTGGGCCCGGATCGCCGCCGACCAGCCCGTGGGCGAGGCGTCCGCCCCACCGGTCGCGCCGACCGACCCGGCCGCTCCCCCGCCGCCGGCCGAGACCCCGTGGTCCCCGCCCGGCGGCGTGCTCACCTCGGCGGACGACTCGTCCAGCTGCACCTGACCGCCGTCAGCGCGCGAGGTACTCCGCGAGCACGTCGAAGATGCCCTGGAACCCGGCCTCGCGCTGGCTGCCGTCCTCCTGGCCGTCCAGGAACACCCCCTGCTCGGTGTACGTGAGCCGGGTGCCGCCCTCGACGGCCGTGAGCTCGGTCGTCGTCAGGGACGTGGAGAGGTGCTTGCCGCCCACCCACATGTCGTAGGTGGACACGATCCGCTCGCGCTCGACGATGTCGGTGTAGGTGGCGACGTACCGGCTGGTGGGGCCGTCGTGCCACTGCCCGTCCTGCACCGCCTGGCCGCCCACGCGGAAGTCGTCGGAGGCCTCGGTCTCGGTGAACCCAGGGTCGCTGCCGAACCACTGGGCGTGCTGCTCCGGGACGGCGAACGCGTCCCAGACCCGGTCGAGGGGCGCATCGAACGTGCGGTCGACGACGAAGGTCGCGTGGGCGACGGTGCTCGTGCCGGTGGTGTGGGTGGTGTCCGTGGACATGGTCAGGCTCCTGTCGTCGAGGTGTCGGTGGCGAGGAAGTCGCCGAGCCGGTCCAGCCGGCGCTCCGCCGGCAGCCGCTGGAGGCCCATCCACTCCCCCGCGCCGGTGAAGGCGTCAGGGGCGAGCTGGACCGTGCGGACCCGGCCGATCTTGTGCGAGGTGACGATGCCCGCGTCCTCGAGCACCGCGAGGTGCTGGTGCACGGCCGGGAGCGACATCGCGAACGGTGCGGCGAGCCCGCTGACCGAGACCGGACCGCGCACCAGTCGTTCGACCATCGCGCGGCGGGTCGCGTCGGACAGGGCCTTGAAGACCTTGTCCAGCTCGCCATGGTTAAGCATGTGCTTAAGTATTGCTTCTGATCGGCAGATGTCAAGAGAAGAGAGGAGTCAGTCGGTCGTGCTGACGACGCGCGCGCCGGCGACCGGGCCGGAGGCCGTGAGCACGCGGTCCGCGACCCCGGAGGCCGTGAAGGCGGCCGCGAGCACGAGCGCGTGCTGGCGGCTGCGGCCCAGGGCGGCGACCGTGGGCCCGGAGCCGGACACCACCACCCCGAGCGCCCCGGCGTCCTGCGCGACCGCGAGCGGCTCGGCGAGCCCCGGGTCGAGCTCGAGCGCCGCCATCTGGAGGTCGTTGTGCAGGGCGGCGCCGAGCGCTCGCGGGTCCCCGGCGCGCAGCGCCTGCATCAGCGGGACGTCGTCCTCCGGGTCGGGCGGGACGGCCCCACCGTGCAGGTCGTCGTACGCGGTGTACACCGCGGCGGTGGACAGCCCCCGGTCCTGCACGGCGAACGCCCAGTGGAACTCGCCCCGGCTCAGCGCGGCCGTCAGCAGGTGGCCGCGGCCCGAGCCGACCGCGGTGTGGCCGGCGAGCGAGAACGGCACGTCCGACCCCAGCTGCGCGGCGAGCTCGAGCAGGTCGTCGCGGCTGAGCCCGGTGCGCCACAGGGCGTCGCACGCCACCAGGGCCGCGGCCGCGTCGGCCGAGCCGCCCGCCATGCCCCCGGCCACCGGCACGCCCTTGGTGAGGTGCAGGTGCACGCCGTCGTCGACGCCCGCATGCTCGGCGAGCAGGTCGGCCGCGCGCAGGGCGAGGTTGGTGCCGTCGGTGGGCACCAGCTCGGCCTGCGGGCCGCTCACGCTGAGCGTGCGGTGCTCCGACGAGGTGGCGACGACCTCCTCGAACACCGACACGGCCTGGAAGATCGTGGACACGGCGTGGTACCCGTCGTCCTCGCGCGGACCGACCCGCAGCGAGAGGTTGACCTTGCCGGGCGCGCGGACCTTGACCTCGTGCTCGGGCAGCGGGGCCACGGGGGTCAGCGTCACGGCTCCACTGTGCCAGGTCGGCCGCCGACGGGCTCGGGGTGCCCGAGGTGCTCGGCGATGCGCGCGAACCCCGCGATGTCCACCCGCTCGCCGCGCGCCTGCGGGTCCACACCGGCCGCCTGGAGCGCCACGACCGCCGCCTCGGACGAGCCGGCCAGGGAGGACAGCGCGGACCGCAGCATCTTGCGGCGCTGCGCGAACGCGGCGTCGACGACGGCGAACACCGCCTCCCGGGACGCCTCGGTGGCGGGCGGCTCGCGCCGGTCGAAGCGGACGAGCGCCGAGTCGACGTTGGGGGCGGGCCAGAAGACCGTGCGGCCCACGGTGGCCGTGCGGCGGGCCGACGCGTACCAGGCCGCCTTGGCGGACGGGATGCCGTAGGTGCGGCTGCCCGGCGGCGCGGCGAGGCGGTCGGCCACCTCGGCCTGCACCATGACGAGGACCCGCTGCAGGGAGCCGAACCGCTCGAGGAACGTGAGCAGGACGGGGACGGAGACGTTGTACGGCAGGTTGGCGACGAGGGCCACGGGCGGCGGTCCGGGCAGCTCGTGCAGGTCCAGGGCGTCCGACAGCACGATGGTCAGCCGGTCGCGGCCGTCCTCGTCACGCAGCACCACCGGCTCGTCGTCGGCTCCCGCGTGGATCGTCAGCCCGGGGACGTGCCGGGCGGCCGTGCCGGGCAGCAGCCGCGCGAGTGTCGGGTCGATCTCGACGGCCACCACGTCGGCGCCGGCCTCGAGCAGCCCGAGCGTGAGCGAGCCCAGCCCCGGGCCGACCTCGACGACGCGGTCACCCTGCGCCACGTCGGCCTGCCGGACGATCTTGCGCACCGTGCCGCCGTCGAGCACGAAGTTCTGGCCGAGGGCCTTGGTCGGGCGCACGCCCGCGCGCTCGGCGAGCTCGCGGATCTCCGCGGGCCCGAGCAGCGTGGTGGTGGTCGACATGCGCACGAGCCTAGGCGAGCACGGCAGAACCCCCGCCCAGGACGTCCGGGCGGGGGTTCTGGGGCGTGATCAGCTGAAGAGGTTCGACCCGCAGTGCGGCCACTGACCGGCGCCCGAGCGGTTGTAGAGCATCTTCGCGCGGGCGGTCTGCTCCTCGGCCGAGGCCTGCGAGGGCAGTCCGGCGCCGCCGACGGCCGCCCACGTGCCCACCGAGAACTGGTACAGCCCGTGGTACTTGCCCGTGCTGGACACGGCGGTGGGGTTGCCGCCCGACTCGCAGCGGGCCAGCGCGGCCCAGTTGAGCGAGTCGGCGTCGCCCCCGGCGGTGACCGGGGTGCCGGTCGCCGCTGCGGCGGGTGCCTTGGCGACCACCGGGCGGGCCTTGGTGCCGACGCTGAGGACCTCGTCGACGGGGGCCTGGGTGACGGCGTCCGACAGGGTGACGCGGCCGGACTCGACCCCGTCCACCGTGGTGACGCGCTCCACGAGGGTGCGGACGCCGGGCACGCCGGCCGTCAGCGTGCGCTTCTGGTCGGTGTACCGCGAGGCGTCCTGCTGCGTGCTGGACACGAAGGGGACCTCGGCGGTGGTGGTGACGTCCTGCACGGCGATGCGGTTGACGACCACCTGGACGCGCCCTGTGGCGCCGTGGACCACGGAGACGCGGTCCAGCGGGTTCAGTGTGACGCCCAGCTCGCCGAGCACGTGCGCGACGCTCGCGTCGGCGTCGGGGACGGCGAGCGTGGTGCCGTCGACGACCACGTCCGCGGGACCGTGCAGCGACAGGTCGAGCGAGAGCGAGGGACGGCCGCCCGCGGCGGACCGGGAGGCGACGAGCGCCACGGCCTGACCACGTGCGGAGAGCGAGTCGAGGGCCTCGTCGGCGGACAGAGCGGTCGTCCACACGGACGTCTCCTGGCCGTCGACGGTCACCGCCACCTGGTGCGCGTGGCGCACGACGATCTCCGCGCCCTCGGGCAGCGTGCCGGTGCGGCTCACCGCGTCGCGGGCCCCGACGACCACACCCTGGTCGTCCAGGAGCCCGTCGACCGAGCCGGCGAACGTGCTCAGCTGCGAGATCTCGCCGTCGACGTCGAGCGTCACGGACTTCTGCGCGTGCGCGAAGGCGGCGGAACCGCCGGCCAGGACGAGCGCCACCGCGGCGGCGGTGATCGGGAGGATGCGCGTCCGACCGGACCGCTGGTCCGTCGGGAGGAGCTCGTCCGGGGTGTCGGTCTCGGACGTGGCGCGGGATCGCGCGGACAGACCAGGGATCAGGGTCGAGAACTGCACGGGGCTCCAGCCGTCGAGGTGCCCGGGCACGGGGTGCGGAGCGCGCCGCGTGAGCAGCAACCCGGCGGTGATCCTCGCGTTCGAGGTTCTGCGGACACCCGGAGGGGGGCGTCTCCCGTCGGTCCCGGATCCCCGATCCGGCCGTCACGGCGGCCCGCGTGGAGCGGGCGCCGACCACTCGGCAGGAAGGACGGCCGCCACCGAGGGGGTTGCCGTCCAGATCACCGAGCGTGCACGACCGTAACCGGATCGTGACCGAAACGCCAGGCGCGCCTCCCGCCGAATGCGCTAAGGGCGTGGTCGTTTCGGCCGTTCTCGCACGTCAGAGGGCGTGAGCACCGTCACAGGGCGAGTTGCCCCGGACGCGACTGATCAGTACCAACCCTTGGCCTGGCTGTGCGCGTACGCGCCGCACGGGTCGCCGTAGCGACCGCCGATGTAGTTCAGGCCCCAGGTGATCTGGGTGGCCGGGTTGGTCCGCCAGTCGTCGGCCACCGTCGCCATCTTGGAGCCCGGGAGAGCCTGCGGGATGCCGTAGGCGCCGGACGACTTGTTCTCGGCGTTCACCCGCCAGCCGCTCTCCTTGTTCCAAAGCGCGAGCAGGCAGGCGAACTGGTCGTCGCCCCAGCCGCGGGCCGCGGCCATGTCCTTGCCGAGCGCCTGTGCGGTGCCCGGCTCGACCGCGACCACGGAGGGGTCCGGCAGCTCGGCGGTGCCGACCTTGGTGACCTGCGCGACGGGGGCGACAGTCACGACCGAGGCGATCGGCGTGCGGCCGACGACGACGCCGCCGACCACCTGGAGCTCGTACGTGGTGGTGCGGACGCCGGCCTTGCCCTTGGTGGCGATGACCGTGTTGCCCTTGACCATCCCCGGGTCCTCGACCTCCTGGGACTCGAACGGCATCGCCTCGGTGACCGTCTCGCCGCTCGTGCTCGCGCGGGTGACCAGGACCACGAGGCCGTCGACGGCCGTGGCGTCCAGGGAGACCGACACCTGGTCGCCGTCGTTGAGCACCAGGCCGATGTCGCGCAGCGAGTCGCGCACGGTGGCCGCGCTGCTCACGCCGTCGATGATCTGGCCGTCGACCACGAGGTGGAGCGTCTTGAGCGTCGAGACGCGCAGGGTGTCCCGGCCGAGGGACGCGGAGCGCGACGCCGAGAGGCGCACCTCGTCCCCGCGCAGCCCGAGGCCGTCGACCGCCTCACCGACGGTCAGCGCCGTCGTCCAGACCGAGCGCTCCGAGCCGTCGACCTCCACCGCGAGCTCGCGCCCGTGCCGGACGACGATCTGGCCGGACCGCGCGATGGGCTGGTCCACGGCGGGGGCGACGAGGTCGCGGTCCCCGACCGCGATGTCCGCGCTGGCGAGCATGTCCCCGACGGTGCGCCCGAACGCCTCAACCTCGACCGAGGAGCCGTCGACGTCGACCGTCACCGTCTTGTGCAGGACCGCGAAGGCGCTGGTCGCGGCGGCGACGACGGCGAGCACGGCCGCCTGGGCCACCACGCGCGCGGCACGTCGACCACGGAGTCCGCGACGGTGCGTCGCACGCTCCTGGTCCGGCCTCACGCGGTGGGTCCTCTCGACACACGAAGTGCGTCCGTGCTGGACGCAGGTCCGACCGTAACCGATCCGTGACCGACGCGGTAACCCGAGGTCCGTCCTCCGGGACCGGGATCACCCGACTGTCCGGCGACAGACCGGGTCATACCGCTCACCACGAGCCGTAGACGGCCTCGGACGTGGCCGCGAGCGCCGTGCACACGTCCGCCAGCGGCCGACCGGTGACCTCCGCGACCGTGCGGACCGTCCCGGGCAGCAGGTACGGGGCGTTGGGGCGGCCTCGGAACGGGTGCGCGGTCAGGTACGGGGCATCCGTCTCGACGAGCAGCAGGCTGGGCGGGACCTCGCGGAGCGCGTCGCGCAGGGCGTCGTTGGCGCCGAACGACACCGGGCCGGCGAACGAGAGGTACCACCCGTGCGACACGGCCAGGCGGGCCAGCCCGGCGTCGCCGGAGAAGCAGTGGAAGACCGTGCGGTCGGGGGCGCCGTCGGCCAGCAGCACCTCCACGACCTCGTCGTGCGCGTCCCGGTCGTGAATCTGCAACGCGAGGCCCAGCTCCTTGGCCAGCGCGATGTGCGCGCGGAACGCCTCGCGCTGCACCGCCCGGCCGGCCGGCCCGGCGCGGAAGTGGTCGAGGCCGGTCTCGCCGATCGCGCGGATGCGCGGGTTGGACCGCGCTGTCTGCTCGACGCGGTCCAGCGCGTCGGCCAGGCCGACCTCGTGGGTCCCCTCCGGGTCGAGCCCGTCGGGCGCCACCTCGACGATCCCCGCGTGCCGGACCGCCTCGTTCGGGTGGATGGCGACGGCGCCGAGCAGCTGGGGGTGGTCCTGGACGACGCGGTCGGTCCACGCGATCGACTCGTAGTCGCAGCCCACCTGCACCATGCGGGTCACGCCGACGGACGCGGCGCGCTCGAGGTGCGCGGCGAGGTCCGCCGCCGGCCCGTCGGCCGCCGTGCCGTCGTCGTCGCGGTGCCAGCCGTGCGCCCGCCACGTCACCACCGAGTCGAGGTGCGTGTGGTTGTCGACGACCGCGACCGGCAGCGGCTCGGGCGGCGCGGGCCAGCCGCGCTCCCCCTTCGACCGGGCCATCAGGCCTGGCGCAACCGCTCGAGCTCCTCCTCGACGATGGAGTCGTCGAGCTTGGTGAACACCGGTACCGGCTTGGCCACGGGAGTGCCCGGCACGATCTGCTCGGAGCGCCACGGCGCGACCGTGCGGCCCAGCTCGTAGTCGCCCGTGATGATCGGGTAGTGGCGCGAGTCGTCGTCCAGGTCGGTGACCTCGTCGATCCGCGGCAGCGGCGAGAACGTCCCCGTGCGGCCGAACGTCTCGTGCACCGCCTGCGCCGAGTGCGGCAGGAACGGCGCCAGCAGGGTGTTGGCGTCGCTGACCGCCTGCGCGGCCGTGTGCAGCACCGTGCCCAGGCGGTCGCGGTCCTGCGTCAGCTTCCACGGCTCGGTCTCGGAGATGTACCGGTTGGCCTCCTGGACCACGCGCATCGCCTCGCTGACCGCGGCCCGGTTGCGGTGGGTGCCGAGCAGCTCGCCGACCTTGCCGAAGCCCGCCGACGTCGTCGCGAGGAGGCCCTGGTCCACCGGCTGCAGAGTGCCCGGCGTCGGGATCTCACCGAAGTTCTTGGCGATCATGCTCGCGGTCCGGTTGACCAGGTTGCCCCAGCCCGCCACCAGCTCGGAGTTGGTGCGCGTCTTGAAGTCCGCCCACGTGAAGTCCGAGTCCTGGTTCTCCGGGCCGGCCACCGACAGGAAGTACCGCAGCGCGTCCGGCTGGTACCGGGACAGGACGTCGCGCACGTAGATGACGACGCCGCGCGAGGAGCTGAACTGCTTGCCCTCCATGGTGAGGAACTCGCTCGACACCACCTCGGTGGGCAGGTTCAGGGTGCCGAACTGCCCCGGCGAGCCGCCCTTCGTCCCGCGACCGTCGTAGGCCAGCAGCTCGGCCGGCCAGATCTGCGAGTGGAACGTGATGTTGTCCTTGCCCATGAAGTAGTAGCTCAGGGCCTCGGGGTCGTTCCAGAACGGGCGCCACGCGTCGGGGTCGCCCTTGCGGCGCGCCCACTCGATCGACGCCGACAGGTACCCGATGACCGCGTCGAACCACACGTACAGGCGCTTGTTCGGGTTCTCCTCCCACCCGGGCAGCGGCACGGGGATGCCCCAGTCGATGTCCCGGGACATGGCGCGCGGGCGCAGGTCGTCGATGAGGTTGAGCGAGAAGTTCAGGACGTTGGGGCGCCAGTCGGTGCGGGTGCGCAGCCACGCCTCGAGCGCGCTCGCGAACGCCGGCAGGTCGAGGAAGAAGTGGGTCGACTCGACGAACTTGGGTGTCTCGCCGTTGATCCGGCTGTGCGGGTTGATCAGGTCGATCGCGTCCAGCTGGTTGCCGCAGTTGTCGCACTGGTCGCCGCGCGCACCGTCGTACCCGCAGATCGGGCAGGTGCCCTCCACGTACCGGTCCGGCAGGGTGCGTCCCGTGCTCGGCGAGATGGCGCCGAGGGTGGACTGCTCGATCATGTAGCCGTTCTTGTGCACCGTGCGGAACATCTCCTGCACGACCGCGTAGTGGTTGCGCGTCGTCGTGCGCGTGAACAGGTCGTACGAGAGACCCAGGTTGGTCAGGTCCTCGACGATCACCCGGTTGTACCGGTCCGCCAGCTCCTGCGGGCTCGCGCCCTCCTGCTCCGCGAGCACCAGGATGGGCGTCCCGTGCTCGTCGGTGCCGGAGACCATCAGCACCTCGTTGCCCGCCATCCGCATGTACCGGCTGAAGATGTCGGAGGGGACACCGAACCCGGCGACGTGACCGATGTGACGGGGGCCGTTCGCGTAGGGCCACGCGACGGCCGAGAGGATGCGAGACATGCGCCCGATCCTAGGTGAGCGGCGCGACGGCTTTCAGTCGACGACCACGCGCAGGATGCGGTCGTCGCCCGGGCGGGGGTCGCCCCGGCCGTCGGTGTTCCCGGTGATCACCCACAGCGACCCGTCCGGCGCCGGCGCGACCGCGCGCAGCCGGCCACGCTCCCCGTCGAGCAGCGCATGCGGGGTGCCGACGCCGTCGTCGGTCAGCGGCACCCGCCACAGCCGCTCGCCGCGCAGCCCGGCCAGGTAGACGGCGTCGGCGGTCACGGCCAGGCCGCTCGGCGACGCGTCGTCGGTCGCCCAGACGGCCACGGGCTCCACGAAGCCGTCGACCGCTCCCTCGCCCTCGACCTCGGGCCAGCCGTAGTTGCCGCCCGGCTCGATCAGGTTGAGCTCGTCCCACGTGTTCTGGCCGAACTCCGAGGCGAACATCCGTCCGTCGGGCGCCCAGCCGATCCCCTGCACGTTGCGGTGCCCGAGGCTCCACACCGGGGAGTCCTCCTCCGGGTTGCCGGGTGCGGGGTCACCGTCGGAGGTGATGCGCAGGATCTTGCCGTTGAGGCTGTCCGGGTCCTGCGCGGAGGGCGGGTCGCCGGCGTCGCCGGTGGTCACGTACAGGTAGCCGTCCGGCCCGACGGCCAGCCGGCCGCCGTCGTGGTTGCCCGCCTTGGCGATGCCCGTGAGGATCGGCCGCAGCTCGCCCAGCGTCGACCCGTCGAGCGCCCCCCGCAGGACCCGGTTGTCGTCGGCCGCGGTCGCGTACAGGGCCAGGTCCACCGCGCCGCCCGACGACCCGAGCACGGCGACGCCGAGCAGCCCGCCCTCACCGCTCGGGACCACGATGTCGGCGAGCTCGTCGGCACCCGGTCCGGTCACGTCCGTCGCGGCGCCGTCGGGCCCGACGAGCACCAGCTGGGCCGCGTCCCGCAACGTGATGACGGCCTGGCCGTCCGGCAGGAACGCGATCCCCCACGGGACGGCGAGGTCCCCGATGAGGTCATCGACCTCCGTCACCTGGCCGGTCGCCGGAGCCGAGTCCGACGGGCTCGCGGCGCTGGTCCGGATCGGCGTGGTCGTCGGCTCCGGGGACTCCGCCGGGGACGTGCAGCCCGTGAGCGCCGCGACGGCCACCGCCAGCCCGACCCACGCCGTCCGTCGCACACCCATGCCTCAGCCGACCACGCGGCGAGCGGCCCCGCACTCCGGGGACCGCCCTGACCTGGGACGCGGGTCGGTCAGCGCGCCTTCGCCGCCAGCGCGGCCGCGTACAGGTCCCGCTTCGGGACGCCGGCCGCCGTCGCCACCTCGGCGACCGCGTCCTTCAGCCGTTCCCCACCGTCCGCCCGGGAGAGCACCTCGGCCACCAGGTCCGCGGTCGACAGCTCGACGGCCTTCACCGCACCGCCGACCACGACGACGATCTCCCCCCGCACCTGGTCCGCGGAGGCCCACGCGGCGAGCTCGGCGAGCGGTCCCCGGACGATCTCCTCGTACGTCTTGGTCAGCTCCCGGCAGACCGCGGCGGGCCGGTCCGCCCCGAAGGCGTGGGCCATCGCGGCCAGCGTGTCGTCCAGCCGGTGCGGTGCCTCGAAGAAGATCATCGTGCGGCGCTCGTCGGCCAGCAGCTCGAACGCCCGCGCGCGCTCCCCGGGCTTGCGCGGGGGGAAGCCCTCGAAGCAGAACCGGTCGGTCGGCAGGCCGGACAGCGCCAGCGCGGTCAGTACCGCGCTGGGGCCGGGCGCAGCGGTGACGGGGAGACCCGCGGCCACAGCGGCGCCGACCACCCGGAAGCCGGGGTCCGAGACGGCGGGCATGCCGGCGTCCGTCACCACGACCACGGTGCCCCCGCCGGCGACGACCGCGAGCACCTCCGCCGACCGCTCGACCTCGTTGTGCTCGTGGAAGCTGAGCACCCGGCCCCCGATCTCGACGCCCAGGCGCGCGGCGAGCGCCCGCAGCCGGCGGGTGTCCTCCGCGGCGACCACGTCCGCCTCCGCGAGCAGCCGCCGCAGGTGCGCCGACGCGTCCTCCGTGTTGCCGATCGGCGTCGCGGCCAGCACGAGGCGGCCGGGCGTGTGCGGGCTCGTGCTCGTGGTGCTCACGCGGTCAGCCTGCCACCTCCCCCCAGGCCCACCCCGCAGCACGGTGCCCTCCCGAAGCCCAGGCGCCGCCCCTACGATGACCGCGTGCCGCCCATCGGAGACGACGACGCCCGGACCCTGACCGCCCGTCAGGGAGACGCTGCTCCCCTCGACGGCCCCGATGACCTCAGGACGCCGCTGGACGACACGGCCACCGAGACCGTCACCCAGACCGTCACCGAGACGGTCCCACCGGGCGAGCCTCGCGAGTTCGAGGGCCCCCAGGAGTCCACCCACCGCCAGCTGCTGCGGCGCCTGGTCGGCGACGACACCCTCGCGATGGACGCCACCCCGCGCGCCCGCCTGACGGGCTGGTTGTGGCCGCTGGCCGTCACGGCGCTCGCCGCGGTCCTGCGGTTCTGGGACCTCGGCCGGCCGCACAGGCTGGTCTTCGACGAGACGTACTACGTCAAGGACGCGTTCTCGCTGCTGGTCAACGGCTTCGAGGCCACCTGGGGCGACGAGCCCAACCCCGCGTTCGAGGCGGGCGACACCAGCGGCCTGACCAGAACCGGCTCGTACGTGGTGCACCCCCAGGTGGGCAAGTGGCTGATCGCGCTGGGCATCCACGTCGGCGGCGGGGTCGGCAGCTCGGCGGCGTGGCGCCTGTCAGCGGCGGTCTGCGGGGTGCTGGCGGTCCTCATGGTGGCGCGCATCGGCCGACGACTGTTCGCCTCCACCGCGCTGGGCACCCTGGCAGGGCTGCTGATGGCGGTCGACGGCGAGGCGATCGTCATGTCGCGGATCAGCCTGCTCGACCCGTTCCTCATGTTCTTCGTCCTCGCCGCGTTCGGCGCGCTGCTGCTGGACCGCGACCAGGCCCGGCGACGCCTGGCGGACCGGACGGCGCGGCTGCTCGACGCGGGCGACGACCTCGGCGACGGCCCGCGGCTCGGGGTGCGCTGGTGGCGGCTCGCCGCGGCGGTGCTGCTCGGCCTCGCGCTCGGCACCAAGTGGTCGGCGATGTACTTCCTCGCGGTGTTCGGGCTGCTGAGCGTCGCGTGGGACCTCACCGCCCGGCGCACGATCGGCGTGCGGCACTGGTGGCGCGCCGGGATCCTCAAGGACGGCATCGTGGCGGGCGTGTCGATGGTCGGCGTCGCGATCGTCGTCTACGTCGGGTCGTGGTGGTCGTGGTTCGCGCACTCCGAGGCCTACGGGCGGCTCTGGGCGGTGCAGAACCCCGAGCTCGGGGTCCAGTGGCTGCCGCCGGCACTGCGCTCGTTCTGGAAGTACCACCAGGACATGTGGGCGTTCCACAACGGCCTGGAGACGCCGCACTCCTACGCCGCGCACCCGCTGGGCTGGATCGTGCAGTGGCGGCCGACGTCGTTCTGGTACCCCACCGAGGTCTCCGGGCTGACCGGTCAGGCGGCTCAGGACGCGTGCGGTGCGACCAGCTGCTCGCAGGCGATCGTGGCGCTCGGCAACCCGGTGATCTGGTGGTGCGCCGCGGCGGCGATCCTCGTCGCGGCGGTCTGGCTGTTCCGCTACCGCGACTGGCGGGCGGGCGCCGTGCTCTCCGGCATCGTCGCGGGCTGGCTGCCGTGGTTCGCCTACGCGCACCGCACGATCTTCACGTTCTACTCGATCGCGTTCACGCCCTGGGTGGTTCTCACCCTGGTCTACGTGATGGGCCTGGTGGTCGGCCCGAAGGACCTGGACCCGCGCGGCCGGCGGTGGGCGATCATCGGCTGCGGGGCGCTCGTGGCCCTGATCCTCGGCGTCAGCGCGTTCTTCTACCCGGTCTGGACCGCGTGGATCGTGCCGTACACCTTCTGGCACTCGCACATGTGGCTCCAGACCTGGGTGTAGCGCCTCAGCTCGGCCAGTCCACCTGCGGGCTCGCGTGCCAGACCAGCCCGAGGCGGTCCCAGAAGGGTGCCTGCTGCGCGATCCGGGTGCGGAAGTCCTCCCAGTCGCGCCGCTCGGGTGCCGACCACGCCACCTCCGCGACGGCGGCCAACCGGGGCAGCAGCATCTGCGTGAGCCCGGACAGGTCCCGGATCGTCTCGGTCCACACGGCGGCCTCGACGCCGATCACCGAGTCCGCCGGCACGCCCTCGATCAGGGTCGACGGCTCCCACTCGTAGGCGTCCCGCAGCTCGATGTGCCCCGCCCACTCCAGGCCCAGCTCCGTGCTCGCGTCGTACTTCATGTCGAGGTAGGCCTTCGACGCGGGCGACATCAGCAGCAGCGCACCGGCGCGTGCCGCAGCGGCGAACGGTGCCGGGTCCACCCGCGTGTCCCAGTACTGCACGACCGTGCCGGGCTCCACCGCGGTGTGCGCGATCTCCTGCCAGCCGACCACCTTCTTGCCGGCCGCCCGGACGGCGGCGGAGGCGGCCGCGACGAGCGTGGCGTACTCGTCGGCCGCCATGGTCAGCACCTCGTCGCCGCCGATGTGCACGTAGTCGCCCGGCGTCATCGCGGCGACGTCGGCGAACACGTCGGTCAGGAAGGCGCCCGTCGCGGGCAGGTCCGCGTGCAGCCGGCTGAACCCGACCTCGATGCCGGTGTAGCTCTCGGTCGGCTCACCCGACGGGGTCAGCTCCCCGTAGGCGTGCGTCGCCGCGTTGACGTGGCCCGGGACGTCGATCTCGGGCACGACGCGCACACCCCGCACCGCCCCGTAGGCGACGAGGTCCGCGAAGTCCTCGGCCGAGTAGAAGCCGCCCGGGTCCCCGTCGACGGACGTGCTGCTGGAGAGCCTGGTGAGCAGCGGGCGCGACGGCACGTGCAGCCGCCACCCCTGGTCGTCGGTGAGGTGCAGGTGCAGGACGTTCAGCTTGTAGTGGGCCATGACCCCGATGACGACCTTGAGGTCGCGCGCGGGGAGGTAGTGCCGGGCGACGTCCACCGACAGGCCCCGCCACTCGTACCGCGGCGAGTCCTCGATGCGCACGGCGGGCACCCGGAGCACGCCGCCCGGAGCGGACACGATCAGCTGGCGCAGCGTGACGACGGCACGGACGAGTCCCGCGGGCGTGCGCGCCTCAAGGTCGATCCGCCCGTTGCGCGCGATCAGCCGGTAGGCCTCGTCGCCCGGCGGCAGGTTCTCGACGAGCCGCAGGCGCACGATGTCCGACGCCCCGCTCTCGGCGTACCGCACCTCGACGGACCGTCCCCCGACGCGGCCGAGCAGGTCCGCGACGAGCACCGCGAGGCCGATCAGGTCGGGGCGACCCTCGGCCACCACGGTGGTCGCCTCGGTCAGGACGAAGGGTGCGTCCCCGGTCCGCTCCAGCACGGCGGGCTGCGGGATGACGGCGATCACGTCGGGCACGGGGCTCCTCGGCGGAAGGGCGGCGGACGACCTTGTCGAATCGTTCCGGGCAGACGCTACTCGACCCGCGCGGCGAGCCGCCGCGCGAGCACCGCGCAGGTGGCCAGCTGGAGCTGGTGGAACGCGATCACGGGCAGCGCCACGCTCGCCGCGAGCACCGGGTCGAACAGGACGGCAGCCATCGGCAGGCCCGTGGCCAGGCTCTTCTTCGACCCGCACATGAGCAGGGCCACCCGGTCGCCCCGCTCCAGCGCGAGCCACCGACCCCCGTTCCACGTGAGCACGAGCATCGCCGCGAGCATGGCGGCGCACACCACCAGCAGGGCGACCAGGGCCACCCAGGTGACGTGCGACCACGCCCCCGACACGGTCGCCTCGCTCACCGAGGTGTACGCGACGAGCACGATCGTGCTGCGGTCGGTGACCCGCGTGA
This sequence comes from Cellulomonas sp., assembly GCF_965229465.1. Taxonomy (GTDB): domain Bacteria; phylum Actinomycetota; class Actinomycetes; order Actinomycetales; family Cellulomonadaceae; genus Cellulomonas. The sequence continues at coordinate 2,536,756 of NZ_OZ245882.1, read as the reverse complement.
GCTGCGGCCGGGCGCGCAGCCACGGTCCGATCCAGCGCTGCACCAGCTGCCCGAGCGCGAACGGCAGCAGCAGCTGGAGCAGGATCCCGGTGACGTTGCTCCCCGACACCGCGGCGGTGCGGACCATGAGGACCGCGACGAGCAGCGGCGTGAGCACGATGCCGACGACGTTCGAGATCGTCGCGCCGGTGATCGCCCCGGCCACGTTGCCGCGCGCGATCGACGTGAACACGACCGACGACTGCACGGTCGACGGGAGCACCGCGAGGTACAGCAGCCCGGTCTTGAGCTCGGGCGCGAGGACCGCGTCGGGCAGCAGCTGGACCAGCAGGCCGAGCACCGGGAACGCCACGTACGTGGACGCGAGCATCGACCCCTGGAGCCGCCAGTTGCGCAGGCCGGCCCAGACGTCACCGGTGGCCAGACGCGCGCCGTACAGGAAGAAGAGGAGCACGATCGCCGCGGTCCGCACCACGTCCAGCACGTCCGCGACGCCGCCCTGCGCCGGCAGCAGCAGCCCCAGCAGGAGCGCCGAGAGGATCATCACGACCAGCGGGTCGACCCACGCGCGAATCCGGTGCCAGCGGCTCTGTGAAGCGATCCGGGTGGGCACGCCAGAAGGCACAGCGGAGGGCACGGCCACAGTGTGCCATTCGCGCTCGACGCGCGAATCCGACAAATCACCCCTAGATTCATCGGTCGTACCCGATCGAACCCCTCGAAGTCTAGGAGTTCCACATGACACCCGAAGGCATCATCTCCGCGATCATCATCGGCGCCGTGATCGGCATCCTCGGCCGACTCCTGGTGCGCGGTCGTCAGCGCATCTCGCTGCTGCTGACCATCGTGATCGGAATCGTCGCCGCGCTCATCGGGACGTACCTGGCGTCGCTCGTCGGCGTGCAGGACACGGCCGGCGTCGACTGGATCGAGCTGCTCTTCCAGGTCGTGCTCGCTGCGGTCGGTGTGGCCGCCGTCTCGGGCAACCGCAGCCGCCGACGCAGCCTGCTCTGAGCCTGCGCTCAGACCCGCGAACGACGAAGGCGGCCTCCCGATGGGGGGCCGCCTTCGTGCTGCGGGTGGAGCTGAGGGGATTCGAACCCCTGACCTTCTCATTGCGAACGAGACGCGCTACCAACTGCGCCACAGCCCCGCGAGCGGGCTAAAGACTAACACCAGCGCCCGGTGGATCGCGAAATCCGGGCGGTCACTCCCCCGCGACGCGACGCTTGGCCAGGACGGCGTTCAGGTCGATGCTGCCGGTGGTCTCGACGGGTGCCTCGAGCGGCGCGCGCTCGCTCCCGGCGGGTGCCTCGGCCTCCGCGGTCCGGGCGGCGGTCGACCCCTCGAGGTTCTCCAGCGGGACCGGCTCCCGACGCGGCGCGGTCGCCTTCATCGTGTAGGTGGGGCGCGGCACGGGCACCGGCGACCAGGCCTCGTCGTCCTCGACGGCCGGCGTCTCGGTGGACCGCTCGGCGACGGACCGGCGGACCACAGGGACCTGCCCGGTCGACGCGTGGCGCGCGGGGCCGTCGGACTCGCCCTTGTCCTCGACGATGCGCTCGAAGACCTCGGTGCTGGCGTCGGACGGGTGGACGGCCCGGCCGGTGACGAAGGCCATCGGGGCCTCGAGCGGAGCAGCGGCCGCCGGAACGGCCTTCTGGGCAGACTTCTCGGTGGCCTTCGGCGTCGACTTCTCAACCGGAGCCGCCGCTCGCGTCGCGGTGGCCACCGCACGCATCGCGCCCGTGCGCGGACCGGAGGCCACCCGGCGCTCGTCGGCGATCTTCCGGGCCCAGGCTTCGTCGGCCTCCCGCCCGGCCAGGACGGCACGACGGCCGAGCACGAGGACGGAGCCGAGCAGGAGGGTCGGCACGGCGCCCGCGACCCAGGTGACGAGCGGGCTCAGCCCGACGGCGGCCCAGCCGACGACGGTCGCGACCACGAGGAGGCCGGCCAGGAGCGCGCGACGGCGCGCGGCGGCTGCGCGACGGGCGACGGAGGCCGCCCTGGCGGCACGCGCCTGCGCGGCGCGGCGAGCCGCGTCGGCGGTCATCCGGTCCTGGGTGCCGTGCGGTCGGTCCACGGTGGTGCCTCCTGTCGCGCTCCCGGTGGCCACCGGGAGCCCCTTGCCCGGGGTCAGCAGCCCCGCGGTACTGCTCGCCGTCGGCCCGCACTCCGCGGACGAGGCCTCCAGACGGATGCGCCGGTCGCTCACCGCGACCACGCGCAGCGCCTCGGAGAACCGGTCGTCCGCCCGGGACTCGAGCAGCTGCTGCCGGTGCCGCAGCTTGTGCGGCACCAGGTATGCCACCCACAGGCCGACCAGCGCGAGCGCGACCGGTCCTGCGAGATCGTTCACGTCACGACGGTAGGCGTCCGCACCGCGCCCGTTCGGGACCAGTGCGGCGTGTCGGCCTGTGCGTCACCCGTTCCGGGTCCGCCAGCGTGCGAGCAGCCCGCCGGGCACGTCCTCGACGGTGAGCGCGAACGAGCGGTGGTCGCACCAGCGGTCCTGGATGTGCAGGTACTTCTCGCGCAGTCCCTCGTCTCGGAAGCCCAGCTTCTCGACGACCCGCAGCGACGGCCCGTTCTCCGGACGGATGTTGATCTCCACGCGGTGCAGCGCGAGCGCGTCGAAGCAGTGGTCGGTGGCCAGCGCGACCGCGGTCGGGGTGATCCCCAGGCCGGCGACGTGCTCGGACACCCAGTACCCGATCGCCGCGGACCGCAGCGACCCGTAGGTGATGGACGAGACCGTCAGCTGCCCGACCAGCCGCCCGTCGAGGTCGATGGCGAACGGCAGGGTCACGCCGGCGCGGGCCTGGGCGGACAGGGACCGCACGAAGGTGCCGAACGACGGCCGCGGACCGGTGACGGGTACCGGGCTGGTGGCGTCCCACGGCTCCAGCCATGCCGCGTTCTGCGCACGCAGCGCCATCCACGTGTCCTGGTCGCGCCGGCGCAGGGGTCGCAGCCGGACGCTCCCCTCGACGAGCACGGCGGGCCATCCGGGGGCCATCAGCCCTCCAGGACCAGGCAGTGGACCACCTGTCCGGGATGCACGGTCAGGTCCTGCTCGCCGACGACCGCGAGCGCGTTGGCGTGCGCGAGCGCGCTCACCGACGGCGCCGAGGGGTCGCCGATCGGCGTCACGCGGTAGCCCTCGTCGGGCGAGCCCAGCACGGTGGCCGGCACGAACTGTCGCAGCCCCGGAGGGGAGACCCAGCCCTCGGTCACCTCCGCGGCGACCGACGGGCGGAACAGCTCCGTGTGCCCGGCCATGGACCGCAGCGCGGGCCGGACGAACACCTCGAACGACACCTGCGCGGCGACGGGATGCCCCTGGAGCGCGAAGATCGGCACGGACTTGTCGCTGGCCAGGTCGTCCGCCACGGTGCCGAACCCGTGCCGCTGGCCGGGCGTCATCGCGATCTGGTCCAGCCGCACGCTGCCCATGGGCGCCAGCACGTCCTTGACCGTGTCGTGCGTCAGCTCGGACAGGCCGCCGGTGATGACGATGAGGTCGGCGCGCACCAGCTGGTCCTCGATGGCCTCCCGCAGGACCGCGCGGTCGTCGCCCAGGATGCCGACCCGCACGGCCGCTGCGCCGGCGTCGCGCACGGCAGCCTCCAGCGCGTGACCGTCCGCCTCGAACACGCCACCCCCGGACCGGTCGGCGTTCGTGCCGGGCTCGATCAGCTCGTCGCCGACGGAGAGCAGGACCACGCGCGGGGTCGGGTGGACGCGCAGCCGCCCCCGGCCCATCGCGGCGGCCAGCGCCAGCTGCCGGGCGCCGAGCCGGGTGCCCGCCTCGAGCACGACGCTGCCCGCACGGACGTCGGACGCGGCGGCGCGCACGTGCTGACCGGCCACCGCGGGGCGCTGCATGGCGACCCGCGCGGTCCCCCGGTCGGTCTCCTCCAGGGGCACCACGGCGTCGGCGCCCAGCGGCAGCGGCGCCCCGGACGCGATCCGGACCGCGGTGCCGGGCACCAGACGGAGCGGACCGCCCGCGCCGGGGCGCACGTCGTGGGCGACCGGGAGCGCCTGCGCGCTCGCGTACCCGGCACCGGCCGTCTCGTGGGCGGCGACGGCGTACCCGTCGCGCGACGCCACGGCGAGCGCGGGCAGGTCGTGCGACGCGGTGACGTCGGCCGCGAGGATGCAGCCCACGGCGTCACGCAGCACGACGTCGAGGGGTGCGACCGGTCCGACGGCGGCCAGCACGGCCGCGAGGTGATCCTGGACCGATCTCATCCGGGCATTGTGCCCTGAACAGCAGCTCGGTCGGGCGGAAGCGTGCTGAGAGTCTGCGCGAGCTCCCCCAGTCACGCGCGGAAGTCACAACTCATCCCTCGGACGGTCGTCGGGGGGTCGGTGGGTTTGCGACACTGGTCCCATGAGCAGCGTCGCCCAGCCGTATCCGCGCGTGTCCGAGGGTGACGAGGTCGAGGACGTCAAGGAACGGCTGCGGGTGGCCATCCGCAACGCCCGCAAGATGCGCTCCGTCCGGCTCCGTGAGGCCGCCGCACGATCGCTGGCCGACGTGGTCCTCACCATCCCGGCGGTCGCCGAGGCCTCGTGCGTCTCGGTGTACGCCGCGCGTGCCACCGAGCCCGGCACCGGCCCGCTCCTGGAGGCCCTGGCCGCCCGCGGCGTCCGGCTGCTCCTGCCCGTGCTGGGCAGCGGCCTCCAGCGGGACTGGGCCGAGTACGCGGGCGTCGACGACCTGCGCGAGCGCGCCCCCGGCCGACCCCCGGAGCCCGGCGGCCCGACGCTCGGCGCGGCGACGCTGGCGGAGGCCGACGTCGTGATCGCCCCGGCGCTGGCGGTCGACACCACCGGCGCGCGGCTGGGCCAGGGCGGCGGCTGGTACGACCGCGCTCTGGAGCACCTCCGGCCGGGCGCGCCCGTGATCGCCCTCGTCTTCCCCGAGGAGCTCTACGACGCCGCCACGCGTCCGCTGCCGCGCGAGCGGCACGACCGGCTGGTCGACGCGGTGGCGACGCCGCAGGAGTGGCACCCCATCACGGCGTGAGCGTCAGCCTGTCCCGGGCGTCTGCCTCGGTCGCGGCCCCGGTGAACGGCCACGGGAACGTCTCCCCGCGCGACCACGGGCCCAGCTGGTCCGCGTAGTGCACGCTCGCCGGATGGCCCGAGGCGCCGGTGAGGGTCACCCACGTGGACGCGTCGAGGTCACCGAGGTCCACCACCATCCGCATCGACGGCGCCGCGGTCACCCCGAACGACTCGGAGCTGGCGTCCCAGGCGGTGGCGTCCACGATCGACGACCCGCCGCCCACGGGGACCGGGTCGGGGTTGACCAGGTTGCGGATCACCCCGGGCAGCGACGACCCACCCAGGACCGGGTGCTCGGGCGCTGCGGTGTGCACGCGCCCCCAGCGCCACTCGGACGCGTCGCGGCCCAGCTGGACGGTGAGCTGCCGGCGCGCCTCGACCATGGCGCGGGTCAGCACCTCGTCACGACCCTCCACGACGCCCGCGGTCGTCTTGTCGTCCCACCACGGTGACGCGGGCTCCTCGAGCAGCCGGCGGACCACCTCGAGCCAGCGCGACCCGCCGTTCGGCCCGTAGCCGTCCGGCAGGTCGTCCGCGAAGGCCGAGCTGAGCACGTCGACCCAGACCGCGGCGAAGTAGGCCGCGGCGGCGGAGTCGGGCGACTGCACCCGGTCCCACGTGCGCAGCAGCTCCTGGCCGTCGTCGTAGAACGCGTCGTCGATGTCGAGCGTGAGGAGCACCGGGACCAGCACGTCCGCGAACGGGCTGTGCTGGTCGTTCTGGATCCGGGCCATGTCCGCCACGTCGACCTTGCCCTCTGCGGTGGCCGCGGTGAGGAGCTCGCGGATCCGCTGCGCGCGGTAGCCGTAGTCCCAGTCGTCCGTGAGGAACGGCCCGACGCCGGCGGGGGTGACCGCCTGGTTGGCCGTGACGACGATCCCCTCGACCGGGTCGAGCGCGCGCGGCATGGCGGCCGGGTCGACGAAACCCTGCCAGTCGTACCGGCTGTCCCAGCCCGGCCGCGGCCACGTGCCGTCCGAGGGGACCGGGCTGTCGGGGACGTTCGCGCGGACCGGGATGCGCCCCGGCGCCTGGTAGCCGATGTGGCCGTCCGTCGTCGCGAAGACGATGTTCTGCGACGGCACGTCGAACAGCGCGGCCGCCGCCTGGATGTCCGCCGCGGACTTCGCGACGTCGATCGCCAGCACGGCGTCCATGGTCCGGCCCGGCTGGAGGGCGGTCCACGCCAGCGCGACCTCGAAGGTCCGGCCCGGTGCGTCCTCGGGTACCGGCGCGGCGTCGACGCCCACGAGGTCCAGCACGTCAGACACCAGCGGACCGTGCACGGACTCGCGGACGGTCAGCTCCACGTCGTCGCCGCCGTTGACCTTGATGACCTCGGTGCGCTCGGTGATCGGCGCCGACGCCCCGTCGAGCCGGGTGGTGTCCTCGTCGACCCGCTCGAGGACGAAGTCGGTGACGTCGGCGCCCAGGTTGGTCAGGCCCCACGCGAGCGAGCCGTTGTGCCCGATGACCACGCCGGGCATGCCGGCGAACGCGAAGCCGGAGACGTCGAACGGGCAGGCGGCCGACACCTCGTCGCAGCGCAGGCCGATCTGCTCCCAGATGCCGGGCGCGGAGATGCCGAGGTGCGGGTCGTTGGCCAGCAACGGCTTGCCCGACTCGGTGAGGGCACCGGACACCACCCACGAGTTCGAGCCGACGCCCTCGCCGTCGCCCATGAGGTGCGGCACGGCGGCGAGCGCGGCCGACGCGGAGGCCATCGCCTCCTGGAGGTCCGCGCTGTCGAGGTCGAGGGGCGCGGCGCTCGTCGACGCGGTCGGCTGCGCCGTGGTCACCGGGAGGTTCGCGGCGGTGAGGATCGGCAGGTTGAGGTCCTGCGGGTAGGCGGGGAAGAGCTCCTCGACGCGGGCGACGTCACCGATCGACGAGTACGAGGCGGCGCGCTCCAGCTCCTCGTCGTAGTTGCCCCGCAGGTCCCACGCCATGGCCTTCAGCCACGCGAGCGAGTCGATGGGGTCCCACTCCTCGGGCACCCCGACCTCCACCTGGAGCCCGAGGACGCTGTACTCGACGGCGACGGCACCCGGGTCCCGGCCGTCGAGGTAGTCGTTGACCCCGTCGGCGTAGGCCTGGAGGGCGTCACGCGTGGCGGGCTGGAGCAGGTCCCACTCCTGCTGGGCCACCCGGCGCCAGCCGAACGTGCGGATCACCTTGTCCGCGGCCAGCGCGTCCTCGTTCTCCCCGACCAGCTCCGAGAGGCGTCCGGATGTCACGTGCCGGCGGTAGTCCATCTCGAAGAAGCGGTCCTGCGCGGCCACGTAGCCCTGGGCGCGGAAGAGGTCGCCCGACGTCGTCGCCGTGATCGTCGGGACGCCGCGGTCGTCGCGCGTCACGACGACGTCGGCGTCGAGCCCGGTCAGCTCCTTCTCGCCCGAGACCTCCGGGAGCGGGCGGCGCACGACGATCACGGCGGTGACCATCACGGCGACGAGCGCGAGGACGACCACCGCGGCGACGGTGACCAGGGAGACACGAAGGAGGCGACGACGAGGCACGCTTCGGAGGGTACTTCGCCGCCGCGGCTCCGGCCGTCGTGGTGCCCGGCGCGGGCGGTCGGAATGTCCCGACCGGCACAACGGTTAGGATTGGCACTCGGATGATGCGAGTGCCAGACCATCGCGACCCGCTCGACCAGCTGCCAGGAGACCTTCAGTGCCCACCTACGCCTACGCCTGCACGGCGTGCGGTCACGCCTTCGAGACCGTCCAGTCGTTCAGCGACGACTCGCTGAGCGTCTGCCCCGAGTGCGACGGACGCCTGCGCAAGGTCTTCTCCTCGGTCGGCGTCGTGTTCAAGGGCTCCGGCTTCTACCGCAACGACGCGCGCGCCGGTGCCAAGTCGTCGGCCCTGAGCCCCGCCGCCAGCACGCCGAGCTCCTCGCCGGCGTCGAGCTCGTCCTCGTCGTCGTCGGACTCCTCGTCGTCGAGCACGCCGTCGACGCCCGCGCCGGCAGCGAAGCCCGCGGCCTCCGCCTGACCGTCCCGCCCTGAGCCTCGGCGTCGTCACCTCCGGGTGACGGCGCCGTTCTGTCGAGCCGCCCGCAGCCCACGCAGACGCGCCGGTCCTCCCCAGCACTCTGCGCCCCGGCGCGCTGCCCGGGCGGCCGCTCTACCGTCGGCCGTCATGCACCCCCAGCTGCTCGCCGGACGTCCCGCGCCGCTCCCCCACCGCCGCCGACCGTTCGCGGTGGCCGTCCGGTCCGTGCTGTGGCGCTGGCGGTTCGCGGTCGCTGCGGTGCTCGTCGGCATCGCCGCCGCCTCCACGGTGCAGTCGCTGCGCCCGCCGGACCCACCCACGTCGGCGGTCGTCGTCGCGTCCCGCGAGATCCCGGCCGGGACCGCGCTGACCAGCGCCGACGTCCGCGTCGCCCGGTTCCCGCAGTCCGTCGCGCCCGCCGGTGCGATGGCGGACCCGGCGGAGGTGATCGGCAGCTCGGCCGCCGTCCCGCTCGCGGTCGGCGTCCCCGTCCTGTCCGGTCTGCTGGCGGACGACGAGGTCCGCGGCCCACCCGGCACCGTCGTCGCGACGGTCCGGTTCGCCGACCCCGCGGTCGCCGGGCTGCTGTCGCCGGGCGTCCGGGTCGACGTGCTGGCTGCTACGCCGGAGGGCGGACCGGGCGGGGTCGTGGCGACACGTGCGCTCGTCCTGCCGGTCGCCCGCCAGGACTCCCCCGGCGGGGCCCTGGGGCTGAGCGGCTCCGGCGACGCGTCCGTCCCGGTCCTGCTCGCCGTCTCCCCGACCGAGGCGCCCGCCCTTGCGGGAGCGGCCGCTTCCGCCTTGCTGTCGGCGGTCGTCGTGCCATGATCGTGCAAACCGGACGGGTTGCGCCGACGGAGCACGACAACCCCCAGACCTCCGACCCACCTCAGTGGCCGCAGAAGGCGGACCACCGACCGAAGGGAATCGCGACGATGCTCCAAGGATTCAAGGACTTCATCTCCCGCGGGAACGCGATCGAGCTGGCCGTCGGTGTCGTGATCGGCGCCGCGTTCGGCCAGGTGGTCGCGGCGCTCGTCGACGGGTTCATCGGCCCGCTGATCGCCGCCATCCTCGGCCAGACGGATCTGAGCACCGTCTGGTCCTTCACGATCAACAACGCGGTCTTCTCGTTCGGCCTGATCCTCCAGGCCCTGATCCTGTTCCTGTTCACGGCCGCCGCCGTGTACTTCTTCATCGTCGTCCCGATGAACGCCCTGGCCGCCCGCCGCAAGCGCGGCGAGGAGGCCGAGCCCGAGGCTCCGGCCGAGGACATCCTGGTGCTCCAGGAGATCCGCGACCTGCTGGCCCGCAACCTCACCCCGGCGATCGTCAACGACGCGGGGGCCGGAGCGACCTCGCGTCCGACCACGCCGCCGCCGTCGATCCCGCCGACCGCCTGACCGCACTGAGCGCGCCGGCGAGGGTCGGAAGACGTCCGGCCCTCGCCGACGGCCGTCAGCGACCGTCCGCCCGCGTGCCCTGGTCGAGCATGGCCAGCGCCGCGCGTGCGACGGCGACGCGCTGGTCCGGCCGGGTGGCGTCGGGGTGGGTGGTGACCTTCACGCCGACGTAGCGCGCCGTGCCGGCGGTGGCGGTGAGCGTGGCATGCACCTGGGCACGGTCCAGCAGGCTGGCGCTCGACGCCGCCAGCGCCGGGTCGTCGCCCGCCGGTGCGATGTGGGTGTCGTCCCACGGCTGGCCCCAGGCGGTGAGCCGGTCCGTTGCCCCGGAGAACATCACCCCGCCGAGGATGCCGGCGTCGACCGCGGCACGAACGTGCTCGGCCGGGGTGGAGGCGGAGCGGCCGTCGATCGCGGACCGTCCCCAGTTCACCGTCAGACGCGCCGCTCCGCCTGCCAGCACGGCGAGCTCGTCCTCGAACGACAGGAAGCCCTTCTGCGGCACACGCGTCGACTCGGCTGCGTCGCAGTGCTCGACAGCGACCAGGGCGCCCGCGAGGTCCAGGGCGGCGATCTGCTCCATCGAGCGGGCCAGAGCCTCCGGGGAGGCCAGCGTCGTCGGTGCCGAGTTCACCTGCACGGCACGCACCCGGACGCGCCCGGCCTGCTGTGCGAGGTCCTGCGCGAGCCGAGCGGCGACCGCGACGTCGTCGAGTGCGGCACGGCGGCCGTCCTCGTCGGTGGATGCCAGTCCGTACCGAGGGTCGCCGCCGAGCCGCTGCATCACCGTCGGGATCGTGGTGACCACCAGGTCCCACGCGGGCAGGACGTGCTCGTCCCACCACGCCGCGGGGGCGGACGCAGCGGCGAGCGGGAGCTCGAGGCCGGCGATCGGCAGGTCGGCGAGCAGTCGGTACGTCTCGCGGGCCGCGGTCGGCGACATGCCCGCGACCAGGGCGTACGCGCCGAGGAACGGCCGGCCGGCTCCTGTGGTCATGTGCCCGTCGGCGTGTCGAGGGCGCGCACCCTGGCGAGAGCGCGGCGCCGTTCCGGTGGAGACTGGGCGACCTTCAATGGACTCTCCTGACAGATGGCGGCTGATGTCTGAGCGACCAGGCGTGTACCGCCGCCGACCGGTCCGGATCCCGCGCTACCGGAGTGCGTCGAGGAACGCCAGCGAGCGCTCGGTGAGCAGCTGCGCCGCCGCCGGGTCGTAGGAGGACAGGCTGCTGTCCGCGAACAGGTGCTGGTCGCCCGGGTAGACGAAGAGCTCGGCGTGCTCGGCCTCCTTCACCAGCGCGCGGGCCGCGTCGATGTCCCCCTCGCCGGCGAAGAACGGGTCGGCATCCATCCCGTGGATCTGCACCGGGACCCCCTTGGGCCACGGGCTGTCGAACTCCGCCGTGGGCACGCAGGACTGGTAGAACAGCGCGCCGCGGGCGCCCGGACGCGTCTGGGCGAGCATCTGCGCGGGCAGCACCCCGAGGGAGAACCCGGCGTAGACCAGCCCGGCGGGCAGCGTGTCCACGGTCTTCTGACCGCGGCCCATCACGGTGCCGAACCCGACCTCGTCGGCATAGGCCAGGCCCGCCTCGAGGTCGTCGAACACGTGCCCGTCGAACAGGTCCGGCACGTGCACGGTGTGCCCGGCAGCGCGGAGCGTCTCCGCGAACTCCTGGACGCCGGACGTCAGTCCCTGGGCGTGGTGGAACAGCAGGACCTCAGCCATCGATCTCTCCTTCGTGGGGTGCACCCGCGCAACTCGGCGATCCTCTCGCACGGGTCCGACACGCGCGCTACCAGTGCGGCGGCTTGTCCTGGCTCAGCCGGTCGTCGTTGGAGCCGGCGTCACGGTCGCCCCAGCCGACATCGGAGTCGTCGACGCTCCGCCGCGCGACCGCCGGCTCAGGCGCGGGTGCCGCCGACCCGGCCGGGGCCGGAGTCGCCACAGCGGGGTGCGTCGAGACGAGGTTCGCGTCGTCGCCCCCGACCGTGCCCGCGTGGCGGACGGCCCGGCGCGGGCGACGCGCAGGAGTCTCGGGCGAGGTCACGCCTCGATGATCCCACCTGGTCGGTCAGCGCATGGCGCGGGTGATCGCGCTGCGCACCGCGGTGTCGATCCGGTACGACCGGCGCGTGATGCCCAGCTCGTCCCGGAGCGCCGCCGCCAGCTGCTCGCGCGACCGCTCCTGCTCGTCGGACTGGAGCCACGTCACCAGCTCGTCCAGCTGGTCGTCGCTGTAGGCCCCGATCGGCAGGCCGCGGCGCACGTCGGGCCGCTGCCGGGTCGGCACCGCCAGGGCGAGCTGGAGCGCACGGCTGGGCGGCTCCTCGGTGGTCTCACCGACGGGCTCGTCGACGGGCTCTGCGGCGGCCGGCCCGACGTCGGTCGGCTCAGAGTGGGCGGCCTCGATGACCTCGACCGTCGACCACACCCCCGTCGCCGGGCGGGGCTCGTCGGGATGCGCGGAGGCCCGCGCTGCCGCCCGGGCGGCCGAGGACTCGGGCGTCGGCAGCTCCTCGGCGTCGTCCGCCTCGTCGAGCAGGCCCAGCTGCAACGGGGCGCTGCGGGGCGGCGCCGGGGCGGGGACGCGCGCGTGTACGGCCCGGCGGATGCGGTCGACCTCCGCCTGCGGGTCCATGAACGCGGCTGCGGACCAGACGCGGATGACGCTCCAGCCCACACGCTCGAGGCGGTCGGCGGTGAGGCGGTCGCGCACCCGGACGCTGGGCTCGGCGGTGTACTCGGCGTCGTCGGTGAGCACGGCGACGAGCATCTCGCCCGGCAGGTCGGGGTGGCCGACGACCAGCGGGATCCGGTCGCCGCCGGGGATGCCGTGGTCGGCCTCGACCAGCAGGCCGTGCTTCCAGAGGCGCTCGGCGAGGTCGAGCAGCAGGCGGTCGGGCTCGGCCGCCGCAGCCAGGGCCTCGTCCGCGGCAGCGGCCGCGGCGGACAGGGACCGCAGCAGCGGGTCGGTCGGCTCGGGCGGCGTCACCAGGTCGGCGACGTCGTGCCCGGCGCCGCGGCGGGCGGCGAACGCGAGCAGGTCGGCCAGCAGCCGCGGACCGGGACCGCGCAGCCGCTCGGGGTCGAGGTCGTCGGACCCGAAGCACGCCACGACCGTCAGCCGGTGCCGGGTGGAGCCGAGCGCGTCGAGCAGCAGGGCGTCACCGCCCGGCGCGGAGATCGGTCCGAACGTGTGCAGCACGCGCCGGTGCGGGGTCCGGCCCAGGCCGAGCGACAGGATGATCGCCTCGCGGCGCAGGCCGGCGACGTTGGGCAGGTCGGTGACCACGAACGGGTCGACGCGGCCGGAGTCGAAGAACGCGGCGAGCGCGGGGTTGCCGCGGACCTCCGACAGCACCGCCTCGCGGACGGCCTCCGCGTGGGTCGAGGTGACCGTGATGACGGCGAGCGTCTCGTCGGGCCGCAGCAGCGCGTGCGTGAGCACCATCTCGACGACGTGCTCGACCTCCTCGCGCGTCGAGTCCACCGACCCGGTGTCGGGGTCGGGCATGCCCGTGCCGTCCACCACGTCGAGGCCGACCAGCGGGCGGTACTGCGGCAGGGGCGTCGCGCGGAGCACGCCGGCGTAGCCGTGGGCAGCCAGGAACGCGGTCAGGTAGGGGTCGCGGCGCGACGAGTCCGCGCGCAGCGCCACCGCGGGCAGCACGTCGGCCAGCTCCCGGACGGCCGAGCCGGAGGCGCAGCGGGCGTCGCCGACGACCACCACCTGCCGGCCGCGCGCCACCGCGGCGAGCGCGACCTCGATCGGCAGGTGCGCGGCGGAGTCGATGACCACCAGGTCCACCGTGCGCGTCGGCGGCAGCACCTGCGGGACCAGCATCGGGCTGGCGGCGACCACCGGCCGCAGGCGTCGCGCCACGTCAGGGTGCCGGACGACGGTGTCGCGCAGCGAGGTCAGCCGGTCCTCGACCAGGTCCCCGAACAGCGCCTCGGCCTGCTCCCGGTGCTGGCGCAGCGCGTGCGAGACGTGGCCGACGACCGCGCCGAGCACCGGTCCGGACAGGCTCTTCACGTGTGCGCGGTCGAGCGTCGCGTACTGCGCGGACAGCGCACCGAGCGCGGTGCCGTCGTACCCGGCCAGCGCGGGGTCCTCCGAGAGGATCTGCTCGATGACGGTGCTCCACCAGGCCAGGTCCAGCTCGGCCGGCGCGAGCGCGGGGTCGATGCGGCGGGTCGCCAGGTCGTCGACCAGCGCACCGAGGCCCGCCGAGCGCAGGCGGTGCAGGAGGCCGGTACGGGCGGGCAGGTCCGCGAGCGCATCGGTGTCGGACCGCAGCCGGGTCAGCCGCTCGGTCAGCGCCGCGAACGGCAGGCTCGACAGGCCGCCTCCGCCGGGGGTGGTCACCAGCACCTCGTCGAGCGCGTCGAGGTCCGCGCGCACCGCCGCGAACTCCTCCTCGATGTGCTCGAGGCCGTCGGGCAACCGCGGCCAGCCGCCGGACGGGCAGTGCGCCTGCCAGATCTCCCGCTGGGCCTGGACCTCCAGCAGCCCCGCGTGCAGGTCGGCCACCGGGCGGCCGGGCCGGACCATGTCCTTCGACTGCTTGCGCAGCCGGCGACGGAGCCAGTAGCCCATCTCCATCCCGCGCTCGGCCCGCCACTCCTTGGTGGCCGTGGCGGCGACGAGGTCGGCGGCGGTGCGTTCGAACACGATCGGCTGGAACACGTCGAGCGCCGCGCGCACGCCGTCGAGCATGGTCAGCTGCTCGGCCCACGCCACGACGGTGGTCGCCTGCGTCAGGCCGGTCTCGGCGGCCACCTGCGCGGTGCGCTCGACCAGTGCCGGGAGGGTGGAGTCGAGCACGCGGGCCAGCCGGCGGACCACGTTGTCGGCGTCGGCACGCGTGCGCAGGTCGGCGCCGTACCAGGGGGTGTCGGTGGGCCGCATGCGGAACGCGCCCAGCTCCCCGGCGCGCACCAGGTCGGCGGTCAGGTCTGCGCGGCGGGGCGCGTCGAGCACCCGGGCGACGTCCGGCGACAGGCGCACGGTCGTCTTGGGCGTCGGCCGCGTGGAGGTGAGGCGCGCCAGCTGCTGGAGCGCGTCGTACGCCGAGACGCCCCACGGGGTGCGCTCGGCGTGCAGCGCGTCCACGTACGACCGGAGGCGCTCCCGCGTGCCGACGAGCTCGCCGCGCAACGCCACGACCCCGTGCGCGTCGACCGCGGGCGCCTCGAGCGTCATGGCACCGAGCAGGCGCCGGGCGATCGCGGAGCGCCAGCCGGCCTCGGGCGCGACGTCGAGCAGCAGGTCACCCAGGCCCAGCGCGCCCAGCCGGTCCGCGAGCGCGGTGGCCGCGCGGCGGTGCCCCGGTACGTACAGGACGGTGCGGCCGCTGGCGGCGGCGTCGGCGACCAGGGCGGCCAGCGTGCCCGTGACGTCGGCGCCCGCGGGGGCGTCGACGAACAGGTGCGCGCCGGTGGCCACCACGTCGAGCACGTGCTGCTGCGCGGGGTCCAGGTCCCCGACCCCGCGCTCGTGGCCGGGGTCGCGGTCGCCGCGGACCGGGACGGGCAGCACGCGACGCAGCCGGGTCCGGGACTCCTCGACGCCCGCGAGCGCGGAGACGACCTCGTGGCGCTCGAGCGTGCCGGACAGGTTGTCGAGGTCGTCGACCAGGATCTGCCCGGGGTGCACGAAGGTGCCGACGACGACGCGCTCGCTCATGGAGAAGTCGTCGAGCACGGCCTCCCCCAGCGAGGTGAGCCGCTGGAGCGCGCCGCGCGGGTCGAACCCGTTCGAGGTGAAGGTGCCGCGCGCGACCGCGCCCGGGTCGAGCAGGGCGCCGCGTGCCCGCAGGGCGCGGGCGAGCACCGGGTTGACCTCGAGCGACGGCTCGAGGGCCAGCTCGTAGTCGCTCTCGCCCGACCCCCGGGCGCGCAGGGTGACGGGCCGCAGCAGCACGGGGGCGCGGACGGTGCGCGGGGCCGCGGCGTCGTGCTGCTCGCCCTCCCCGGCCCGCTGGCGGGTGACCGAGGCGAGCGCGGCGACGTCGTCGCTGGCGATGTCCGGCGTGGTGCGCTCGGTCCAGGTGGCGACGCCGATGGCCAGCGACGTGGGCGCGATGCCGTACCGCTGGGCGTACACGGCGGCGCGGGCGCTCACGGCCCGCGCGCGACGGCGGGCCGTCGAGAGGGCCGACCCCTCGCGGATCAGGTTGGACAGGCGCGTCTCGCGGCCGGCGTACAGCTGCGAGATGCCGGACGGGTGCGCGGCCGACAGGTCGAGCGCGGCGTCGCCGAGCAGCTCGACGTCGACGAGCGTCGACCCACCTGCGGCCTCGACGAGGGCAGCACGCCACGTGGCGACGGCTCCTTCGAGGAGCTCGTCAGGCGTGGGGGGCTCGACGAGCACCGGGCGGTCGGCTGGGTCTGCGCCGGTCTCAGGAGCCTGGTCGGGTCCCGGGCCGGAGGTGCGCACGGGGACGGTCACGCTGGAACGCTAACCGCGCTGCCGCGTGTTCTCGGGCATGGCGCGCCGTAGGCGGCCGACCCGGACACGCAGAGAGCGGGACAGGTCAGGGGACCCGTCCCGCTCTCCGGACGCTACGACGGTGCGCACCGCGCAGGGGGCAGGCGATGCGCACCGTCAAGACGAGTGTGCGGCACGAATACGGTGCTGGTCAAACGTCCAGGCCGCCCATCCGGGTGAATCCGCCGGGTGGAATGGCGAACCTGGGAGTCGTCTGCACGCGGCCGGTGAACGGCGGCCCCGGTGGCGCCGCCGCACCGCTGTCAGCGGGTGCGGCGACGCGGGCAGGGGTGTCGTCAGTTGGTGCCCTTGCAGCACGGCTGGGCGGACAGCTGGGCGCCGGCGGACGACGCGGTGGCACCCGTGATGCCGGTGACGGCGGCGAGGGCGATGACCAGGGCGATGCTGAGCTTCTTCATGAGGGGACCTTCCCGAGGATGTACCGGACTCTCCCGTACACCTGGAATGGTCCCTAGCCCATGTCTGGACCGCAATGACGCAGGACACTAGGGGGTAGACATCACGCCCGCGGAGGGATAGGGAGCACCCCCCGGATGCCCGCCGCCGCGAGCGCACGGCCGTACGCCTCGACCACCCGTTCGTCCTCGTCGCCGGCCACCCTCAGGCGGTCACCGATGCGGCGCCACAGCGTCGCGGCCGACCGCCCCGACGAGATCATGTCCAGCAGCTCGGCCGCGGACCGGTACTCCTTGACGGCCTCGGTCCGGGCGCGCTGGGCGAGCATCGCGTCGCCGAGAGCCTCGTGCGCGGACGCGGCGTCGCGACGCACCCCCTCGCGGAGCAGCTCGACGGCGCGCTTGGCGTAGTGCTGGGCCTGCTCCGGGTCGTCCAGCAGCAGCCACGCGCGCGACCGGACCGAGTCGGCGCGGGCCAGCTCGATCTGCGACTCGCCCACCTCCAGCGCGGTCTGCGCGGCGTCGAGGTCGGCCAGCGCCTCGGCCGCCCGCGGTGGGTCGACGGAGACGAGCAGCAGCGCCCGGTCCAGCCGGAGGCGGGGCAGGTCGCGGTCGATCTCGTCGGCACCCGCGAGCGCGATCGCGGCCTCCAGCTGCGCGAGCGCGGCGTCCGGCTCCCCCAGCGCGTCGTCGACGAACGCCAGGTTCCAGTGCACCGACGACACCGCACGCGCCGAGCCGTGCCGACGCGTGTGCGCGAGCAGCTGCCGACCGCGGTAGCGCGCGTACGTGGTGTCCCCCCGGGCGATGTACGCCCAGACGATCGTCGACTCCAGGCGCACCACCTCGTCGCTGCCGGCCGCCGACTCGGGCAGCTGCGCCAGCAGGGCCTCCCCGCGTGCGACGGCACGGTGCAGGTCCGCGGCCTCGGTGAGGGCCATCACGATCCGCATCGCCGAGTAGGCCGCCTGCGCGTACCTGCGCGCGCCGATCAGCTGCGCACAGACGCGTTCCAGCGCCTCGACCGAGCCCTCCAGGTCGCCCGCCAGGTCCAGGGCCTCGGCGTGCGCCAGCCCGACGCGCGCGGCCGTGTCGACGTCCAGGCCGCCCAGGTCCACCATCGCCAGGACGTCGGCCGCCTCCCGCGCCGCTCCCATCCGGGACAGCCGGCGCGCCTCGACGAGCGCCCCCTCGGCGGAGCGGTAGTCGGGGGCCTGCTCGCCGTCGAGCAGGTAGGCCACGGACACGCCCAGCACGTCGGCCACCCGGGCCAGCGCGTCCTCGCCGAGCGTGCGACGGTCGCGCTCGACGTGGGAGATGTAGGTCGGGTGCACGCCAGCCCGACGCGCGAGCTCGCCCTGGCTGAGGCCAGCCTTCTGGCGGGCATCGCGCACACGTCTGCTCAGCGGATTCACGTACTCACGATAGGGACCGCCGACGAGGTCCGGAAGCGGAGGCCTCGCGACCGGAACCCGTCCGGGTGAACGATCCGGACATTCCCTCCCAAACTCGGCATAGCGACCACGGGGGATGTCCCGCACACTGGCGGGATGACCCCGCCCGCCGCAGTCCCGACGACGGCAGGCGTGCGCCAGCTCGACGTGCTGGTGGTCGGCAGCAGCAACGTCTGCCGGTCGCTCGCGGCCGAGCGCCTGGTGCGCGCCCGTCTGGGTGTGGGCGGCGGCGTGGCGGTGACCAGCGCCGGGACACGCACGGAGCCCGGGGACCGGGTCCCGGAGCTGTTGAGCGAGCTCCTCGCCGGCGCCGGCCTGGACACGGACCCGCACCACGCGCGCGCGCTGACCGCGGAGATCATCGCCTCCGCCGACCTCGTCCTCACGGCCACCCGATCCGAGCGCGCCACGGTGGTCCGGCAGGTCCCGGCGGCCGTCGGACGCACATTCACCCTGCGCGAGCTCGCCCGCGTCGCCGGTTCTCTCGGTCCGGCTGCCCTCCCGGAGGGCGACGTGGCGGCGCGGCTGTCGGCTCTGGTCCGTGCGGCGCCGGCGCGACGCGGGCCCACCGCGCCCGCGGATCCCGCCGACGACGACCTGCTGGACCCCGCCGCCCTGGGCAAGGGCGCCTACCAGCGGTCGTTCGACCAGGTCCGGGGCGCGGTCGACGCCATCGCGTGGGCGGTGCTGTCGGACCCGAGCCAGCCGGTCCCCGCCCCACCCGAGCCCGTCGTGGCGCCGGTGCGGCCCAGCCACCGTCTCCGGAACACTGCGATCGCGATCCTCGGGTCCTTCCTGCTCCTGCTCCTCGTCGCCACGTGCGGCGCCCTGCTCGTGGCCGGTGTGCTCGACAGCCGGGTCGACCGCTTCCCCGACCCGTTCGCCGGTCTGACCGACCGCCCGGCCCCGTTCGCGTCCGGTCCGGGCGAGGCGGCGCCGGTGACGATCCTCGTGCTCGGCTCGACCGACGACGTGCGCACCGAGGACACCGACGACTGGGCCGCGGCGGCTGCGCAGACCGACGTCGTGATGCTCGCGCACGTCTCCGCGGACCGCTCCAGCGCCCAGGTGGTCGCGATGCCGCCGGACCTGTGGGTGGAGGTGCCAGGCACCGGTCCGGGCACCCTGCGCTCCGCGTTCGCCGCCGGCGGCCCCCCGGGTGCCGTGGAGACGGTCGAGCACCTCACCGACGTCCGGCTGGACCACGTGGCGCTCACCGACTCCGAGACGTTCGCCCGGGTCACGCAGGAGCTCGGCGGTGTGGACCTCGACCTCACGTCCGACCTGGTGGTGAACGGTCGCGTGGCCGCCGCGGCGGGCGAGCGCCGCCTCACCGGGGCGCAGGCGCTGGCGTGGGTGCGCGGGACCGGCGACGACGACGTGGCGCGGGCCGAGCGGTCGGCGGTGTGGCTGCAGGCGATCCTGGACCGGCTGGGCGACAGCGACGTGCGGGGCAACCCGATCACCTGGCTGCGGCTGCTCGGCGTGGTCTCCGGCTCGGTGGCGGTGGACGAGAGCTTCGACCGCGCCGAGATGGTGGGCCTGCTCACGAGCATCCGCGCCCTCGGACCCGGCGAAGTGGAGGTGGTCGGCGCCCCGACGACCGTCTCCGCGGCCGGCGAGCAGCCCGTGCTGGTGCCGGACGCCGTGCCGTTCGGCAGCCTCATGGACGCGCTGCGGACCGACACGCTCGACGAGCACCTGGACGCCGGCGGCTAGCCTCCCGCATGAACGGTGATGACCACCTTCGCCCGGGCGTGCTCGCCCTCGAGGTAGCGCAGGGCGTCCGCGGCCGCCGGTAGCGGGTAGGTCCGGTCGACGGCGGGCACGATCGTCCCGGCCTCCGCCAGCTCCCGGAGGGCGTCGAGGTGCTCGGCGCCGGGACTCGTCGACAGGGCGACGATCCGGTGCCGCACGAACGGCGCCGCCAGCTTGCTGCGCAGCAGCAGACCGATCGGGCCGAACAGCGAGCCACCCTCGGAGACCCCGCCGCCGGACAGGACGAGGGTCCCGTCGGGCGTGAGGGCGCGACGCAGGTCGCGCAGGGAGCGGTTGCCGACGAGGTCGAGGACGACGTCGTACCGGCGGCCGGCACGGAACGCGTCGTCGCGCGTGTAGTCGACGACGTGGTCGGCGCCGAGCGACCGCACGAGCTCGGCGTTGCGGGTGCTGCACACGCCGGTCACCTGGGCGCCGTACGCGTGGGCCAGCTGCACCGCGAACGTCCCCACTCCCCCGGACGCGCCGTTGATCAGGAGGCTCTGACCGGGACCGACGCGGCCTCGCAGCCCCTGCAGGGCCGTCGTCGCCGCCAACGGCATCGCGGCAGCCTGCTCGAAGGTCAGGTGGGCGGGCTTGCGGGCGACCCGCCGCTCCGGCGCGCTGACGTACTCCGCGAGCGCACCGTCGGACTCTCCGTAGACCTCGTCGCCCGGACGCAGGCGGGTCACGTCGCTGCCGACCGCCTCGACCGTGCCGGCGAAGTCCGAGCCGCGGACCGGGGCCTTGGGGCCGCGTCGGCCGAAGTCCGGCGAGAGCCGCGCGATGTACGGGTCGCCGCGCATCAGGTGCCAGTCGCGCGCGTTCAGCGACGCGGCCCGCACCCGGACCAGGACCGCGTCCGCAGCCGGGACGGGGGTGTCGACGTCGGCGAGCGTGAGCTCGTCGGGTGAGCCGTACCGATGCTGCACGATCGCCTTCATGGCGCCTCCCTTACGTTGTAAGGCAGCCTGCCTTACAACGTAAGGACGGTCAAGGGGTCTCGGCCGCCCGCCGCCGGTCGAGGCCGTCGAGCAGCAGGTCGAGCCCGAACTCGAACTCGGTCTGGTCGTCGCACCAGCCCAGCGTCGACGCGGGGTCGTCGTGCGCGATCTCGGACAGCATCGCCACGAGGTTCGGCAGCTCGGCGGCGACCTCCGGCGGCAGCGAGTCGGCGGACGCCCCGTCACCCGGGTCGAACAGCTCCTGCGAGAACCCCAGGGCGCGGCTGCCCAGCGCGTGCAGCGCGTGGTGGGCGAGGTCGAAGGAGAAGCCACCCGCGCGCAGGAGGCCGACGAGGCGGTCGTGGTAGCGCACCACCTCCGGGCTCGTGGCCGCCCGGGTGGACAACAGCCGCGACGCCCACCGGTGCCGCAGCAGCACGGCGCGGGCGGCGAGGATCCGCGTCCGCACGGCGACCTGCCAGTCAGTGCCGGCGTCCAGCTCGTCGACCGCCTCGTTGATCTCCCGCACGACGAGATCCACGGCACCGTCGAGCAGAGCGTCCTTGTTGGCGACGTGGTGGTAGAGCGACATCGCCTCGGCGCCGAGCTCGTCGCCGACCCGGCGCATCGTCACGGTCTCGATGCCGTGCTCGTCGGCGATCGCGACCGCGGTCCGCAGCACGCGCTCGCGGCTGAGCGGGAGCCGCTGCTCCGACCTCGACGACGCCACCACTCCCATGCCCGGATCGTACGGCCGGCGTTCCCTGGGGTCGGCCTGGGGTTTCCCCACCGATCTGCGACACCCCTGGGCACTCGTTCATGGCAACCAGGCCGGCACGCGGCCTGACCCACCATGAAGGGCACGATCATGACCACCGTCTTGGACGACATCAACGACGCAGTCAAGAACTACCCCACGAACTACCTGACCATCGAGATCATCGACGTGAACTGGCCGGGCGTGGCCATCAACGACGGCGAGGAGGTGGAGTTCCGGTTCCAGGTCACCAACAGCGGCCCCTTCACGATGACCGACCTCTCCTTCAAGGTCGAGGGGCGCAACGGCACGGAGATCAAGGTCAACGGCGCGGCCGCGCAGTGGGAGGACTGGCACGAGACACGACCCGGCTGGTTCCCCGACCTGCCCGCGCACGCTGGGACGACCGCGGTGACCTGGACGGGCGATCCGTTCCTCTTCCGAGCCACCGACGCGTTCACGACGCCCCGCGAGCTCGTCCGGGTCTCGGTCGCCGGCTGGCAGACGACCTGGGACCACATGCTCACCAACCACACGGAGGCGGACCCCGACCTGCGGGGCAGCTACAGCAGTGCCGTCGCGGTGCAGTGAGGGCCGTCCGATGGCCACCGTCAGGCACGCGCACTTCGAGTTCTTCGAGGCCAACGGCTTCGTGGCGGGCGACACCCGCACCATGAGGCTCTTCCTGCCCGTCCGAGCCGCCGGCTCGTACGTGCAGACCGCGGTCGCGGCGAGCGCCAGCCCGTTCCACGCGTCCAACGAGAACCGTCAGCTGCGGGTCACCACCCTGTCCATCAAGTCGGACGACCCGAACCCCAACACCAACAACCTCCCCACCGTCCGGGTGAAGGTGGAGAGCATCGGTCCGGACGCGCCCCTCATCTGGTACCTCAACCTCAGCTTCATCGAGCCGTAGGACGGAGACCGACCATGAAAGCGCACGTCACGTACGCCGACGACGGCACGATCCTCTCGATCGGCCTCGGGGGCGGCCTCCTGGCCGACGACGAGTCGACCTCCGGGGAGTTCGAGCTCCCCGCCGGCTTCCCCAGCCTCTCCGGCCCGGATGCCGAGGCGGAGGTCTCGCGGGCCGTGGCCCAGCTCGTGGCCAGGCCCGGGGGCACGACCCTGACCGCCCGGTCCTGAACGGCCTCGCGCGATCCCTCCGTCATCCCGGAGGGATCGCGCGAGGCAGGTCAGGCGGTGGGGACCCGCCGCTTGACGCGTCGGGGCACCCCGCGGCGCCGCACCCGCGTGATCCGCCTGCGGACCACCGCGGCCGGCGCCTCCGTGGCGTCCGCCCCCAAGAGCCGTCGCTGCGCGGCCGCGTACGCCGGCACCAGGAGGATGACCGCGCCGATCCACGCCAGCGGGTTGCCCCAGACCACGCCGCCGTACCCGTAGGCCGCGCCGAGCACGCCCGCGGCGCCGACCCGGCAGACCAGCTCGATCACGCCGGTCAGCGTGGGGACCACCGTCTGCCCGAGGCCCTGGAGGGCACCGCGCAGCACGAAGAGGACCCCGAGCACCACGTAGAGCACCCCGTTGACCAGCAGGTAGTGCGCGGCCATGTCGACGACGCGCTGCTCCCCCTCACCCACGAAGACGCCGATGATCGCCGAGCCGCCGGCCACGAGCACGACCCCGAGCACCGCCGAGCCGACCACCGAGATCGCCATGGCCTGCACGACGCCGTGCCGGATGCGGTCTTGCCGGCCGGCACCCAGGTTCTGCGCGACGAACATCGACACCGCCAGGCCGAGCGACGCCAGCAGCGCGACCGCGAGCCCGTCCACGCGGGCGGCCGTCGTGTAGGCGGCGACCGCGTCGGAACCCAGCGCGTTCAGGCGCACCTGCACGGCCAGCGTGCCGATCGCGATGATCGACGCCTGGAACCCCATCGGCAGCCCGAGCCGCAGGTGCTTGCGCAGCTCGGCGCCGCTGACCCGC
The DNA here is from genome assembly GCF_965229465.1 of Cellulomonas sp. GTDB lineage: Bacteria > Actinomycetota > Actinomycetes > Actinomycetales > Cellulomonadaceae > Cellulomonas. The sequence continues at coordinate 2,513,495 of NZ_OZ245882.1, read as the reverse complement.
CAGTCGTCGCGGTGCACGTGCAGGACCGGCACCCGACGCCGGACGAACTCGAGGCAGAGCGCCACCGAGACGCCCTGCGAGACCACTGTCGACCACGCCGCTCCGGCCACGCCCATGCCCAGACCGGCCACCGCACCCACCACCAGCGCGATGTTCAGCACGCAGCTGAGCGTGAGGAAGATCAGGGGTGTGCGCGAGTCGCCGATGGCCCGGATGACCGCCGACAGGAAGTTGAAGAACATCATCGTGCTGGCGCCCAGGAAGCTGATGACCGCGAAGGTCGTCGCCTCCGGCAGCAGCTCCTCCGGCGTGTGCATCAGGCGCAGCGCCGGACCCGCGAGCAGCGGCGCCGCCACGGTGAGCACCACGCTCGTCGCCGCCGACAGGACCGCCCCGGCCGCGACCGACCTGCGGACCGCCGCGTGGTCCCCCGCGCCGAACGCGTGCGCGGTCGGGATCGCGAAGCCGTTCGTCATGCCCCACGCGAAGCCGAGCAGGAGGAACAGCAGCGCGCCCGTGGCACCGACCGCGGCCAGCGAGTCCACGCCGAGCACCCGGCCGACGACGACGGCGTCGGCCGCTTGGTAGAGCTGCTGGACGACGTTGCCGACGAGCAGGGGGACGGCGAACAGGAGGATGACGCGCCAGGGACGACCGGCGGTGAGGACCTTGGGCACAGCGGAACCTTGAGACGGAGGGGCGGGGTGATACGTCCGCGGGGGTCGGGGTTCCGGGTCGCGTCGCACGTCGATCGTATCGATACGATCCCGCACGGTCGACGCTAATTGATGCAGGTCACAGGGCGTGAGCAACCGGATCCGGAGGACTCGGGCATCCCGGACCCGCACACGGCTGCGGGCGTCGGCGATGCTCGCCGACGCCCGCAGTGCTGAGACGTGCCGTGCCTACACCGCGCGGTTCCGAAGGCTCCGTGCGTTGGTGTACGCGTCGACCGTCGCCTGGTCCCAGATCCCCGTCGCCGGGCGACCGATCGCCTGCTGGATCGCCGCTGTGGTCTGGTCGTGGGCCGCGCGGGACTGGTTGCCCCACACGCCGTCGTCCGCGACGCCGACCACCCGCTGGGTGAACTCGATCCCGAACGGGAAGGTGACGCCCATGATCATGCTCGCCGCCTTCACCGCCTCGGCGCGCTGGTCGGTGTCCGCACCCCACACCTGGTCGTCGCCCGTACGGACCGCGCGCTGGAGTGCCGCGGTCAGGACGTCGCCGCCGCCCCGCGGCACGAACGAGTCCAGCCCCAGGTGGCTGAACGGTCCGACGTCCACGTGGAGGTGGTTCTTGTGCTGGCCGGCGATGCCGTTGACGCCGTCGCGTGCGTAGATGACGGCGAGCCCGAGCTCCTGCGCCCGGTCGAGGGCCGCGATGAGCTGCTCGCGCTCGTCGGGACCGTTCTTGTTGATGTCGGCCGCCTTGCCGAAGCCGCCATCGGAGTCGAAGTGCCACGACCCGTGCGTGTGCACATCGTGGACGGTGGCGAAGCCGTGCATCTCGCCGACCGAGTAGCCGTTGCGCTGGGCCCACAAGCAGAACGTCACGAGCGTCTGCGTGGGAGACAGCTGAGTGCCGAGTGCCATCAGAGGTTCTTCCCTTCCAGAGTCGCGCGCCGTTGCGACGCGTGCGTTGAAAGGGAAGGGGGGACCTGGGTGGCCCAGATACGTCAGTCGGCGGCCGCTGCCGCCAGCGTGTCGAGGTCGCGGACGGCGTACCGGTGGTGCTCCCACTCCTCCTCGAGGATCGTGTGCAGGCACGACAGGACGGTCTCCGGGTACTGCGGCGCCCACGGATTCGTGCGCGGCGCGGCCAGCTCCTGCGGCGTGACGGTCGCCAGGAAGTCGCGCACCATCGCGACGCGCTCCGCCCGGACCGCGAGCACCTCGTCGTACGACGGCAGCTCGGTGACGAAGATCGACAGGTCGAGCCCGTCGCCGTCGGCCGCCGTGTTCGGTTGACCGATCGGGTGGTACGGCTGCTCGACCTGCTGGATCGCCCGGCGCAGCCACGTGTCGGTGGCCATGACCAGGTGCCGCAGCGTCTGCGCGAACGACCACTCCCCGTCCACGGACACGTCGACCGTGCCGGCCGGCATCGCGTCGACCCGCGCGAGCGTCGTCGCCCAGGTGCGCTGGAGCACCTCCCACGCTGCGCGCAGGCCCTCGGGGTCGCCGGCGCGCTGGTCGGCGCGGCCGGGGAACCGGCGGTTGAGCTCCGCCTCGACGAACGGGACGACGTTCACGCCGTTGACGAGCAGCACGCCGCCGGTCTCCAGCAGCCACGGCGCGTCGATGTCCGCCCCCGCGACGTCGACCCCGCGCATCACCACGCCGCCCAGGTCGCTCCCGACGAACCGGGCACCCCTGAGGTCCGCACCGCGGAACTGAGCGCCCTGAAGGTCGTCGGACCCGGTGAAGGTGGCCATGGGCTCCAGTGTCGCGGCGCCCGATCGGGGCTGTCCACGACCTACGCTGATCGGGTGGAGTCGACTGTCAGCGGAGTGCTTGCCGAGCTCGCGGCGTTGGAGGACCCCAAGATCCGGGCGGTGAACGAGCGCCACGGCGAGGACCACGGGGTCAACCTCACGAAGCTGCGCGCGGTCGCCAAGGACCTCAAGATCCAGCAGGACCTCGCCGTCCAGCTCTGGGCGACCGGCGACACCGCTGCCCGACTGGTCGCGATCCTGATCAGCCGCCCGAAGCTGTACAGCGCCGCCGAGCTGGACGCGATGCTGCGCGACGCCCGGGTGCCCAAGGTCCACGACTGGCTGGTCAGCTACATCGTCAAGAAGAGCCCGCACGTCGAGGAGCTGCGCACCGCGTGGTTCGCCGACCCGGACCCGGTGGTGGCGAGCGCCGGCTGGGCGCTGACCAACGACCGCGTCGCGAAGTCGCCCGACGGCCTGGACCTGCCCGGACTCCTGGACCTCATCGAGGCGCAGATGAAGGACGCGCCGGACCGGCTCCAGTGGGCGATGAACGAGTGCCTGGCCGGGATCGGGATCCACCACCCGGAGCACCGCGACCGCGCGCTCGCGATCGGCGAACGGCTCGAGGTCCTCAAGGACTACCCGACCCCGCCCGGGTGCACGTCCCCGTACGCGCCGATCTGGATCAACGAGATCGTGCGGCGGCAAGCTCTCGTCTGACGAGCCCTTGACGCGGGTGGTGGATGTCCCCCACGGTCGGGCGATGCACTCGGTGATGGTGTCCTCCGACGACGCGGACGACGTCTCCCAGATGCGGCTCCGGTTCGCCCCTCCCGACAACGAGGCTCCGGCCGCCGTCGGCGTGAGCGGCGTCATCGGGCGGGGCGCCGACACCGCGATCCTGCTGGTCGGCATCTCGCGCTACACCGGCGGGCTGCACATCGACCTGGGGATCCGCCGCCGCCTCGACCCCGGCCCGGACGACCACCTGCATGCCACGTTCAACGCGGGGCTGCTCGTCGGCCTCGAGCTCGCCGACGGTCGCACCGTCGTCGCCGGCTACGACGACTGGAGCAACCTGCCCGGTGCGGACGAGCCGGTGCTCACCCACCGCGGCGGCGGTGGCGGCGGTCGGGAGTGGTCGAGCACCCTCTGGCTGACGCCTGCGCCACCGCCCGGGGACCTGGTGGTCGTCGTCGCCTGCCCGTCCCTCGGCGTCGACGAGTCGAGGTTCACGGTGGACGCCGAGGCGCTCCGAGCCGCGGCTGGCAAGGCCGAGGTGCTGTGGGCCCGCGAGCCGGACCAGGTGCAGCATGCGGTCCGGCAGAACCCGATCGACGTGCCGCCCGGCGGCTGGTTCGAGAGGGCGTTCGCCGCCCTACGGACCGACGAGCCGGCCGACTGAACCGGCCGACCACTCGTCCTCGAGCACGGCGTACTGGTAGGCGTCGCGCAGCTGCGGTGCGTCTTCCCGTCGCATCCCGAGCCGCTCGAGCAGCCGCCACGACCGGGTGTTGTCGGGGCTGCATCCCGCGGTCACGCGGTGCGCGCCCCAGCTGCGGAAGCAGACGTCCACCAGCGCGGCGGCCGCCTCGGTCGCGTAGCCCTGACCCCACTGCGCGGGGTCGAAGACGTACCCCAGGGTGTACGTGCGTGGGTCGTCGCGGTGCAGGTACAGGTTGCCGATGAGCCGCTCGTCACCGGCACGGCACACGGCCCAGAACGCCTCGTCCCCCTCGCGGTCGAGCGCGAGCTCGTGGCACTGCAGGCGGGTCTGGACGCCGTACGGCTCGAAGCGGACGGCCTCCGGCTGCGACAGGTAGCCGTGCAGCGCGTCGCCGTCCGTCGCGGTGAAGCGGCGGATCGTCAGCCTGTCGGTGCGGATCTTCTCGAGGGCGCCGGCGCCCTGCACTGTGATCACGAGACCAGCCTGGCCTCGGCGCCGGGGCACGAGGGTGGACCTTGGTCCACTCTCCGGGTCGGACTCTCGTCCACCGCGGCCGCGTGTCGGAGGTGCCTCCTACCGTGTGGGCATGACCGTTCGACCGTTCGCCGTCGACGTCCCGCAGCCGGTCCTCGACGACCTGCGCGACCGCCTGGCGCGCACGCGCTTCCTCGACGACTCCCCCCGGCGGCCCGCATCGGGCATGAGCGCGGCGTACCTGCGGGAGCTCGTCGCGTCGTGGCAGACGTTCGACTGGCGCGCCCGCGAGGCCCGGCTGAACCGGCACCCGCAGTTCCTCGCCGACGTCGACGGCACCACGCTGCACTTCGCCCACCTGCGGTCGACGAACCCGGACGCCCCGGCGCTCCTGGTGATGCACGGCTGGCCGCACTCGTTCGCGCTCCAGCTGGACTTCGCCGACCTGCTGCCGGACCTCGACGTGGTCGTCGTGAGCATGCCCGGCTTCGCGTTCTCCCCGCCGCTCGACGAGCCGCCCACCGAGCAGCGCCTCGCCGCGCTGATGCACACGCTCATGACCGACGTACTCGGCTACTCCGGCTACCTCACCTACGGCGAGGACTTCACCGCGAACGTCAGCGACCTGATCGCGGCGACGCACCCCGAGGCGGTCGTCGGGATCGTCGTCACGCACGCGCACTTCCTGTCGGCGGCCGAGCGGGAGTCGACGAGCGACCCCACCGAGCGCGCCTTCTACGACCGCATGGCGGCCGGCTGGTACGACCAGGCGGGCTACGCGCACGTGCAGGGCACCCGACCCGACACCCTCGCCGCCGGCCTGAACGACTCCCCCGCCGGACTCCTCGCGTGGATCACCGAGAAGCTCGTGGAGTGGAGCGACACCCCGGCCGGCGAACCCGCCCGGCTGGAGGGGCGCATCTCGCGCGAGCGCATCCTCACCGAGGCGACCCTGTACTGGGCGACGCAGACCATCGCCTCGTCGTTCACCACCTACTTCGACGGCGCGGACGCCCAGATCCCCCCGGTCGAGGTGCCGGCCGCCGTCTTCGTCCAGCGGCACGAGCACGACAACCCGGAATCGGTGGCGCGGCGGTTCTACCGCGACCTGCGGGTGTTCGAGCGGCTGCCCGAGGGGGGCCACTTCGCCGTCGCCGAGATACCGGGCGCGATGGCGGAACGGGTGCGACGGTTCGTTCGCACGCTGCGGTGAACGCCACGCCCCGCACCCCTGCGACGTGAGAGCGCCCTCAGCGCCGCGCGGTCAGTCCGGGACGAGCTTGTCGGCGTTCTTGGGCCGATGGATCTGCTTGCCTTTGATGGCCTGGTACAGCTTGATCGCGCCCAGCGGCGCGTACACGTCCCGCTCGGTGCTGGTCAGCTCCCGGCTGATCCTGGAGTAGTAGGAACCCAACCACTCCTTGGTGTCGTCGTCCGCGTTCCGGAGCGTGACTCCACCGGAGGCGTCGCGGTCGATCCAGATCCGGCTGAACGGCGACTGGAACCACCCGGAGTAGGCGTTCGTGACGTCGACGGCGAACTCGAGGTCGACCTTCAGGTCCTCGATCTTCGCGTTGTCCAACGACATCAGGGTGGCGGCGTTCAGCCCTCGGGTGGACCCGTTGAAATGGGTGAAGCTCTCGATGCCCGGCGCGGACCACTCCCCGAGCCGGTTCCTGGCGCCGATGTCGGGGAGCAGGAAGATCCTGCCCTGCTGCGGTCCGAGCTCGTTCGGCCTCGAGCTGGTCGCCCGAACGGCCGCGAGGAGGCGCATGAATCCCTCGGTCAGAGTCCGCTGGATGATCTCCGGCCGTGCGGCCAGCTCCTTGTGCACCGCCTCCAGGGACATGACCTTGCCGGCCAGCGACACGCTGTCGTAGGTCGTCGAGGCGCCGGTCTGGAACGCCTTCGCCGTGGTGAGCTGTTCCGAGATGGTCTGGAGTCGCATCGCCTCGGCGAAGACGTTGAACTTGCCGCTCTCGCTCGGCTGGTTCTTGCTGCTGAGCGCGGTCTTGCAGTTCTGCTCGGCGAAGACCACTCCGTCCCTGGTGCCCATGGTGAGCGCGGTGGCCGTCGTCGCCACACCTGCCTTGAACGCCGCCTCCACGGCGATGTCGCCGGCCTCCAGGGCGGAGAGGTCCACGAAGATCTTGTAGAGCCCCTTCTGGAGGGACGCGCTGGCCAGATCGCCGACGATCCCGCCGATGCCCAGGGCGACGGAGGCGACCACGGCGTGCAGCAGATCCATCGCGACCTCGGTCTGCTCGACGTCGGCGATCAGCTTCCAGCTGTTGATGCGTTCGGCCTTGAGCTTCTGGATGACGTCGAGCAGCGTGCCGACGTAGTCCGCCTTGCCGGCCTGCGCCCGGTCCACGCTCTGCGCGCTGAGCGCGAGCTCGGCGAGGACGGGCATGAGAGTGCGCAGGTAGACGTCCCGAGCCTTGCCCTTGAAGAAGGCGAGCTTCGCCTTGATCTCCGTCTTGTCGCCGTCCGACAGCGTGCCGGCCCCCTGCAGGCGAGCGGCGTCGTCCTTGCCGAGCGTGCCGGCGTACTTGGCGTCCTCCGCCTTCTTGGGGTCGCCGACGAAGGCGGCCGGCGGCGCGGGAGCCTTCGGATCGCGCTGGAGCGTGATCGGGGCCGGCGCTCCGGTGCGGTGCGGCGCCTCGGCCTCCTCCGCTGTCCTCGTCGGCGCGGCCGGGGCCAGCAGTCGAGCCGTCGCCCGGTTCCCGGCCGTGCGCTGGAGCGAGGCGATCCGCGCGGCCGGCGCAACCGGAGTGACGCTCGGGGCCGCCTCGGCGGACGTGGTGGAGGGCACGTCGGGCGGAACGCGACGTCGGCCCGGGTGCGTGGTGCGGGTCATGACACCCCCCAGCGTGCTGCGGAAAGCAGTCCACGCTACCAGCAGCGGTCGCGTGGACTCAGGCGGGGAAGTGCCGCCAGTGCCCCTCGGAGACGACCTCGACAGCGCCGTCGACCACCGTGATCGCCGTCTGGTCGTCCATCGCGTACGCCGGCACCCCGATGCGCGCGGCCCACCGTTCCGCCGCCGCCATGGGGTTGCCCGGCATGCCGTCCGGAGCCAGGTGCGGGCAGATCGAGAAGTCGACGAGGCCCAGCGTGCTGTCGTCGCCCGTCGGCGGTGTCCACCCCACGAAGTCGGCGCCGATCCTCGGTGTCATCACCATGCTCCCGGCGCTCAGCCCCACCCAGACCGTCTCGCTCAGCGACGGGAGCAGGTCGACCAGGCCGGACTCCCGCATCCAGTGGCACAGGTAGAGGGCGTCGCCGCCGGCCACCAGCAGCACGTCCGTCTCCCGGACCAGCGGCACCCAGCGTTCCTCGTCGATGCTGGGCAGGGCGGTGAGCTCCAGCACGCCGACGGATTTCCAGCCCAGGTCGACCATCGGGTTCTGGGCCTTGCCGCTGATGAACTCCCACGCCTTGACGCCGGGACCGACCCAGGGGTGCCCGTACTGCGCGGTGGGGATGCACAGGGCGGTGGACTCGGCGATGGGCTTGCCGAGCAGGTCCACCAGCGCCTCGCGGATGCTCGGGTTGGTGACGCCACCGGAGGTGAGGAGAAGCTTCACGACGCCCACCGTATCGACGGTCGCCGACGGACGCGGCACCGCGCACCATGCCCGCATCGTCTCCGGCTACCGACGCGCGGCCCAGACCAGGACGTCGGACCCGTCAACCGCATGCAGGTCCACGACCGGACCGCCGACGCCCGCCGTCAGCACGTCACCCGGCTGCGCAGTGCCGACCTCCCACGTCCCGTCGGGCCGGTCGTAGGTGAACGCGGGTCCCGGTCCGGCGTCGTACGGCAGCGATGCCGTGCCGTCGTCGGCCCGCAGGCACACCGACCCGTCGCGGCCGGCGTACGCGCTGGCGCCGCCCGGCAGCACGGTGATCGTCCCGGCCGGCGGCTCGTCGCACGCGTACACGACCGGGCGCGTGGGAGGCGGGGTCAGCGTCGCGACGACCGCCCACCCGACCAGCGCCGCAGCCATGGCGGCGGGCACCAGCCGTCGCGCGGGCGGAACAGCCGGGCGGCGCACGACCGCCAGCACGAGGGCCGCGAGTGCGAGCCCGAGCAGACCTCCGACCGTGTTGAGCAGCAGGTCGTTCACGTCGAACGCGCGCCACGACCACCCGACCGCCGCGGACACCAGAAGCTGCACGGTCTCGATCAGGAGCGTCACGCCGACGCACGCGAGCACGAGCGCCTCGTAGCGCCACCGCACGACCAGCGGCAGCAGGACGCCGAACGGGATCGTCATGAGGACGTTCCGCTGCACCTCCCACCCGCCGAGCAGGTCGGGCCGCCGCAGCGCGAGGTCGTAGGACGGGCCGGTGCCGCGCTCGAGCTGCATGGACGGCAAGGGCAGGAACGCGGCACCGGCGAGCACCACCAGGTACACGACGAACGTCACCGTGGCCGCACGGCGGAGGGCGGGAGCGCGCTGATCGGTCACCGCACCAGCGTCACCGCGCGACGTGGGCCGGCGCGTCCCCCGACAGCCGGACCGTCAGTCAGCCCACGGTCGGACTCTCGCCTCTCAGCCCACGCCGTCGGCGACGAGCGCGTCGGTGAGCAGGCCCACCAGCGCCTCGAGCTGCACGTCCGTGGAGGCGCCGTCCTCGTCGAGCGCGCCGTCCAGAGCCCGAGCGGCGAGCCCCGCCTTGCTGTCGATCAGCTCGGCGATCTTGGCGTCGATAGTCTGCGCGGCGATGATCCGCCACGCCGTGACGGGTTCGTCCTGGCCGATGCGGTGGATCCGGTCGATGGCCTGGGTCTGCTCGGCGGCGGTCCAGGACAGCTCGGCCAGCACCAGGTTGGACGCCACCTGGAGGTTCAGCCCGACGCCGGCGGCCATCAGGGAGCACACGACGATCTGCACCTCGGGGTCGTCGGTGAACGCGGCGATGTTCTTGTTGCGCATCCGAGTCGTCTGGTCGCCGCGGATCGACGCGTACTTGATCCCGCGGTCGGCGAAGGTCTGCTCGGCCTGGTCCATCACGTCGACGTGCTTCGCGAAGAACACCACCTTGCCGACGTTGCGGACCAGCTGCGCGGCGTAGTCGGCGGCCAGCCCGGCCTTCGCCTGACCGATCCGACGGACCATCGTGAACACGTTCTCGCCACCGGTCTGCGAGCTCGACTCCTTGAGCTCGGCGGCGGCAACGCGGCGGACGAGCTGGTCGTCGATGCCCTCCACCACGGCCCCGCCGCTGGTGTGCCACTCCACGGCAGCCCGGTAGCGCTCGACCAACCGGGTCGCCAGGGCGGCCTCGGCGGCGCGGATCGAGCGGCCGACCGCTCCGTCGAGCTCGACCGGCAGGTCCGCCACCCGGCGGGCGGGGATGTCGGCGACCACGTCGATCTTGCGACGACGCACGATGCCCATGTCGATGACGCTGGCCCGCGCTGCGGCGGAGAACCCGCGGTCGGCCGGGGTGAGCCCGGACTCCTCGAGGGCGGTCACCAGCGCGCCGAGCGGCTTGGCGTCGTCGATCCAGCCGAGGAACTGCCAGATGGCCCGGAAGTCCTCGATGTCGTTGATCAGCGGCGTGCCGGTGAGAGCCATCATCAGCGGCCGCGCAGTGCGGGCACGGATCCGGTCGGCGATCGCGAGGACGTGCTTCGAGCGCTGGGAGGTCTTGTTCTTGATGAAGTGCGCCTCGTCGACGACCATCCCGCGGAACCCGTGGTCGCCGAGCCAACCGGCATGCCGGTCCAGCAGCTCGTAGTTGACGATCACGACGTCCGCGAACCCGTCCATCCGGTCGCCGTCGCCATGGACCACGGTGGACCGGCGGAACGGCGTCCACATCCCGACCTCGTGCGCCCAGTTGGTCTTCACGACGTTGGGCACGACGACCAGCAGCGGGTAGGCGTCGGCGGCCTGGGCCGCGAGCAGCGCCTGCGCGGTCTTGCCGAGGCCCGGCTCGTCGGCGAGCAGGAACGTGCGATGGCCGCCGGCCGCAGCGGTGACGACCTGGGCCTGGTGGGGCATCAGCGCCCGGCCCGCGGGGACGGACACCGGGCGAGGCTCGGGCAGCTCCATGCAGGCGGGTGCGCCGGTTGCGGCGACCTCGAAGGACCGGAAGAGCGGTTCGAGCAGCTCCCAGCCGGCCAGTCGGTGGGTCCGCGGAGCGGTCCGGGCAGCCGCCGCCTCGAAGTCCGGGGCGAGGAAGGGGTTCGACAGCTGGCGCGAGATGACCGACCGCGGGACCACGCGGTTCTCGACGCCGGGCGCGGGCGCGGCAGGCGCGACGGGCGCGGGAGCCTCCGGGGGCTCCAACCCTCCCTCGCGCATGAGGGTGGCCTTGTAGGCGTGCGCCGCGTCGGAGACCTTGGCATCCTCGGCCAGCAGCGCGAGCAGCGAGGTGTCCCGGGCGGCGATCTTGGCCAGCATCGTCGCCACCCCGTCCAGCCGCTTCAGCTGCTCGACGCGCCGCGACGCCGTCAGGTCGGCGTCGGCCCTGACCTTGGCGCGCTCCTCGCGCACCAGCAGCGCCACCACCTGGAACTTCGTGCGCACCACCGGGCGCGTCGGCGGTCGCTGCACCGCGCGGTCGACCTCGCGGGCAACCTCGGCGAGCACCGGGATCATGCCCTGCTCGGTGGGACGCGGGGCGCGGCGGCGCTGAGCGCCGGGATCCGTGCGCGCGCGACCGGACCCGCGTTGGCCTGGTCGAGCCACGTCTCCTCCTTCGCCAGCATCGCGCACCGCGACTGCGGCGCCGAGCGTCGTGCAACGAGCGCCGGGCCACAGGCTCGGGCCGGGGCGCTCGGATCGGTCACCGCGCAGCATCCCCGCGTGCGGGGCACGCGGTCCGGCACCGACGCCGACGGTGACACGCCGCCGGGCTTCCTCGTGAACACCGCGCGGCACGGTCATGGTCCGGCGTGATCGCCGGAGCATTTGGGAGCCTACCGCCGAGTACCTCGCACGGGCAGACGGTGACGCGTGTGTTCGGTGCCGCAGGCTTTCGATTCCGGCTCGGGCAGACTTGGTCGAGCGTTTCTACGGGGCGCGGTGCGCAGGCGAGGTAGTCCCTAGGCGGCGGCGAAGTGGACGAGGTCGGGAAGCAGTCTCGGGTCGGTCGGTCCCTCAATGGTCAGCGTGACGACGACTGCTTGCGGTCGTCGTCGCACCAGAGCGAGGAGCCGATGGTTCCCGTCCAGGCAAAGAATGCGCTCGTCAATCCGATAGCACGGCACTGCCAGCGGCCCGGGGGGAACGCGGTCGACAGAAGCGTCGATGCTGGAGTGCCTCGCTACCCACTCAAATGTGTGGCTCACGCTGCCAGGCACATCGAAGTCGACGCATTCTCGGCCATCGAAGAACCACGGAGGGACGACGGACGCGGCCAGCCGGCCTGCCTGCCCGGCCGAGAGCGTGACCTCCGGATCGAGTGCCAGCACCTGCTCCCGATCGAGATGAACTCGGATGTCGCTGGTAAGCAGGTCATGCAGCTCACCGAGCCTGAGCGGACTCATGTCTCGGATCCGACCGACGCCTGCTCTGCACGATCCGACCGGTCGATCGCCCAGGCTTCGCCGTCGAGCTGCGCGAGAGTCATCTCGATGAATCCGCAGATCCGGACGGCGTCCGCCTTCTCCTTGGCGGTCGCATCACGATCCTCCTCGAGCAGGGACGCGCGAATCGCATCAAGCCGCAGAACGCCGAGAACCGAGCCCTCCACCCGCTTCCACAATTTGGGCGGGAGGGCTCGGGCCAGGGCTGCGTCATAGACGTCGAATGCCCTGGTGGGCAGTGGACCTCGTTCGGGTCCCCATTCGCCCGTGGTGCGCACCTCCAGAGTCACAGCGGAAACCTTGTACAGGTCGGTGCAGATCAGCCGCATCGCTGCTCGGAGCTCGGAGCGCTCATTTCTTCGCGCCAAGTAGAAACTGGTTCCCCCAGTAACGGCGGCACCGACAATCACACCGATCAGGCCTGCCAGCGCGGGATCCACAAAGCGGAGCCTAGACCCCGTTCAGCTGAGCCGTGCGAGCCGACGCCTGAGTCCGGGGCCAGACCTTTTCGACGGTCGCGGTTGTCGGGTCCGCACGACGGAACCTCCGACTTGGTCGGCCTCGACGCCTCGGACATCAGCTCATTCCGGTACGCCTGCCCGGCAACGGTGGCCAACACACCAGTCTCCGCGGCGGTGTCCCGAGTTCATCGCACAGGCCCATCGACCCGCCCATGCTCGACAACGGAGCAGCCTCGCCGCGACCGCCCGGGGATACTGGCGGCATGGTCACGCGGCGCCGTCAGCCCTCGTTCAGCGAGATCGTGGACGCGGTCAAGGCGACGCCGGCGACCCCTGACCCCGGGGCAGACAAGCCCGGCGTGCACGCCGACGGCACGGTGGTCGCCCCGGGCGGACGCGCCTACACCGTCGCCGCGCACGACATCTCGTCCGCTGCCGCCTTCGACGCCGCAGCCGCGGGCGCGCAGGTCGCCTGGGACCCCTGCGGCTGCAACGGCTACTGCGGGCTCACCTGGTTCGACGAGGCCGAGGTGGCGCGCATGGTCGCCGAGGGCCGTCCGCAGATCCGACGGACGAAGAAGGCCTACGGCAGCATCGCTGAGTACCGCAGCGAGGACGGGCGGGTCCTCCTGCTCGTCGAGGAGTCCGTCCGCTGGGGCGACTTCCTCGCGTAGCAGCGACCGATCCGCGCCGGCGAGCCGTCAGGGGCGCGCGATGGCTGGTCCGTGGATCGTGATCTGCATGCTGCCTCCGACCTCCATGTCGACCCGGGCGCAGTCCACGCCCTCGTCGGGGACGCCGGTCGTCGGCCAGTGGTGCTCGGTGCCGAGGGCAGCCTCCGCGACCGCGAGGGCATCCCCCAGGCTCACGCACGTCTGAGCAATGCCCACGCGAAGCGCGGTGCGGATGCCGGACGTGATCGGACCGGCGGTGACTTCCCAGTCCTCGGCGCGGAGGGGCAGCACATCGATGGTGTGGCTGGCGGGGTCGAGCATGTCGAGCGCGGCGCACTCCATGCCGGGAGGGAGCTCGTCGGCGTCGGGGACGTCGTCGGTGACGACAGTCCACCCGGTCAGGTCCAGACGGTCGAGCTCGGCGTGCGCGAACTCCTCCGCCTCGGACGTCGAGAAGCAGTGGGACGAGCCGCCGTCGACCCAGTCCCTCATGGAGGCCCGCAGCTCCCGCTCGGCGCCGGCGGTCGGGGACACCTCGAGCGGCTCGGCACCCTCGGGAACCTGGTCGCGTGGGGTCACGAAGACCACGTCGCCGTACTCGAACGCGACGGGATCCGTGAGGGGTGGAAGGCCCGCCTGGCCACGGTAGATGTCGCAGTCGGCGACGGGGTCGCCGGTGAGGTCCGGTCCGGAGACCATCGCGACGCCGGCCGCGGTCTCGTTCCAGACGCTCTGACAGTTCGGGCCGTCCACGAGGCCGCCGAACCACTGCTGGTGCACGGCGTAGGCGGAGCCGCCGCCGACGAGCGCGATGCTCAGGCCCGCGATGAGCGTGCCGCGACGGCCGAGGCGGCGCCGACGCGCGGTGGAGGAGGAGTCTCGTTCGGTCATCGTGATTCCTTGACGCAGGGCGCGGACGGCGCCTGGGTCGAGGTGCGACAGGTCCAGCCCGGCGACCGGGTCGGCGCTGCGCAGCTGCGCGATCACGTCGTCGTGTGTCATCGGACCTCCTCCACCTCGGGACGGGCGGGTGCCCATCCATCCCCTACGTGTCCGGATGGCGCCACTCGTTGCTCGTCCGCGAGGGCGCTCATCTCACGGAGGAGCCGCTGGCGGGCTCGGTGCAGTCGGACCCGGACCGTGGCGCGCGAGACGCCGAGGGCGACCGCGATCTCGTCGCGCGCCAGGTCTTCCCACGCGACGAGGCGCAGCAGCTCGCGGTCATCGTCACCGAGCCGATCCAGCGCGGCGGTCACGTCGCTGAGGTCGACGGGCGGAGGCGCGATGGCGGTGAGGCTGTCGCGGAGCCTGTCGGCGAGAGCGTGCCGCCGGCGCTCGCCTCGGTAGTAGTTCGCCAGCACCCGGCGCGCGACTCCGAACAGCCACGGCCGCGCCTGGTCGTCGGGCGGGACGTCCTCGAGCCGTCTCCAGGCGACGAGATAGGTCTCGGCGACGACGTCGGCTGCGTCGGCCGGGTCCGCGACGCGTCGGACGGCGTAGGCGAGCAGTGCGCGGTGCGTGGCGTCGAACAGCGCTGCGAAGCGCTCCTCCGGCGAGGTCATGAGGCCCTTTCCGACGACGACGAGACCCGATGCTGCCCACATGTCCGGCCGACTGCCGAGCGTTGCACGACGGACAAGGTTCAGGACCGCGGCGCCGTCACCCTTTCGGGGCTGCGTGATCGCCGGTAGCGAGCGCTATCTTCAGCGCACCGACGTCGCAGGGGGCAGTTGTGTCGATCCGCCAGGTCTCGCGGCGCGCCTGGGTGCGTGCCGTCGCGTCGTTGGGTGCTGTGGCGTGTGTGCTCGGTCTCGGCTCGGTCGCGACCGAGCCGGCGGCGGCCGCGGACGACTTCGCGCTGCGGGACTACGTGACCGGCGTCTACCACTCGCTCTTCCACCGGGACCCGGACCCGGAAGGCTTGGCGATGTGGACGGCACAGCTGCGCAACGGTGCCCCGCGCCAGGCGGTGGCCAACGCGATCACGCACAGCGTGGAGTTCCGTTCCGGGCTGGTCGCCCAGGCCTATGTGTCCTACCTGGGGCGTGGGCCGGAACCGGCGGGGTTGCGGTTCTGGGTGGATCAGATGGCGCGCGGTGCCACGATCGCGCAGATCGACTCGGGGTTCATCTCCTCGGAGGAGTACTACGCGGCCAACGGGAACGACCCGGTCCGGTGGGTGCGGTCGATGTACCGGGACGTGCTCGGCCGGTCGGCGGCGGACTCCGAGGCACAGTGGTGGGCCGCCCGGTTGGGCCACAACGGCGTGACGCGGGCGTCGACCGCTCTGGGGATCCTGCTGTCGACCGAGCATCTGTCGGCGGTCGTCGACGGGTACTACCGGGACCTGCTGGGTCGTGGCCTCGACCCCACCGGGCAGGGGACGTGGGTCGGCCTGCTGCAGCGTGGCACGCACGACGAGGAGATCATCGGCGGCATCGTCGCCAGCGACGAGTACTGGGCCCTCGTCATCGCGAAGGCGCAGCCGAAGCCCTCGGAGGTTCGGATCTCCGGCGGCGCGGTGACCACGGCGGGGGCGCCCGTCCCGTTCACCGCGACCGGGGTCTTCGACGGGGTCAGCCTCATGGACGTCACGGCGCAGACGACGTTCACGATCACGGGCGGCACGTGCGCGGCGAGCGCCTGCTCGGCGCCCGCCGTCGGCAACCACACCGTCACGGCGGCCTGGGCAGGGTTCACCAGCTCGACCTCCCTCCTGGTCGAGCACGGCCCGGCCACCGCCACGCACCTCCAGGTGACCGGTCTGACCTCTCCCGGCGGGGGTGCCATCCCGGCCGGGGCCTCGACGTCCGTGACGGTCTCCGCCTCGGACGCGTACGGGAACCCGTTCGACGTGACCGGATCGATGACCGCTGCGCTCGACGGAACCGCGTGCGCGGCGGTGTGCGGTCCGTTCACGGTAGGGACGCACACCGTGACCGCGGCGTCGAAGCCCGGGGCTGGGCTACCGGCACCGTCGCCGGCGACCGTCGTCGCCACGAACCCCACCACCGCCGGCAACCGGGTCTTCCGGTGGGACTTCTGGTTCGAGACCTGGGGTGACACCGTCGCGCAGCGCAGCGGCCCGGTCCAGGTCGGCACCGAGTCGTGGTGGACCTCGGTCGACGCACGATCGCAGCACGCGCTGGCTCGTCGGTCGGACGGCTCCCTGTGGACCTGGGGTACCGGGTTCCTGCTGGGCACCGGCGCGACCGAGACGACGCAGACGCCGACGTGGGTTCCCGGGACCGGGACGAAGCACGCCGTGTCATCGATCTTCGCCGCGCCCAACAACTCGTTCGCGATGTTCGAGCCCGGCGGCCTGCACGGCTGGGGAGACAACGGGAGCGGTCAGCTGGGCAACGGTGGCCCCAGCGCCGACCGCGACGTCTGGACCCCCACGGCCGTCCCTGCACCGCAGGGCAGCACCTGGCAGGACATCGAGGGCGGATCGGGCTACACGTACGGACTCACCGCCGAAGGCGCACTCTGGTCGTGGGGAAGCAACGGCTACTCCGGCGTCCTGGGTGACCCGAGCAGGGAGAGCGGCTCCGTCCCCGTGAGAGTGGGCACGAGCCTGTGGAAGTCCGTCACTGCCGGCTGGAACACGGGGGTCGGCGTCCGGGAGGACGGAACCCTGTGGCAGTGGGGCCAGCGCCTGAGCTCGGTATCCGGCGCCGACTTCGGCGGCCCGGAGCAGATCGGCACTGCCACCAACTGGGCGAGCGTCGACTCCGACGACTACTTCTACTCGGCGCTCACCACGACCGGGGAGCTCTGGCTCTGGTCCTCGGTCCACAACGGTGGCGACCTCCCGAACGCCTGGCTGCCCAGGAAGATCACGAGCCCGGTCAGCTGGAACAAGGTCGTGATCTCGTGGCCGTACTGGGTGGGGCTGCGCTCGGACAGCTCCCTATGGGTCGGGACGATCAGCGGGAACGTCGCACCAGAGGTCCTCGCTCCGGGCACGACGTGGACGGACGTCATCGTGGCAAGCGGAACCATCTACGCCCTGCGCCCGTGAGGGTGCCGCGCGACGGCTCGTGACGTGGACCCGAGTGCCGGGGTGATGTCGTCGCGGTCCCAAGGATCAGGAGCGACCGGCCAGTGTCGGCTCCAGGAGCGTTCACCACGTCGTGCCGAAGCCCACTTACCGCTCGATCAGCGTGATCCTCACGGCCGACACCCCGTGTGCGCCGAGGATCATCAGCCGTTCGTCTCCGTTGAGGATGCGGCCCTCGACCCAGGCGCCGTCGTGAAGGCGAAGCTCCCGCAGGCTGTCGATCTCGAGCAAAGAACCCTCCCGGCTGAAGTCGATCATCGCCTGCCGTCCCAGTGCGATGTATTCGAGATCTCCGGTTTCCACGATGATTCCGAACGGTCGCGAGTCTCCCGGGGAGGGCGCGTGGGCGCTCGGCAGAGTCTCGTCGGGATGCGGGGCCGGCTCCGGCAGCCGGACACCCGCATCGAGCAGCATGTCGGCGAGGAGCTTCGGCGCGCTTCGCACGGTGACGGTCGTCGACCCGAGCCGGGCGGTGGCCGCATCCGTCCCCGGATCCAGCGCGAATCCCATCACGCGATCGTCCCGCTGGGCGTCGAGGATCTGCGGGGCGAGCGCGAGAAGCTTCCGGAACGCGTCGTACAGCTGGCTTTCTTCCCGAACGTCGTCGATGCCGAAGACGTGGTACCCCATGGCGTGGAAAGCACCGAACGCGCGGAAGGCGTCACCGGTCAGAACACGCGCCTCGGGGATGAAGAGCGGGTTGATCCCCGACGTGTAGCCGCGCATGACCGACTCGCTGTCGGAGACGTAGATGTCGGGTGCGACGAAATCGAGAGCCGGTCCGGCGACGCGCCACACCCCGCTCATCCGTGCCGTCGGACCACCGCTGGGATACTGGCCCGGCATGTCCTGACCCGGTTGGGGGCCGAGCCAGGCGTTCGCATACACAGGTAGCGCCTTGATCTGCTTGCCCTTCGCCGCCAGGGCACCGACATAGCTGGCGAACCCCCACGCCATGAAGACCTCATCGGCCAGTGGATCGTCGTCGCCGAATCGCTCCTGCCAGGATGCCCCGCCCGGGCGCGACCGACCGAACAGATCGACGACGTCGTCGTGGAAGGCGGCGGGCTCGTTCGCCACGGCCTCGACGAGTGCCTCAGGAACGGGCGACTGCCAGGCGAGCTGCGCGGCGGCGGAACTGTCGCGGCTCGATCCCAAGAGCCCGACCTCGTTCTCCACCTGCATCATGACGACGGTGTGATCTCCGTCCACCCGAGCGAGGTGCTCCATCAGCGCTCCATAGGCTGCCTCGTCCGCTTCTCGCAGAGGCCCGGAGAACACCGACAGGGTGGGGCGAGGCATCGATCCCTCGTACGTGAAGGGAGCCCTCACGGGGGACGGTCCCCGGTCGGCTCGCTCGAACCGGGCGGAGTCCTGGCGAACCCACGTCGGTGCATAGGTGGACAGGGCGTTCTTGTAGGCACCGAACCAGATGAGGACGAGGCGGACACCCGCCGAGCGTGCACCCGCGAGCAGCTCGTCCACCACGCTGAAGTCGAACTCACCCTCGGACGGCTCCACCTGGTCCCACCCCACGGGAGCGATGATCGAGTTCACTCCGGACCTCCCGAGCGCGCGCCAGATGGGTGCCATGTGCACGGGATCAGACGCGCTGGAGTTGCGGAGCTCGCCGCCGAGGCAGAGGAACGGTGAGCCGTCCACGATCAGCCTCGTGTGGGCGCTTGCTCGCTCCAGGCGGGGGAGTTCTGTCATGAGGTCTCCTTCGGGCACGCTCGACGAGACAGCGTCCCAGTTGTGGCTCTTCACACGTCCGGTCGGGGTGCCGGCTCGCCGGTGAGCCGTGTGCCGGGGTGATGTCATCGAGGCCCTCAAAGAACATGGCGACCAGGAACTGCGCCCTGCTCGAGTACCTCGACGTCGTCGAACGCTACGGCGTGCGTTGGCGCGCCACGACTGGACCCGCACGCGTTGCGATCTGCTGCTCGGCTCGGCCCCCTTGCGCCCCCCACATAACGCGCCCCGACGCGATCCGTGGCCGCAGGGGGCCGAGCACACGGCCGACGAAAGCACGAGGTGCACGAGGAGTCGAGGCCGTGATCCTTCGCTAGCGCGTTGCCCGTCGCCGAGGAGCCGCTGGAGAGAGTGGCGGCCCACGCAGTTCGTCTCGCAAGGGCAGACAGCTCCAGGACGAAAAGCGTTGACCACCTACGGGATGCGGACGAGGGTCGGCCACATGCATTCGACCCTGGCTGTCTCCGGCGACGCGAACGACGTCGCGCAGGCGAGATCCCGGTTCGGACCGCCGGACAACCGAGCCCCCTCCGCTGTCGGCGCGAGGGGCGGCGTCGGGCGGTCCGCAGATGTGTCGATCCTTCTCGTCGGCCTCACTCGCTACACCGCCGGACTCCAGATCGAGCTGGCGGTCCGCTGTCGTCTCGATCCCGACCTCGGCGATCGCGTGCACCCGGCAGTCGATGCGGAACTCTTCGCCGGAGTGGAAATCGCCGAGGGACGTACCGCCGCCGTAGCCGGGCGCCACATCCGGAACAACTGGCCGGCATCAGACCAGCCGGTGCTCACCCACTGGGGCGGTGGTGGCGGCGAGTGGTCGAGCGCACTGTGGTTGACCCCAGCTCCGCCGCCCGGAGACCCGGTGCTCGTCATCGCCGGCCCGGCGTCGGCGTGGACGAGTCGAGTTTCACCGTGGATGCCGAAGCATTTCAAGCGGCGGCCGAGACGGTTGAGGTCTTGTGGCCGAGGCGGCCTGATCAGGCGTATCCGGCCGCTCAGCCGCCGCTCGACGTACCACCCGGCGGCTATCTCACACGGGTACTTCCGTCGGTAGCCGAAGTCGGTCTCGATCCTCTGGGGGCTGGCCGACGACCGCACGCGAACCGCTCTCTACGACGCGCACCGCGCGGCGTGGCGTCGGCCCCGAAGTTCGTGGGTCGCCGGCCCCGGAGTCCCAACCTCGGCGCAGACGCGCTGCGTTCGTCGCTGACGACACCAACCGCAATCGTCACCGCTGAGTCGCGCCGGCCAAGCTCGGGCCAATGGACAGTGTGAAGAGGATTCGGCTACTGCCGTGGCTTACCACGCGCCGTGGCCCGAAGATGCCGGAGCCGTCGACGAAGTTGGGCCCGAAACCGCCTTTTGGCCGTCTCGAGCGCAACAAACTGCGGGTCGTTCGCCGCTTCGAAGTAGTCGTTCTCGGCCGAGTCCCGGCCCCCGTCGGAATCGACGAGACGAGCCAACTCGTCCCGGATCGGCGGTCCGGCAGGAAGGCGACCGACCCACTCCGACTTCGGCGAACTGGGCGTCACCTTCTTGCCCTTGCCCACGGCCGGGGGGCGCGCGGCGATCTCCGGGCCAATCTGGCTCAGGACTTCTGCGGTGCCAACCAGCCGAGATCCTTCGAACATGCCGAGCCTCAGCCCGGGTGTGACCTCAGGCCAACCCTGGGGCCACATCGGATGGATGCGAGCAGTCGCCGACTGGCCGAGCTCAAGCTCAAGGGCGTCTTCGAGGACGAGCGGTGCATCATGCGACTCGCGGTGGACCTCCGGCGGAAATCCCCAGTGGGCGCGATAGCCCGAGTAGATCGACGTACGCCGCCCACCCTCCGCCGTGGTCAGCAACCGCAGCCTCACGCGGATGTAGCCGTGCTCAAGCTCGTGATCAAGCCAGCGCTGATGCTCGCGCTCAATCTCCATGTCGTTATCTCATCAGACCGATCACGCTGAAACCGCCGAATCGCATGCCCCGCAGGAGCCTTCTGTCCTCATGCTGACCACGAGGCCCCTACAAGCCCTGCCAACTGCAGCCACCAAGCCCTGACCTGCAACACACTATGCGCCTGGGCAGATTCGAACTGCCGACACCCGCTTTAGGAGTTCGAGCTCAAGGAGTCTGCAGAGCGCTGACCTGCGGAAATACATGCAAATAGTTCCCCAACTGACAAGGTTCTGGGCAGACTGCTGACCATTTGCTGACCACGCCGGGGCCCAATCATCCGCGCCGGTCGGCGGTCTCCCTGCCACGCCCGTGCCGGACCCACCCGCCAGTGCGTCCTCCGGGCACTCAGGCGAGGCCAATATGTGCCCGAACAGAAGCGAGGCAGCAGAGCCGTGGGGATTCTGGACCGACGCAGCCCCTTAGTGGGCGGTGGGCTCCCTGAACCACTCGGCAACCTGGGCGCGAGCGCGCTTGACTGCCTTGGTATGACCGGCTCGCTTCTCGTCCCACATGACTGCGTGCCACGGGCTTCCGTCGCGGGGATCCGGCATCACGCTCTGCGGGCAGGGTTCGCCGGCAAGCGTAAGAAGATCCCGGACCGCCCCAACCGTGAACTGGGCGATACCCGAGTTGGCTGGAAATCCGGCGAGGAGCTGATCGACGTCCGCGCCCTCCGCGACCCAGATCGACTTAATCGCGACGGAAGCGCACGGACCGTTTAGGCCGAACCCATTGGCAACATCCAGCCTCTGGTCTTGAAACCCGTTGCTCTGGGCCTCGGGTGGCTCGACGGCGAAATTGACAAAGCCCGGCTGGACGATGCGGAACAACACCTCGTCCGGGTCAAGGCCCGCGTCTACGAGGTCACGAAGACCTTCGGACGGATCCACCACCATTGCGGCTAGCGGCTCTAGATGGTGTGCGTCAGGCGCCAAGCCCACTTTTCAATGCCGTCTGGCACAGAGTTGAGAGGACCTTCCCATTCCATGAAACCGATGTGGACCACATATACACTCAACGCTCCGCGCGCGTCTGATTCGACGTGAACCTCGACTGTCGGCGAGCGGAATTCCGCCGAAATCCCGCCTTCCTCGGTGGGACTGACGGTTGGCTGCGGCGCTCCAGTCCAGAAGGTGTCGGAAAGAAAACTGAGCAGTGAATGGGCGGCGTTTTGAGTCGCCCGCGGCTCGCGAACGCGCGAGTTGCCGAAAGCAGCTCGAACCGCGTCCAGGAACCAGTCCGGCCTGTGTCGATTGAACGGACGAAAGTTGGAGTCGACCACACCCGCCGCGGACATCGTCGCAGAGGTGGGCAGGCCCGCTGGGCCTGCCGGGGCGAACCACTCTGCTTTGGTCAGGGCAACGGTGCTCATCACTTCAATCCCCAAGCCTTCTGAGCTTCGTCAGATGTAGTCGAAAGGAACGTCCTGACAATCGCCGCCCGCCCGGCGTCGAGCGCTTCAAGGGCGCTCTCCAGCCCCGGTCCTGACGGTACCACTCGAGCCGTTAACTCGAGGATCATCATTGGCGTGGCGTCACTTGCACGGAAAACAGGCTGCGCGGAAACATGGAGGCGACCCCGAGGGCTCCCGTCTTCACCGTTGAGGAGATATCGCGCCTGCCAGCGAATCTCCTCTAGTGGATGCGGCGTGTCGTAATCGCCGGGCCGGCCACGGAACAGGCCAGGCGAGTCGGCATGCGTGCTCCAGACGCCAGCAATGGGGAGTACGTGATTTATGTATGTCACCTCGCATTGCGTCGGAGTGATCGAGTCACCATTCCCCTCGGCCCATTCCGCGAACTTGCCATATGCGCCCTCGAACGCAGCGCGACGGGCGGGCCAATTGCCATACTCGTTATCCGGCTCAACTTTCCGCCAGTTCACGGCGAACCAATCATGCTGGACCTGGATTAGTTCTTGACCAGACGCGTCGGTGAACCAGACCCTCGACAGTGGCGGCTGGGTAAATAGGCGGAGGTCCGAGAACGGCGCACGAGGGACCCCTGCCTCGAACGCTTCCACAGGGACGTCATAAGGCGGCTGCAATTCGAACTTAGGAAACTCTGAGAACTTGCTCTTCCATAATTCTCCGACAGCCATGAACGTCTGGTCGGAAAGCTCGGCCACGCGCACAGCAGCGACGACCTCTGCCACTGGCGGGTGATCGAAGGTCGCGATGATCTCGTCTGGACCGGTGGCGCTCACGGGCGATGGCCTCGGCTGTCCGCTCACGCCCCCACCATAGAGAGTGAACCTGAGAGTTCGCTGGCTATTGTCAAGGCGCGGCGGGGCCCGATGCGGGGCGGAGGCAGGTCGCGGGACGCAGACCCCGGGGCCCGCGAAGCCTCTCCACGCTTGAGAGCAGAACGGTCGCTCGCCGGCGGTTCGGGATCTCCATCCCTCGCACAAACGACTCCGCTGCAGCGGCGGAGTGCTCCGACTCAAACTCGGTCACCGATCGCGGTCCGCGCGTCGTCTCGTGCCACGCGCCCCGTCACCGGCAGGCCCCCGGCACGCCGTGCAAGAAGAGTCGGGCGTGTGATCGTTCGCTGTCAGGTCTCGCGTGACGTGGTCTCGACGGCCAGCCGTCAGCCAGCCGGCTCGCCGTCAGCGATGTGCGTTGCGCGGCTGCTGGGCCCGGTTTGGCGTAACGCCGGAGTCAGGTCGAGCGACGACGCGGACGCCGCGCGGGAGAAGGCAGCGACCAGGCGCTGGCCCGGGTAGTCCTCGATCGCGGGGTAGGCCCTGCGGTAGTAGCAGTCCCAGTAGCTGGCGACTCGTGCGCGTGTGAGGCGGAGAACCTCTGGGTTTTCGCCGAGGTATCGGCCGAACGCGGCCTGATGGACTGACCCCGGAACGCCGACGTCGGGCAGCGCCTCCGCGATGTCATCGACGATCTGCACGACGTACTCGCCAACTAGTTGGACGATGAACGGAATCATCCACGGCGCCAGCACCGGCCCGGCCAAGAGCCTGCGCAGAGCCCGTTGCCTAGCCCATCCGTCGTGGCTGCGAGTGTGAGCGGCGGCGGCCATCGATGCGACCAGCGCCCCCTCCGCCTCCCATGCGTCCACAATGCCGCCCCAGTAGACGTCGGACGGCACTGTCAGTTGCGCCGTCGCCCGTGTCACTCCGTTGTAGATGCGGTACGGGATCGTCAGGCGCTCGCCCTCGACGTCGACGGTGAATCTGCCACTCGGCGACAGATCCGACCGGGGCAAGAGCTTCGCAACGACCGTGGCCTCGGCTCGGAGTGCAGCGGGGAAGGCGCCTGCGACCCACGAGTTGCCACTCACGGGTGAAGGATCGCACTCGACGCCGCGGGGCGGGCGGGCAACCCGCGAGGTTCCTCGTCAGATCTGAGCGGCCGACCCTCTCGTCCGGCGGTACTGCTCGCGATCCAGCGGGCCATGTCGCGTCTTGCGCGCAGTTCCGCATACCTGCTTGCAGGAGTGGGCCGCGACTCGAGTTCGTGACGCTGCGCCTCCGGCTGCCCGAGAAGGCCGACCTCGCGTCTTACGCACTTCTCGGCGCACCTATCACTGGGAGCAACCGCTGCTCGGGCCGCAGGGAGGAGGTGGCGCGTTGGTGATGTCAATGCACAAGCTGACGGTCGGCGACGGCTACGCGTACCTGACCCGGCACGTTGCCGCCGGCGATGCCGGTCTACCGGCCGGCGACTCGCTCATCGCGTACTACGAGCAGACCGGCAACCCCGCGGGTCGCTGGCTTGGCAACGGCCTCGGGTCGCTCGGTGAGGGTCGTTTTCCCGTCGGAAGCGCCGTCACCGAGCTGGCGATGACCCGGGTCTTTCGCGACGGGTGCGACCCGATCGGTCACACGCCGCTCGGCAAGCCGCACCGGAGCAGCGACCCCGGCGAGGGTCGTCACGCGGTAGCCGGCTACGACCTGACGTTCACCGCACCCAAGTCGGTCTCCGTCGTTTGGGGTCTGGCCGACGAGTCGACGCGTGCGACCCTCTACGAGGCGCACCGGGCGGCGCTGATGTCGGCGTTGCAGTTCGTGGAGCACTCGGTGATCCGGACCCGGGTCGGCGCGGCCGGGTGCCGGCAGGTCAGGACGCGCGGCATGATCGCGGCCGCGTTCGACCACTGGGACTCCCGCGCCGGTGACCCGAACCTGCACACGCACGTCGTCGTCGCGAACAAGGTTCAGGGCCCCGACGGCGCGTGGCGCTCCGTGGACGGCCGCACCCTGCACGCCGCCGTGGTGACCGTCTCCGAGCTCTACGACGCCCTGCTCGCCGATGAGGTCTCCCGGCGGATCGGCGCGTCATGGTCATTGCGCGACCGTGGGGAGCGCCGGAACCTCGCGTTCGAGCTCGACGGCGCCGGCGAGGATCTGTTGGCCGAGTTCTCCGCCCGCTCGGAGCAGATCCACTGTGCCGAGCAGCGTTGGGCGGAGGACTTCACGGAGCGCCGCGGGCGGGCGCCGTCTCGCACGGAGACGACCCGGGCACGGCAGCACCTGACCCGCGAGACCCGGCCGCCGAAGGTCGTCCGCCCGTTGCGGGACCTGATCGCCGATTGGGCCAACCGCGCACGCGCACTGACCGGGCTCGAGCCCGTCGACCTGGCCGCTCGGGCGCTGTCGGGGACCTACGGGCGCCCATTACGGGTGACCGATGTCGGTCCGGAGGTCCGGTCGGCGATCGTCGCGCAGGTTATCGACGACGTCTCGACGCGTCGGTCGGTGTGGTCGACCTGGAACCTGGGCGCCGCCGCGCTGCGGTCCTCGCTCGCGCTCCGCATGGCTTCCCCCGAGGACCGCCTTGAGCTGACGAACGCGCTGGTGATCCAAGCCGGCGGCGCATGCGTGCGGATCGACGACCAGGCAGACCCAGAGCGGCGGCGCGTGGGCGAGGAGATGTTCACGTCGACGGAGCTTCTGCAGGCCGAGCGGACGCTGCTCGACGCCGCCGAGACGGACCTCCCGATCGGGATCCACCCTCTCGCCGATCGCATCGCCGATCGCGAGCTGTGCGGCCTCGCCGACGATCAACGCGACGCGACCAAGTCGGTACTCCTGTCCCGACGAAGCCTCGACGTCCTGGTCGGCCCGGCCGGCTCGGGCAAGACGACGACCCTGGAGGCCTTGGCCGATACCTGGAGGTTGACGCGCGGCGACGTCGTCGGGCTGGCGCCCTCGGCCAGTGCGGCGGCGACCCTGTCCGCCGCTCTCGACTCCCGGTGCGAGACGACAGCCAAGTGGATCTACGAGTCCGCGGGCGACGGTGCTGCGCAACGGTCGCTGCGCTACCAGGCGGAGATGGCCGTTCTTGGCGACCCCGACTCGAGCCTCATCGATCGTCGGGATGCGAACGATCGGCGTCACCGCCTCGCCGCTGAGCAGGACCAGTGGCGATTCCGCCGCGGGCAGCTCGTGATCGTCGATGAGGCTTCGATGGCCGACACCCGCACCCTGGCCGCCCTCCTCGAGCAGGCGAGCGCCGCCGACGCGAAGGTGCTGCTCGTCGGCGACCACCTGCAACGCGGAGCCGTCGAGGCCGGCGGGGCTTTCGGGATGCTCGCCCGCCGCGGCCCCACCGCCGAGCTGCGCACCCTGTGGCGGTTCAGCCACCCGTGGGAAGCCCGCGCCACACTTGACCTGCGCCACGGCGACCCCGCCGCCCTGGACGCCTACATCCAGCACCGCCGGGTCAGCCACGGCACCCACGACGACATGCTCGACGACGCACTCTCGACGGCGACCGATGCCGAGTCGCAGGGTCGGATCGTCCTGCTCGCGGCCGCCGACCGGCGCACCGTCAACGAGCTCAACGCCCGCACCCGCGCCGAACGCATCCGCACCGGCACCGTTCGCACCACCGGCATCACCTTGAGCGACGGACTGACCGGTGGGATCGGCGACCGCATCGTCACCCGGCGCAACAACCGGCGCCTGCGCACCGCCGACGGGTTCGTCCGCAACGGCGACCTCTGGCAGATCACCGACGTCCTGCCCGACGGAGGCCTGCGCGTCCAGCCCATCGGAGATCCAGCCCGCGGCACCCTGCGACTGCCGCCTGTCTACGTGGCCGAGTCCGTCGAGCTCGGCTACGCCACCACCACCGCCCGCAGCCAAGGCATGACCGTCGACGAGACCCACACCGTCATCACCGCCGGCATGGGCCGCGAAGACCTCTACGTCGCCGTCAGCCGCGGCCGCCACCTGAACCGGCTCTACGTGGCCACTGACCGCCTCGACCCGGACTGCCTGCCGGGAGGTGAGCCCGAGAGCGCCCGCGAGCTCCTCGATCGCATCCTCGCCACCACCCACGCCGAGACCTCCGCCACCGAGACCTGGGCCACCCACCACCCCGACGACCCGCAACCGCCGCTCCAGGCGACCCGTCCACAGCCCGCCATCTCGCCGCTGCGTCCACAGATGACGCCGCGCCCCTTGACGCCCTCGCCCAGCCCGGTCCCCGATGGACCGGTACTGGAGCGGTGGTGACCACCCCAACCCACCGAAGGAGAACGACCATGTCGACAACCACGCAGACCGCCGTCACTGCTGCTCGGCAGTACTACCGCGTTAAGGACGCCGCCGCCGTCCTCGGGGTGCCGGTGCGGACGCTCTACCACCTGGCCGAGACCGAGCAGATCCCCTGCCGCCGGCTCGGGACCGTCATCCTCATCCCGGCCTCGTGGGTCGATCGGGAGCCCGCGCAGCCGCGCCGACGCTGATGTCCGTCACCCGGCGGACGCTTCCCTCGGGCACGGTGACCTGGCGCGCGAAGGTCTTCTTCGAGCACCGGGTCATCGCCGAGAAGTCGTTCCAGCGCAAGACCGACGCCAGGCGCTGGGAGGCCGACCAGCTGGTCAAGCTCCAGAGCGGCACCTGGATCGACCCGAGCCGCGGCCGAGTGTCCTTCGGGATGCTCGCCGAGGAATGGCAGGGCTCACGACAGCACCTCGCCGTCCGGAGCCAGGAGACGACGCAGTTCCTGCTCGACTCTTACGTCATCCCGCTGCTCGGGCGCTTCCCGATCGCCGTGATCTCGGCGACGGACGTCGAGCGGGTGCTGACAGCGATGACGGTTCGCGGGCTGGCGACGGCCACCCGGCGGCGGGTCCTGTCCGTCATCCGGCTGGTGCTCGACTACGCCGTCCGCGACCGGCGGATCTCCGTCAACGTCGCCCGCTCGATCCCGCTCCCCAAGGGCACGACCAAACGGGAGCCGCACTGGCTACGTGCGGAGCAGCTGGGCAAGCTCGCCGACGCCATGCCACCGAACTGCCGGCCGGTCGTGCTCTTCCTCGGCCTGGCCGGCTGCCGGTTCTCGGAGATGTGCGCGCTGCGGGTCGACGACGTCGTCCAGACACCGCACGGCCTTGGCGTCCGGATCCACCGCGCAGCCCCGCAGTCGAAGAAGACCAGCGGCGCCATCTTCGGCCCGACGAAGACCCACCAGACGCGCACCGTGCCGGTCCCGCCGACGCTCGAAAGCTACGTCCGGGAACGGATCGACAGCGCCCCGTCGGGCTCGTACCTGTTCCCAAGCCCGACGGGAGGCATCTGGACCAACACCAACTTCCGAGTCCGCTCCCGCTGGACCGAGACGACGCAGTCGGTCGGCCTGGCCGGCACGACGATCCACGACCTCCGTCACACCGCCGCCTCGCTGCTGATCGCGGCCGGCGCCGATGTGAAGGCGGTCCAGATGATCCTCGGACACGCGACGGCAACCATGACGATGGACCTCTATGGCCACCTCTTCTCAGAGGCGCCGTGGGTGGCAATGGAACGGATGCCCATCTTCCCCGAGCCTCCGCCGGCCAGCTGAGGCGGTGACGTCGGGTGCGGCGTCCCGCCTTGAACGAGCTCGGCATCCGCCACCCGGGGTTGTCCGGCGCACGTCGGCGCTACGAGCTCGCTTGTTCCGCCTGGGCTGCCCGTACCGCCTCGAGGTGTCGTGCCTGTCGCACGAGTAGCAGGTCGTCGATTACGGTCAGCACCTCGTCCCAAGCCCGGTCTGCGTCGGTCGCACCGGCGGCCGTTCTCGGGTAGCGCCTTGTCGCATCCATGACCCGGTCATAGAGCACGCGCTCACTATCGGGTGCCTTGTTTCGCTGATGCGTCAACACTCCGAGCAACCACCGAGTATCGCGCGTCCAATCGGGGTTGCCCAAGGAC
This sequence comes from Cellulomonas sp., assembly GCF_965229465.1. Taxonomy (GTDB): domain Bacteria; phylum Actinomycetota; class Actinomycetes; order Actinomycetales; family Cellulomonadaceae; genus Cellulomonas. The sequence continues at coordinate 2,484,531 of NZ_OZ245882.1, read as the reverse complement.
CTCACACGCAAGTAGCCGAGCGAGTCCCACTTCTGTCGCGAGTGCCACTTACGCGAGTTCGCCGGTGGCAGTCCGGGTGGCGGCTCCTTCATAAGGACATCGTGCCGGACCGGCGCCCTCTCTCAGACGGACTTTCTTGAGGTGGGGCACGCAGTCTTCGACGCCGATGTGCCTGGAACCCGGCACAAGCAGCGCGGCGTCATAGGGACCCAGGTAGATATCGCTGTGCCACGAGCCGAGGCAGCACCACGGCGGAGTCCAGAATTCGTCGGCGCACCACGGTCGTAGAGACCACTTGGCCGGCAAACTCAGGGAGACTCGCTCCGTGGCCGTGGACCCGAACACTTCGAACTATGACGTGAGCGAGGTCGGCAACCGCTGCCGGCGCGAGGCGCTTGCCGCGTTCGAGAATGATGACTGGCACGGCGTGTACTACTGGACCAAGGGCTGGATTGGTTCGGGGGGCGGCGCGTGGTTGCCGGACACCTGGCTCCTGTACGCGGTGTCAGCGCTGCTCCAGGGTCAGCCGCGGAGCGCAGTCCACTCGCTCGATCTCGGGCTTGGCGCCTGGATCTCCGGGGCACAGGACCGCGCCGCGCTTAGGTGGCTCAGAGGTTGGATCGTGTGGAGGCGGCTGAACGACCCCAAGACGGCGTTGAACGACCTGGACGCAGCCGGCGACCTACCGCCGTGGCTCGGCGTCGATCGGGCCGACGCCGTTGGCCGTTGCACGGAAGCTGCATCGAAGAGTCGCAAGCGAGTCCCGAGTGTGCCACCGAGCCCGGACCTCACAGCAAACCCGGCGCATCGGACTGTCGCTGGTCAGGTCGACCGACGCGGCGACGGGGACGAGCCGGGCATCTGGCCGGCGGTCGCTCGGATCTTCGCGACCTAGGCGTACTGACCTCACCAGCAACTGCTGACCACGTGCTGACCACGAACCGGACATTGCGGTCGCACCGACCACACCAGCCGCACCCAAGAATGCGCTGACCTGCATGAACACTTGTGCGCCTGGGCAGATTCGAACTGCCGACACCCGCTTTAGGAGAGCGGTGCTCTATCCCCTGAGCTACAGGCGCGCGATCCACGGGGAACGCCGCAGAGCCTACCGAACGCGCGGGCGAACGACCGAAGGCCGGCGCCACCGGAGCACGTCGCGGACGGGCCGCAGGTGCACTCCCTCGGCGGCCAGCTCGGTGCGGGTGCGTCGGCGGTGGTGCAGCACTCCCACGAGGCCGACGAGCCACGGCAGGAGCAACACGGCGAACGCGACTCGGTAGGCATCGAGGGTGTAAATCGAAGCGCCGGGCGGCGAGACCAGCTGGAGCACCAGCCCGACGGCGAGCACGCCGAGGATCGTCGAGGTGAACCCGCCCATGTTCACGAACCCCGTCGCGGCGCCGAGGCGTTCCTGAGGCGTCGAGGTCCGCGCGAAGTCCACGCCGACGAGCGAGATGGGAGCGCCGGCGCCGAGGACGACGACGAACAGCAGCAGCTGCCACAGCGGCCGCGGGGTATCGAATGCCAGCAGGACCGACCAGGCCACCAGCGTCGCGCCGGCGGTCGCGAGCACCGCCCAGCTGCGGCGCAGCGGGTGCCGGGCCGTGAACTGCCCCGCCAGCGGTCCGGTGATCATGGCGGACAGGGTGAGGACGATGAGCAGGAGGCTGGCCTCGCCGGGCGTGCGGTTCTGGGCGGTGACGAAGAACGGCACGCCCCACAGCAGCGCCACCACGTTGGCGGAGAACGGGCACAGGAAGTGGCTCCAGAAGCCCAGCCGCGTGCCGTGCGGGCGTGCCGCCGAGCGGACGGCGGACAGGAAGCGCTCGGGTGCGTGCGACGCGGACGAGGCGGCGGAGCGGATGCCGACGAACGCGACGGACGCCGCCACGACCCCGAGCCCGGCCAGCGTCGCGAACGCGACCGTCCAGCCCTGGGAGTGCAGCAGCCAGGCCACCGGGATCGCCGACGCCAGCTGGCCCGCCTGCCCGATCAGGCCCGTGGTCTGCACCATCACCGGGATGCGGCGCGGCGGGAACCACTCGGCGACCAGCCGGCACGCGCCGATGAAGATCGGGGCGTCGCCGGCGCCGATGAGCACGCGGGCCACGAGCGCCCACCCGACCTGGTCGGAGAGTGCCAGCAGCAGCTGTCCTGCGGCCATCACCAGCGAGCCGGCGACGAGCACCGACCGGGCACCGAACCGGTCGAGCAGCTGCCCCGCGGGGATCTGCATGCCCGCGTACGCGGTGAGCTGGACCACTGAGAAGAGCGCCAGCATGGTGGCGGACAGGCCGAACCGGTCGATGGCGTCGACGCCCGCCACCCCGAGGGCCGTACGGTGCACGACGGCTGCGAAGTACACGATGACCGCGGCGGTGAACACGACGCCGGCGGTCCGTGGAGCCCCTGCCGATCGCGTCGTTCGCACGCGGCACCGTACCTCGCAGCCACGCGGCTGCCGTGGGACCCCGACGGGAGAGAATCACCCTAAACACCCATGGACCCGCGCACACCGGACGCGGGACGATCGCGACAGGGACATGCCCAGCGGAGGGGGACCGCGATGGCTGCGCTGCGTGAGTCAGATGTCGCCCGGGAGACGTACCGGCACCTGAGGATGATCCTCGTCGCGCTGGCGGCGTTCCTGCTGATCGGCTCGATCTTCGGGCTCGTGTTCTTCGGCAAGTTCGAGGGGTCGATCAGCGCCAACTACCTGGGGCCGCTGCGGGACGTGTTCGTCGGCGCCTTCGTCGGCATCGCGGTCTGCCTGGTGGCGTACCGGGGTCGGACGCTCGAGGACTTCGCGCTGAACCTGGCGGGCTTCTACGCGCTGTTCGTGGCGTTCGTGCCCACCGACCTGCAGGACACGCTGCGCGGGATCGAGGACCCGGCGATCCGCGAGCAGATGGTCAACGGCATCCGCGTGTCCACCATCTCGGTGCTCGTCGCCGCCGCGGTGCTCGTCATCGCGGAGAAGCGCACCGGCAACTGGCCGGGGGACGCGCTGGGCGCCAAGCCGAAGAAGGCGAAGGCGTTCTACCGGCTCTCGTGGGTGCTGGCCGCCGTGTTCGTCGCGCTGCTGATCTATCGCATCTGGGAGGGCACGGACTTCGCCTGGATCCACTACGCCGCGACGTTCGGGCTGATCATCAGCATGGCGGTCGCGGTCGCGTGCAACGGGTGGCCGAAGGCGGCGGGCGAGGACGACCTGCCCGACCAGCCCCTGTACAAGTGGATCGCGGTGGGGATGACGCTCGGCGGGATCGTCGTGATCGCGCTGGCGTACTGGCTGGTGCGCGGGTACCACGTGGCCATCGCCGAGTGGTGGGAGGTCGGGCTGTTCCTGGTCTTCTGGGTGCGCGAGACGTTCCGCAACTGGGACTCCCCCGCGCGGGCGAAGAAGGCAGCGGAGGCAGCGGCCGGAGCGGTCTAGCGCTCGACGCGAGACAGTCAGCCTCGCGTGGCAGGATCGCGGGATGACGACGGAGCAGAAGCAGGCGCCCGACATCACCAAGAACGCGGGCGACACCGAGCTGTGGGTCGAACGCACGGGCAAGCGCCTCTACACGGGCCGCAACTCGCGCGGCGCCGAGGTGCTGATCGGCAGCGTGGGCGTGGAGAACGTGTTCAGCCCGGGTGAGCTGCTGAAGATCGCGCTGGCCGGGTGCAGCGGGCTGGCGGCGGACGCCAAGCTCAGTCACTACCTGGGCGACGACGTCGACGTGACCATCAAGGCCTCGGGCATGAGCGATGTCGAGGAGGACCGGTACCCCGCGATCGCGGAGGAGCTGGTAGTCGACCTCAGCGCGCTGGACGCGGCCACCCGCGAGCGCCTCATCAACCTGGTGCACCGGGCCATCGACTCGCACTGCACGGTCGGTCGCACGCTCGACGCCGGGGCCGCGGTGCAGCTGACGGTCACCGGGGAGCGCTGATGCCGGCCCTCGTCGAGGCGGCGCTGGCCAAGGCCGTCACCATCCCGTCGGCCACGATCCACGCGCACGTCGACTCGCTGCGGCGCAGGAATCCGGGCGCGACGCCCGAGCAGCTGGTGCGGCTCCTGGAGAAGGAGTACCTGCTGGTCGTGCAGAGCACGGGCGGCGCGGTCGGTGCGACCGCGGCGGCTCCGGCTGTCGGCACGGGCGTCGCCCTGGCGCTCACGGCCAGCGACGTGGCGACGTTCTTCGCGGCGTCGGCCGCGTTCGCGCTCGCGGTGGCCAGCGTGCACGGCATCGAGGTCGAGGACCACGACCGGCGTCGCGCGCTCCTGCTCACGACGATCCTCGGGGACTCCGGCGGCAAGATCGTCACCGACGGCGCGGAGATGACCAGCGTGAGCGTGGCGCGGGCGCTGCTGACCCGGATGCCGATGGCGACGGTCCGCAAGGTGAACACGACGATGACGCGCCGCCTGGTGCGCACGCAGCTGACCAAGCAGACGGGGCTCGCGATCGGGCGGCTGATCCCGTTCGGCATCGGCCTGGTGGTCGGTGTCGCGGGGGCTCGGGCGCTCGGCAAGAACGTGATCGAGGGCGCGCGCACGGCCTTCGGTCCGCCGCCGCTGACGTTCCCGAAGGTCATCGAGATCGCAGGGCCGAACGACAAGCCTCTGATCCTGCCCGCCGAGCCCAAGCGGGTGACGGGCAGGTTCAAGCGGATCGGCTCGAAGAAGTAGGTCCTACCAGCGCGCGTGCACGTGCTGGCGGATCCGGCCGTCGTAGATCCCGCGCAACCCGCCGAGGGTCTCCTCGTCGACCGGCCCCAGCGCCGCGGCCGCGGCGTTCCCGACCGCCTGGGCGGCTGAGCGCGCACCGGGGATGACGACGGACACGCCGGGCTGGTCGATGATCCAGCGCAGGGCCAGCTGCGCGGTGGTCCAGCCCTCAGGGGTGAGCGACGCGACCTCGCGGGCGGCCGCGACGCCGACCTCGAAGGGCACCCCGGCGAACGTCTCGCCGACGTCGAAGGCCTCCCCGGCGCGGTTGTAGGACCGGTGGTCGTCGGCCGCGAACTGGGTGTCCTTGTCGTACTTGCCGGACAGCAGGCCCGACGCCAGGGGCACGCGGGCGATGATCCCGACGCCCTCCTTGGCTGCCAGCGGGAGCACCTGCTCGAGCGGCTTGCGACGGAACACGTTGAGGATGATCTGCACGGTCGCGACGTGCGGGCGGACGATCGCCTCGAGCGCCTCGTCGACGGTCTCGACGGAGACGCCGTAGGACGCGATCCGGCCCTCGTCGACCAGCACGTCGAGGGCGTCGTAGGTGGACTCGCGGCGGAACACCTCGGTGGGCGGGCAGTGCAGCTGCACCAGGTCGAGGGTGTCGACGCCGAGGTTCTCGCGCGAGCGGTCGGTCCAGGCGCGGAACCAGGAGAGCGTGTAGGCCTCCGCGGTGTGCGGGTCGGCGCGGCGGCCCATCTTCGTCGCCACCGTGATGCCGTGGTCCGGCCCGCGGGAGCGCAGGAACGTGCCGATGAGCTTCTCGGAGCGTCCGTCGCCGTACACGTCGGCGGTGTCGAGGAACGTGACGCCGGAGTCGACCGCAGCCTCCAGCACCGCCAGCGCGGCCTCCTCGGTGACCGATCCCCAGTCCGCCCCGAGCTGCCAGCAGCCCAGCCCGACCACTCCGACCGACCGACCCGTACGTCCCAGAAGCCTCGTCTCCATGGACAGCGACGTTACCCGCGCGGACGATGGCCAGGTGACGAGCATCCCGATCGACGCCGTGGTCCGTTCCTTCCCCGTCGACGCGGCGACGGCGTGGGACCTCGTCACCGACCTGCGCAACCACGAACGGTGGATCCCGCTGACCCGGGTGACCGTGGACGGGTCGACCGTGACGGCGGTCTCCGGTCCCCTGGCCAAGCGGGGGTTCCCCGGGCTGACGGACGTGATGACGATCGACACGTACGAGCCGCCCACCGGTGACGAGCCCGGCATCGCCACGTACACCAAGGTCGGACGCGTGCTCAAGGGCCACGCGAGCATCGTGGTCGTGCCCGCCGGACCGTCGTCGAGCCGGGTGTTCTGGAGCGAGGAGGTGTACCTGGCCGGCCCCCTCTCGCGGCGACTCACCGGCGCGGTGCTCCGACCCTTCCTCGGCGTGATGGTCCGGTACGCGCTGAGGCGCGCGCGCAACGAGGTCCGCGCAACAGATCGCAACTCCTAGCCGGATCTGCGCAACGGATCGCGCCCCAGCGCGCAATCCGAGATGAACGGCACGGGCCGCAGCGACTCGTACCCTCGTGGGAACGACACGCCACGAGGAGCCCTCATGACCCCGATCGCCCCCGGACGTACCGATCGCCGCTACCTGATGTGCGAGCCCGTCCACTACACGGTGTCCTACGAGATCAACCCGTGGATGGACAAGACCCGGTTCACCGACGCCGACCTCGCGGTCCGTCAGTGGCGCACCCTGCGCGACACGTACCTCGACCTCGGCCACACCGTCGAGACGATCGACCCGATCCCCGGCCTGCCGGACATGGTCTACGCGGCCAACGGCGCCACCGTGCTGGACGGCGTCGTCTACTCCGCCAAGTTCCGCTACGCCGAGCGCCAGCCCGAGGGCCCCGCGTACCAGAAGTGGTTCGCCGACCGCGGCTACGTCACGCACACCGCCGCCGAGACCAACGAGGGCGAGGGCGACCTGCTGGTCGTCGGCGACCTGGTCCTGGCCGGCACGGGCTTCCGCACCGAGCGGTCCGCGCACGCCGAGCTCCAGGAGCTGTTCGGCCGCCCGGTCATCTCGCTCGACCTGGTCAGCCCGCACTACTACCACCTGGACACCGCGCTGGCCGTGCTGTCGAGCGACCCGGCTGACCCGCAGATCGCGTACTACCCGCCGGCGTTCTCGGCCGGCTCGCGCGCGGTCCTCCAGCAGCTGTTCCCCGACGCGGTCGAGGCCACCGAGCGCGACGCCGTCGCCCTGGGCCTGAACGCGGTCTCCGACGGCTACAACGTGGTCGTCGCCCCGGGTGCCGTCGACCTGGCTGCGGCGATCGCCGAGCGTGGCTACAACCCCATCCCCGTGGACACCAGCGAGCTGCTCAAGGGCGGCGGCGGCGCCAAGTGCTGCACGCTCGAGATCCGGCCCGCCTCCGGTTCCGGGCGATGACTCTCGTGGAGGTGGCCCCGGCGTCGGTCCTGGCCCCCAACTACCACCCGCTCCCGGTCACGCTGGTCGACGGCCTGGGCTCCTGGGTCACCGACGACGAGGGCAACCGCTACCTCGACCTGCTCTCGGGCTACTCGGCGCTGAACTTCGGCCACCGGCACCCGGTGCTCACGGCCGCGGCGCACGCGCAGATCGACAGGCTCACGCTCACGTCCCGCGCGTTCGACCACGAGCTGCTCGAGCCGTTCGCCGCGCGGCTGGCCGCCCTGATCGGTCCCCTGGTCGCCGGCCCGCCGATGGTCCTGCCGATGAACACGGGTGCCGAGGCCGTCGAGACCGCCATCAAGGCCGCCCGCAAGTGGGGCTACGACGTCAAGGGCGTGCCCGCCGACCGCGCGACGATCCTGGTGGCCGACGGCAACTTCCACGGCCGCACGACGACGATCGTGTCGTTCTCCACCGACCCCGACGCGCGCCGCGGCTTCGGCCCGTACACGCCCGGGTTCCGGGTGGTCCCGTACGGCTCGGTGGAGGCTCTGCGCGACGCGATCGACGAGACGACCGTGGCCGTCCTCCTGGAGCCGATCCAGGGCGAGCAGGGCGTCGTCGTCCCGCCGGCCGACTACCTGCCTGGCGTCCGCGCGCTCTGCTCCGAGCACGACGTGCTCTTCATCGCCGACGAGATCCAGTCCGGGCTCGGCCGCACGGGCACCACGCTCGCGTCCGAGCTCTGGGGCGTGAAGCCCGACCTGGTCACCCTGGGCAAGGCGCTCGGCGGCGGGGTGCTCCCCGTGTCGGCGGTCGTCGGCCGCTCCGACGTGCTCGGCGTGCTCACGGCCGGCACCCACGGGTCCACGTTCGGCGGCAACCCGCTGGCGTGCGCGGTCGGCCTGGCGGTCGTCGGCCTGCTGGAGACCGGGGAGCTCCAGGCGCGTGCCACGACGCTCGGGATCGAGTGGGGCACCCGCCTGGACGCGCTCGCCGACGCCGGTCTGCTGGCCTCGTCGCGACGCGTGGGCCTCTGGGCGGGGCTCGACGTGGCCGAGGGCCGCGGCACCGGCCGTCAGCTGTGCGAGCGCCTGCTGGCCCGCGGCGTGCTGGCCAAGGACACCCACGGCAGCACCATCCGCCTGGCTCCCCCGCTGACGATCAGCACGGAAGACCTGCACCTGGCCACGGACCGTCTGGCGGACGCCCTGCGCTGACACGGACGTCCGAGGAAGTGGCTGCTCGAGCGACCACTTCCTCGGACGCTCGGCGAGTGCACACTGCGACGTCCGAGCATGTGGCTGCCAGGGCGACCAGATGCTCGGACGTTGCGGGTGTCAGCTGAACTTCACTGCGCCGAAGAGCCAGCCGCCGAGGCTCGCGCCGCCCACCGACATGCTCGACACGTCGGTGCGGCGCATCTGGGCGTCGTGCCCGGCGGACCGCGACCAGGCGGCGACCATCGAGGACGCCGAGCCGTTGCTCACGCAGGCCACGATGTTGTCCCCGCCGGAGTGCCAGATGCCACCGGCGTTGGCCATGTTGATCGAGTGGCTCACGAGGCTGCCGCTGCGGGAGACCGACAGCTCCGAGAGGCCGAGCGACGCGCGGTAGGCGTTGATCGCGGAGCCGATGGCCGACACGCTGGACTCGCCGGCGCCGGAGCCCCCGGAGCCGCTGCACACCTTGCCGCCGCTGGGGATGCCCGCCGACGGTGCCACGGGAGCCGCGCCCGCGGCCGCCCGGGGAGCGGCGGCACGGGCAGCCGACCGGGTGGGCGCCTTGGCGGACCGGGCTGCGGCGGCCGCCTGGGCAGCTGCGGCCGCGGCGGCCTGCTCGGCGGCGATGCGGGCGTTCTCGGCCGCCTGCCACGCGGCCTGCGCGTCGACGGCGGCCTTCTCGGGAGCGGCGACCCCGGCGACCAGCGAGCGCAGGGACGTGAGACTGACATGGGGAGCGGTGATCGCGGTGCCCACGGCGCCGGTAGCGCTCACCAGGGCGGCGCGCGGGGCGTCGCCCGCGTTCGGCACGGCGGCGAGCGTGGCGTTCGCATGGTCGACGGTCGCCTGGGCGCCGGTCGTCGCGGCGGCGCGGCTGGTCACGTACGCGGCCTGGGCGACGACCGCATCACTCTGGCGCGCCACGACGGCGTCACGGGCGGCGGCCTGCACGGACTGGTCCACCCGGAGGCCGGCCTCGAGCGCCCGGGCCTGGGTGGCCTGTGCCTTCTGGTCGGCGGCGTACACGCCACCGCCGGCGGCCACGGCGAGCGCGACACCGGCGGCGAGGCCGACCCACACGGATCGTCTGACCGCGACGATGCGCGCGGCGGTCTCCTCGACGAGCGGGGACGGCGCGGTCCTCTGGTGGGGAACGTCGACCTGGGTGGGCACGTCGACCACCGGGACGGGTGCACTGATGACCGACGGTCGCTGGCTCGGCACGAGGTCGAGCAGCTTCTTCGTGTCCTTGGCCACGTCTTCTCCTTCGGGCATTCCCTTGCAGGTGTTCCGCGAGTGGGGCTTCCACTCATCTCGGCACGCGGAGCGTCCGCCTTGAGGCCAGATGCCCCTTTTGGTAAATCACCCGTTTGGACTAGTACGTGTCGCAGAGTGCCATTTTTCCGCGGGTTACACCAATCGCCCGAGAACGGCGATGATGTGACCGTGACCGACGACTCCGGCCTGGACGCGCTCGACACCGCGATCCTGCGGGTGCTCGCACTCGACGCCCGGGCGACGTTCGCGCAGGTGGGAGAGCAGGTGTCCCTGTCGGCACCGGCCGTGAAGCGACGGGTGGACCGGCTGCGCGAGCGGGGGGTGATCCGCGGGTTCACGGTCCGGCTGGACCCCGCGGCCATGGGCTGGCAGACCGAGGCCTTCGTCGAGCTGTTCTGCCAGGGCTCCACCAGCCCGGCGACCATGCGCTCGGCGGTCGAGCACTACCCCGAGGTGGTCGCGGCGAGCACCGTGACGGGGGACGTCGACCTGATGGTGCAGGTGCGGGCGCGGGACATGCGGCACCTGGAGCGGGTGGTGGAGAGGCTGGCCGCGGAGCCGTTCGTGGCGCGCACGCGCTCGACCGTGGTGCTCTCGGCTCTGGTGCGCCGACCGGACGTGCCGCCGGCGCCCGAGGGTTAGTCAGCCGGCGATGGCCTCTGCGGTGGCGCACCGGTTGGTGACCACCATGACGGGGCAGTCGGAGTGGTGCAGCACGGCCTGGCTGGTGGAACCCAGCAGCAGCCCGGCGAACCCGCCGCGTCCGCGGGAGCCGACGACGATCAGGTCGGTGGCCACCGAGAACTCGGTGAGCAGCTCGGCGCCCGTGCCGTCCAGGGCGATCCGCCGGACCGTCACGCCCGGGTGGTCGGCCAGCGCGCGGTCGACCACCACGTGCAGGCCCTCGGTGACGTCCCGCAGCACCTGCTCGTGGTCCACCGTGGCCGGCAGCCACGCCAGCACGCCCGTCATGGACCCCACGGGCACGCCCGCGACGGCGGTCAGCTCGGCGCCCCACGCCTCGGCCTCCCCGATGGCGTAGCGCAGCGCGTGCTCGGCCTGGGGGGAGCCGTCGACGCCGACGACGATGCGCTTGACCGGGCGCGGGGCCGGGATGGGGGCGTCGTCGGGCAGGGTCTTGCCCGCCTCCCGCAGGGGGACGACGACGGTCGGGCTGAACGCGTGCGCCGGCAGGGCCGACGAGACGGTGCCCAGCAGGCGGTCCGCGAACCCGCCGCGCCCGCGCGTGCCGACGACCGCGAGCCGGACCGACCGGGACAGGTCGACGAGCACCCCCGCGGCGTCGCCGGTGAGCACCTTGGCCGTGACGGGCACCCCCATGTCGGACACCCGCTGCGTGGCCTCGGACAGCACCGCCTTGGCGCCCTCCTGGATGGCGGTGTCGTCGAGCGCTGCGTAGCCGCCGTCGAGCGAGGCCGCGGTGAACGACGGGAGCGAGTAGCTGCACACCAACCGGACGCCCCAGCCGTGGGTCCTGGCCTGTGCGGCGGCCCAGTCGAGCGCGTGCAGGCTCGCGGCCGACCCGTCCACCCCGACGAGGACCACATCGTCACGCGTCATCCGGAGCCTCCGTGCTCGTGCCGAGCCCACCGTGCGCTCGTCCCAGTGTCCTCCCGCGGTGCACGGATGCACCCGGCGGTAGCCGGAATGATGCCATACGTTGGTGGATTCTTGACGAAGACGAGGGTCAGGCGACGACGTACTGCGACCACAGCGGCTCGGACCGGACCGAGGTGGTGCCGAACGCCACCGACCAGCGCGGCGCCCGCGGGACGAACGGGAGCTCCCAGCCGATCTCGTGCAGCAGCCGGTCCGCCTTGCGGTGGTTGCACCGCACGCAGGCGGCCACGACGTTGGTCCACTCGTGCCGGCCGCCGCGCGAGCGCGGGTTCACGTGGTCGACGGTGTCCGCTCCCCCGCCGCAGTACGCGCAACGGTGGTTGTCGCGCTGGAGCACGGTGCGACGCGTGGGGGGCACGGGCCGGCGGACGGGGACGTGCACGTAGCGCGTCAGGCACAGGACGACCGGCAGGGGGACGGACACGTGCTCGGAGTGCAGCAGGCGACCGTCGGTCTCGAGCACGGTCGCCTTGCCGGTCATCACGAGCACGACGGCACGCCGCAGGCTCACGATGCACAGCGGTTCCATGCTGGCGTTGAGCAGCAGGGTGCGTGCTCCGGACGCGATCAGCCCTGGTGAGCCGACCTCAGTGGCTGCCCCACCGACGGCCTCGGTGGACAGCTTCGACGCATTCAAGAGCACGGCGTTCTCCCGACCTCGGGGGTCGAACCGGCTGGCTGCCGGCCCGGCGAAGCGAAGCAACAGCGTGGTGCACGGCCAGAGTACGCGCCGGTCGGTCCGGAGGGCCGCAGGAAAACGACGAGGCCCCGACGACGTCGATGTCGTCGGGGCCTCGTCGTGAGGGGCGGCTGGGCTCAGCCGATCCGGATGAAGACGGGCGAGCTCTGCCAGATGGCGCGGAACTGGATCGTCTTGCCCGGGCGGGGCGAGTCGATCTGGTCGTTGCCACCCGCGTAGATCGAGATGTGGCCGGGGCTCCAGATGAGGTCACCAGGCTGGGCGTCCGCCCGCGAGATGACCGTGCCGGCGGCCTTGATGCCGCTGGACGTGCGCGGCAGGGAGATGCCGAGCTGCGCGTAGACGTAGGAGACGAAGCCGGAGCAGTCGAAGCCGTCGGGCGTCGAACCGCCGGAGACGTACGGGGTGCCGACGTAACGGGCGGCGACCTCGAGAACGGCGTTGCCGGCGACCGACTGCGGCACCGCGGCGTTCGTGGTCTCGGTGGTGGCGACAGCGGCAGCAGCGCGCGTGGTGCTGCGCGAGGCGGCGGCCTTGACCTTGACCGGCGGCGGCGGGGGCGGCGGCGTCTCTGCCGTGACGACCGGGACGTCGAACGTCCAGGCGGCGTCGACCGGGGCGGTCACGACGGGAGCGGTGTTCAGCACGGCGCGGGCCGAGGCCGTCAGCGCTGCGGTGTCGACCGCGGGGAGTGCGCCTGCTTCACCACCGGTGGCGCTGGCGGACGAGCCGAGCATCGAGACGATGAGTCCCGACGACGCGGCCACGACGGCGGTACGGCGTCCGACGGTGCCCATCTGGTCCGAGGCGGCTGCAGCAAACTCGGTCAAGGGCGTCGATGGACGGCGCGCCGCACGATGGCGGGCGCTAGTGGTGCTCACGGTCACGCGTTGCCTCTCCTGATGCCTACGAGGTCAGCTGTCGGGTTCGGGTGGGAGAACACCCGGCCGTGTCCCCGATCGAGATCGGATCTCCGGCTTCACCCCAAGGACACCGAACTTCCGGTGCCCGCAATTGGGTCCCCCGCCCCTGCCGGCGGTCAGTGCGGACCTCGTGGCGGCGGCAGGGTTAGGCGTTCCGCTCGAGGGCTTCTCCGGAGGAGGGTTCTGGAGAAGCAGGTCGAACGTACAGGACGTCCGCAGCGATTGTCACGTTCCGATCACGGGAATCTCTGCTCTTGTCGGACAGGCGTCTTGGACGCGTGGTCCGAACTCCCGGGTGACCTGCAAAGACGCCGATCAGGGGCGTGGGAGCGCGCGCACGAGCCGCTGATGAGAGTTCGGTGAAAGATCACGACGCCGTCCCCAGGAGGCACCCAGGGGCCTCCCAGACGAGCTCTCACACGGGCTGAGACGGACTCAGACGGGCTTTCGGACAGGATCAGCGAGCGCCGACGAAGATGTGCCGGGCGACCTCGTCGGGCAGGTCCAGGAGGCTCGGCGAGCCGGGCGTGGACACGGTGACGACTCCGAGGGACCGCTCGATGACGATCTCCTGGTGCGGCAGCACGCCGGCCTCGGACAGCCGCGAGAGCAGCTCGACGTCCACCTGCAGCGGCTCCGCGATGCGCGCGACGACCGCCCGCTCGATGCCGTCGGCACCCACCTGGCCTCGGTAGGCCACGAGCGACGTCACTCCGTCGAGGAAGGCCACGTGCGTGATCTCCTCGCCGATCTCCCCCAGGCCCGGGATCGGGTTGCCGTAGGGGTCGAAGTGGGGGTGGTCGAGCAGCGAGGCCAGCCGCTTCTCCACCCGCTCGCTCATCACGTGCTCCCAGCGGCAGGCTTCCTCGTGCACGTAAGGCCACTCCAGGCCGATGACGTCCGTGAGCAGGCGCTCCGCCAGCCGGTGCTTGCGCATGACGCGGACGGCCTTGCTCATGCCCAGGTCCGTCAGCTCGAGGTGCCGGTCTCCGGTGACGACGACGAGCCCGTCGCGCTCCATGCGGGCCACGGTCTGGGAGACCGTGGGACCGGAGTGGCCCAGGCGCTCCGCGATGCGGGCGCGCAGGGGGGTGATGCCTTCCTCGGTGAGCTCGTAGACCGTCTTGAGGTACATCTCCGTCGTGTCGATCAGGTCGCTCACTGCATGGCCTCCTGCGTCGCGGCATCGTGGCGCGGGCCCCCACGGGAAACAGCACCGTGGGCCGGTCGGCCGCGCTGTGCACAGATTAGTTGGTCGAGCCGACAGTCGGGGTCCGGGTCCACGAGCGCCTATCCTCGGCGACGTGCCCGATGCTCACGAGATCACCATCCCCGCGCACCTGCTGCCCGCGGACGGCCGCTTCGGCTCCGGCCCCTCCAAGATCCGGCGCGCCCAGGTGGACGCGCTGGCCGGGCCCGCCGCGGAGCTGCTGGGCACCTCCCACCGGCAGGCTCCCGTCCGGGCGCTCGTCGGACGCGTGCGTGCGGGCCTGGCCGCACTGTTCGACCTGCCCGACGGCTACGAGGTCGTGCTGGGCAACGGCGGCTCCACCCTGTTCTGGGACCTGGCCACGCTGTGCCTGATCGAGGACCGGGCGGCGTTCGGCGCGTTCGGCGAGTTCGGCGCCAAGTTCGCGGCGGCCGCGGCACGCGCGCCGTTCGTCGGGGAGCCGCTGGTCACCAGCGCGGCGCCCGGTGGCGTGGCGGTCCCGGCCTTCGCGGACGGCGTCGACACCTACGCCTGGCCGCACAACGAGACGTCGACGGGCGTCGCCGCACCGGTGCGCCGGGTCACCGGGTCGCACGAGCAGGGCGCGCTGGTGCTCGTCGACGGCACGTCGGGCGCCGGCGGGCTCGCGGTCGACGTGGCGCAGACCGACGTCTACTACTTCGCGCCGCAGAAGTCGTTCGCCTCGGACGGGGGACTCTGGCTCGCCGTCGCCTCCCCCGCGGCGATCGAGCGGGCCGCCCGGATCGAGTCGAGCGGCCGCTGGGTCCCCGAGTCGCTGTCGTTCACCGCGGCGGTGACGAACTCGAGGCTGGACCAGACGCTCAACACCCCGGCCATCGCGACCCTCGTGCTCCTGGCCGAGCAGCTCGACTGGATCCTCGGCAACGGCGGCCTGCCCTGGGCCGCGCAGCGCACCGCGACGTCGGCCGGCCACCTGTACGGCTGGGCCGACTCGCGCGACTGGGCGACGCCCTTCGTCACCGACCCGGAGCTGCGCTCGAACGTCGTCGGCACCATCGACCTGGACGCCGAGATCGAGGCGCCGACGGTCGCGCGCGTGCTGCGGGCCCACGGCGTGGTCGACGTCGAGCCCTACCGCAAGCTGGGCCGCAACCAGCTGCGCGTCGCCATGTACCCCGCGGTCGACCCGGACGACGTGCTGGCCCTCACGGCCTGCGTCGACCACGTGGTGGACCAGCTGCTCTGACCGCCCGGACGTGACGGACGCCCGCCCCCCGTGGTCAGCACGGGGGACGGGCGTCTGTCGTCGGTACCGCTGCTCAGTAGGTCGGACGGCGGCGGCGGGCGATCGCCACCACTGCGACGACCAGAGCACCGACGACGACCAGTCCGGCACCCGTGAGGACGAGCGGTCCGGCGTCAGTACCCGTGGCGGACAGGACGACCGTCTTCTGGTTGTCCGCGAGCACCTCGTCGTCCGGCGGGTTGGTGGTGCACTGCGGGCTGGACGGCGGGTAGCTGACGGTCACGGTGGCCTCAGGGTTCACCTGGAAGAGCACCTTCACGGTCGGGCGGACCCAGTCGTACGCGTCACCCTCGACCCAGGAGCCGTCGGGCAGCTGCGTCCAGCCCGGCCAGTCGATGCCCTTGCCGTCAGGACCCTCGACCGCGCCCGGCCAGTTGACCGTGCCCTCGAGGGGGAGGTCGGGGTACACGACGTCGGCGCCGCTCGGGTTGTCCCAGGTGATGGTGACCTTGGTGTTCGGGCTGCCGATGGCGACGACCTTGTACCGGAGCTTCGGGACGTCGTTGTCGCACACCGGCGTAAGGATCTGGATCTTGAGCTGGCACTGGCGCTCGACGCCGTACTCGTCCACCGGGTCGAGGCAGCCGTACACGGGCTCCTCGACGGTGGGCTTGGGCGACGGGTCGTCGACGGCGTTGGAGGGCAGGGCGCCACCAAGGCCGATGAGGACCGCGAAGAGCGCGACGAACGCGCCGCGGATGAGAGTGGCCATGATGGGATTCGCCCCCGTCTGGGATTCGGACATTTCGTACACATTGTTGCTCGACGGGAGCCGATTCCAGCCTGTCCTAACGGGTGATTTCGCCCGTTCTGTCCGATTCACCCATTCAGCAGGAGGCGGTGACGAACCCGGGGCTGGTCAGCGTGGGGGTGGTCCAGGCCGACACCATCCCGTCGCGCACGGGGACCGTGATGCGGTAGGTCTCCGTGGCCCCCGGGACCAGGGTGGAGGTGACCACCTGGACGTCGCGGCCGGCCACGGTGGCGGTGGTGCCCGAGACGTAGCCGTCGTCCAGGCCGAGGGCCTGCAGGGGCGCCCCGACGGGCGCGTAGACCGTGACGTTGGTGGACAGCACCCCGACCGGCAGGCCGGTCTGCGCCGTGCCGGTCACGTACTGCGGCAGCGAGGCGACGTCCGCGGGCGGCTGGTAGTCCAGGTCGAGGCGGACGGTCGCCGTCGGGTCGTCGCCGCTGCACCGGAGGTCCTCGACCGTCACCGTCGTGGTCAGGTAGTAGTCGAGCTTGCCCGCCGAGCCGTCGTTGAGGAACACGCCGACCGCGTCGGGGAAGTCGCCGGTGAGGAACGCCGCACCGACGGTGGTGCCGGCCAGGGTCTCCTGCTCGTCGGGGTGCGCCGACCAGATCCGGATGCGCCCCTCGGTGCCCGCCCGCGCCAGCGCGCTGACCAGGCCCTGCGGGTCACCCTGCCCGGAGCCGACCGCCTTGAAGATCGAGGCCGCGACGCCCGCGTAGAACGCGTCCGCGTCCCGCGGGTCCGGGATCTTGCGGTACGAGTCGCGCAGCAGCACCTCGAGCACGTCCGCGGCGTCGATCTTGGTGCCGCCGGGCTCGGTCACCGGGCCGGTGGCCTTGAGCAGGTACCGGGCGCCCACCGGGTCGGCGGCGACGACCCCGTCCAGGCGCTGGCCCATGTCCCGCTCCCAGCGGGCGGAGAGCAGCTGCGCGGTCCGCGGGAAGTCGGGGGTGATCACGGCGTCCTGCACCCACCGGCCCAGCCGGTCGGTGTCGACCGCCAGCTCCTCGGGCGACAGCGGCAGGATCGGCTCGTCGATGCCCTGGAGGTCGATGGTGGAGCGCTGGTCGGTGAGCGTCACCGCGCCGTCCTCGGCGTGCAGCACGGCGAAGGCGCCGACGATGCCGCCCGCGCTGCGCAGCTCGGCGGAGTTCAGGGAGACCAGCAGGTAGGTGCGGGGGCCGTCGGCGCCGAGCATCGGCGGCAGCAGGGTGGCCACCTGCGCGCCCGCGTCCAGGGCCCCGGTCACCTGGTCCAGCCCGTCCTTGAGCTGGCCGATCGGACCCACCAGCGGGCCGACCAGCCGGTCGACGTCGATCTCGGCGACCGCGGTCTGCGCCGTCCGAGCACTCTCGGCCGCGGCGATGACCTCCGGACCGGCCGCGACGAAGGGCGCCAGGTCCACGCGTCCGTCGGCCCCCCGCACGTTCGGCGCCTCGAGCACGTCGTTGAGCCGCACGACCGCCGGTAGGGAGTCGCGGGTGACGTCCTCCAGCGACGCCGAGACCACGCGCAGGGCGGTCAGGTTGGGGCCGAGCCCGGGGACGATCTCCGCGACCCGCCACACCGGGTCGCTGGTGGCCCGGCGCGCGGTGGCGAGGTCCTCCTGCACCTGCGGGAGCTTCGCCTCGATCTGGCCGGTGCTGCCCTCGTCGAGCTGCGTCTTGAGGTCGGTGAACACGGACTTGGCCGAGAAGAGCGCCTCGGACGCCTGGAGCCCCCGGTAGGCGAGCCAGCAGGCGGCGACCACCAGCACGGCCAGGACCACGAAGACGCCCGTGACGACGCGGCCCACGATGCGGCGACGACGGCTGCGCGGACGACGGGGGTCCGGTTCCGGGTCGGGCTCGTCGTCGGGGCGCGTCTGCGGCGCGGTCGGGCCATCGACGGTTGCGCTCACCGGACGATCGTCACATGTGGGACATAGCACCCGACACGGTTGGGGGTGCTATTCACCCTCATGCAGCCGTCTGGCGGTCCGCGGCCTCCTGGGCTCCGAGCCGGGCGGCGGTCTCCGCGCGGCGGGCGGGCAGGGTCGGGTAGACCACCTCGAGGTGGGGCCGGGTGCGCACGTGGTAGCGGACGGTGACGTCCCACTTCTTCCACGCCCACAGTGCGGCGCCGGTGGCGACGAGCAGCGCAGAGATCGAGCCGATGCCGATGGCCCAGCGGGGTCCGTACGTCTCACCGATCCACCCGACGATGGGCGACCCGATGGGCGTCGCGCCGAGGAACACCATCATGTACAGGGCCATGACGCGTCCGCGTACAGCGGGGTCGGTGCTCAGCTGGATGGTCGCGTTGGCGGCCGTCATCATGGTCAGCGACGCCAGCCCGACGGGGATGCAGGCGATCACGAACGACAGGTACGTGGGCATCAGGGCCATCACGCCGGTGGCGATGCCGAACCCGAAGGCCGCGCCGATCACCAGCCGGACCCGCGGGCGCTCCCGCCGGGCGGCCAGCAGCGCGCCGGTGAGCGACCCGATGGCCAGCACCGACCCGAGGATCCCGTACTCCTGCGCGCCGCGGCCGAACTCGGTGCGCGCCATCATGGCGCTGGTCAGCTGGAAGTTCAGGCCGAACGTGGACACGACGCCGACGACCACCATGATCACCAGGATGTCGCTGCGGCCGCGCACGTAGGCGATGCCCTCGCGCAGCTGCCCCTTGGCGCGCACGGTGGTCGGCATCGGGCTCAGCTCGGACGTCCGCATGCGGGTGAGCGCGAAGATCGTCGCGAAGAACGTCACCGCGTTGATGAGGAACACCCAGCCGGTGCCGACGGCCGCGATGAGCAGGCCGGCCACGCCGGGACCGATCAGCCGGGCGGCGTTGAACGACGCGCTGTTCAGGCCCACCGCGTTGGCCAGCTTGGACGCGGGCACCAGCTCGGCGACGAACGTCTGCCGCACGGGGCCGTCGATGGCGGTGACGCACCCGAGGGTCAGGGCGAACAGGTACACGTGCCACAGCTGCGCGTGCCCGCTGAGCACCAGCACGCCCAGCCCGGCGGCGAGCACCCCCTGGCCCACCTGCGTGGCCATGAGCAGCTTGCGGCGGTCCACCCGGTCCGCCAGCAGGCCCGCGTACGGGGAGAGCAGGAGCACGGGCGCGAACTGGAGGGCGGTGGTGATGCCGACCGCCACACCGGACTCGTCGGTGAGCTGCGTCAGGACCAGCCAGTCCTGGGCGACGCGCTGCATCCAGGTGCCGACGTTCGCCACCAGCGCCCCGGCGAACCACAGCCGGTAGTTGCGGAACTTCAGCGAGGAGAACGTGGGACTCATGACGCGGCGATCCTCCGCAGCAGCTCGGCGGCGTCGGCGAGCAGCGTGCGCTCGTCGGGGGTCAGGGTGCTCAGGCGGCCGGCCAGCCAGGCGTCCCGGCGTCGGCGGGTCTCCTTGACCTCGGCGACACCCGCGTCCGTCAGGGTGACGACGACCTGCCGGCCGTCCGTCGGGTGCTCCGACTTGGCGACAAGGCCCAGCTCCACCAGTCCGTTGACCGTGCGGGTCATGGACGGCGGCTGGATGCGCTCGCGCTCGGCCAGCTGGCCCGGCGTGAGCGGGCCGTCCTTGGTCAGCCACGCGAGCACGGTGAACTGCGGGTCGGTCAGCCCGGCCGCGCCGCGCTCCGCCCGGATGCGCCGGGACGCTCGCCCGACGGCGATCCGGAGGTCGCCGGCGAGGGCGGAGGCTGAGGGCATGTCCTTACTCTAACTCATTACCTTGCGTAACGACACTCGCTCCCGCCGCGCGGGTGAACTCCACATCGGGACATATCACCCACCCCGGCCCGCGCCTTAGCGTGGGCTCCGACACACGGGGAGGTCGGGTGCAACGAGCACGCGTGGACGTCGCGAGCGCGCCCGCGGCGACCGAGACGGTCCGTCGGGCTCCGTTCCGGCCGGACATCGAGGGGCTGCGGGCGATCGCCGTGGCCCTCGTCGTGCTCTACCACGCACGGGTGCCGGGGCTGGGCGGCGGGTACGTCGGCGTCGACGTCTTCTTCGTCATCTCCGGGTTCCTCATCACCAACCACCTGGCGGCCGAGCTGACCCGCACCGGCCGGATCGGGTTCGCGCAGTTCTACGCCCGCCGCATGCGCCGCATCCTGCCGGCGTCGTTCGTCGTGCTGGCCGTCTCGACCGTGGCCGCGGCGCTGTTCATGCCGCCGCTGCGGATGCCCGGGGTGGTCAAGGACGCCATCGCCACCGCGCTGTACGTGCCGAACATGTGGTTCGCGCGGCAGGGCACCGACTACCTGGCCGAGACCGCCCCCTCGCCCATGCAGCACTACTGGTCGCTCGGGGTCGAGGAGCAGTTCTACCTGCTGTGGCCGCTGCTGCTGCTCGTCGTCACCTTGCTGGTCAAGCGGTCCCGCAGCCGCCTGGTCGCCGCGCTGGCCGTGGTGGTGGCCGGCTCGTTCGCGCTCAACCTGGTGGTCATGACGATCGCGCCCACCTGGGCGTTCTTCTCGCTGCCCACCCGCGCGTGGGAGCTCGGAGTCGGCGGCCTGGTGGCCCTCCTGCTGCCCCAGGTGGTCGGCCGACGGTTCACCGGCTCCCCCGTCGTCGTCGGCGTCGGCCTGCTGCTGGTGCTCGCCTCGGCCGTGCTCTACGACGAGAGCACCGCGTTCCCCGGCATCGCCGCCGCGGTCCCCGTGGTCGGCACCGCGCTGGCCATCCTGGGCGGCGCGCAGGGCACGGGCGCACTACCCGGCACCGTGCTGCGGTCCCGTCCGTTCCAGTACCTGGGCCGGCTGTCCTACTCCACCTATCTGTGGCACTGGCCGCTGCTGGTCATCGTGGAGTCCCGGCTGGCCAACAAGGTCCCCCTGTGGGTCAGCCTCTCCCTCGCCGCGGCGTCGGTGCCTCTGGCCGCGCTGACCTACCGGTACGTCGAGGACCCGATGCGCCACCTGGGCGCCCTGACCCGCCGACCGGCCCGCACCACCCTGCTCGCCGGGCTGGCCGGCTCCCTGGCCCTCGTCGTGCTCGCCGTGGGCATGGGCCAGTGGTCCGCCAGCAAGCCGCTGGCCACCTCCCGGGACGCCGCCACCACCGGCCTGACCGCCCCACCCGCGTTCGCCGACGTTGTCCCCGCCAACCTGACCCCGTCCCTGCGCGGGGTCGACGCCGACATCCCCGCCGCGTACGCCGACAGGTGCCAGCTCGAGTACGCCGCCTCCGCGCTGCGCGACTGCCCCTACGGCGACACCGCCTCCGACCGCGTGGTCGCCCTGTTCGGCGACTCTCACGCCACGCAGTGGCTGCCCGCCCTGGACGCCCTCGGCACCGAGCAGGGCTTCCGCGTGGACCTGTACGCCAAGTCCGGATGCCCGTCGGCCGACGTGGTGCAGACCTCCGACTACGACGCCCAGTGCGCGCAGTTCCGCCGGCTCGTGCTCGCCCACCTGGCCGAGAACCCGCCCGAGCTGGTGCTGCTGAGCACCTCCGGCCGTCAGTACTGGCGGGACCCCGCGACCGCCGAGGCCGAGTGGCGCGACGGCCTGGCCGCCACCCTCGACGCCCTCCCCGCCACCAGCACCGCCGCGATCATCGGCACCACGCCCAACTTCGACGGGTCCATCCCCACCTGCCTGTCCCTGCACCTGGCCGACGCCGCCGCCTGCGCCGACGACCGCGACCACGTGATCGAACCCGAACGCCTGGCCGACGAGGCCGCCGTGGCCGCCGAGCACGGCGCCCTGTACTTCCCCGCCGTCGACTACCTGTGCGACGCCTCGACGTGCGGCGCGATCGAGGGGAACACCCTGCTCTACCGCGACGAGCACCACCTGACCACCGTCGCCAGCCTGGACCTGGCCGACGAGCTGGGGGCGTTCCTGTTCCGGTAGCGGGACCTACTTGCCGAGGAAGACCTGCGAGCAGAGCATCTCGTCGCCGTCGAGCAGGCAACCGATGCCGACCTCCTGCACGTCTGGGTCGAGCAGGTTGGCGCGATGGCCCGCAGAGTCGAGCCAGGCGCCGACCACGTCGTGCGGCGTCGCCGCGGCACGCACCAGGTTCTCGGCGGCCGCTGTTGCCGGCGCGCACGCCTCGAGCACCGGAGTCAGGAACGCGTGCTCGAGCGGTCGGTCGCCGTCGAGCGCCGTCGCGCGCTCGGCCGCCTCATCCGTCGCGCACTGCGAGACGCCGAGCGCCGCCAGACCTTCGTCCACTCGCACCGCGTTCGTCTCGGCTACCAGCTCGGCCGCGTACGCCGCCGGGTCTGCACCCTCGGCCGACCACGGTTGCAGCTCGGTCGTGGTTGGCCGCACGACGAGGTAGATCGCGACCCCCGCGAGGATCACGCCGATCCCCACCAGCCACCAGCCGAGGTGGCTCCGGCGCTGCGCGATCAGGGACGCCCCAGCGCTCGGTAGGTCCAGCCGGCGGCCCGCCAGCGGGCGGGCTGCAGCACGT
Source organism: Cellulomonas sp. (assembly GCF_965229465.1). Lineage (GTDB taxonomy): Bacteria > Actinomycetota > Actinomycetes > Actinomycetales > Cellulomonadaceae > Cellulomonas. Next base: position 2,461,972 of record NZ_OZ245882.1, on the reverse strand, counting down.
TGCGGCCGTCCAGGATCCGTCGGTGCGCCACGACCGCTGCGAGGGCGTCGGGCTCGATCTCGCGGTACTCGGCCCACTCGGTGGCGAGCAGAACGACATCAGCGTCCTTGGCAGCCTCGAGCGCGCTGTCGGCGAAGTGCAGGTCCGGCCACTTGGCCCGCGCGTTCGCGACCGCCTGCGGGTCGGTCACCGTGACGTGCGCGCCCTGGAGCTGCATCTGCGCGGCGACGGACAGTGCCGGCGAGTCCCGGACGTCGTCGGAGTCGGGCTTGAACGCGGCTCCGAGCACCGCGATGCGCTTGCCGACGATCGACCCGTGGCAGACCTCGCGCGCAAGGTCGACCATCCGCACACGGCGACGCATGTTGATGGAGTCGACCTCCCGCAGGAACGAGAGCGCGTCGCTCACCCCCAGCTCGCCCGCACGAGCCATGAACGCGCGGATGTCCTTGGGCAGGCAGCCACCGCCGAAGCCGAGGCCCGCGTTCAGGAAGCGGCGACCGATGCGCGCGTCGTACCCGATCGCGTCAGCCAGACGCGTGACGTCCGCACCCGTGGACTCGCACAGCTCGGCCATCGCGTTGATGAAGGAGATCTTGGTGGCCAGGAACGAGTTCGCCGCGACCTTCACCAGCTGCGCCGTCGCGTAGTCGGTGACGACGAGCGGGGTGTCCTCCGAGAGCGGGGTGGCGTAGACCTCGTCGAGCACCGAGCGCGCCTTGCTCCCCTCGGCGGTGGGCTCGCCGTCGTCATCCGTCGGCAGACCGTAGACGAGACGGTCCGGGTGCAGCGTGTCCTCGACCGCGAACCCCTCCCGGAGGAACTCGGGATTCCAGACGAGCACTGCTCCGGTAGCCGAGATCGCTTCCGCGATCGCCTCCGCGGTCCCCACCGGAACCGTCGACTTCCCCGCGACGACGTCCCCGGGGCGAAGGTGCGGAACCAACGCCTCCACCGCCGCATTCACGAAGGTCAGGTCCGCCCGGAACTCCCCGTGCACCTGCGGAGTACCCACGCAGATGAAGTGGACGTCCGCGCCGGCGGCGTCGGCGATGTCCGTGCTGAACGTCAGCCGGCCGGTCGCGCCGACCTCCGTGAGGAGCTCCGGCAGCCCGGGCTCGTAGAACGGAGCGCGGCCCGCACGCAGCGCGTCGACCTTCTTGACGTCGACGTCGATGCCGATGACCTCGTGCCCGAGCTGCGCCATGCTGGCAGCGTGAACGGCTCCGAGGTACCCGCAACCGATGACTGAGAGACGCACGAGATATCACTCCAAGTGGTATCGGGAAGCGCCGACTATATCGTCCGAAACGTCGCATAACCTGGCCCGATGCGGGTGATACCTCAGGGGCGGCGGGCGGTGTTCGCGCTGTTCATCGCCTACCTCGCAGCGGTCGCCGCCATCACCCTCGGACCCGCGCCCGCGCCCGACGAGACGCTCGGTGTGGTGCGGGCCGCGGTTACCTGGTTGAACGCCCACGGCGTCGGGGTCAGCTACGAGGGCGTCGAGTTCGCGGCCAACGTGGTGATGTTCGTGCCGTTCGGCGTGTTCGTAGGCCGGTTGTGGCCCGACGTCCCGTGGTGGCAGGTCATCGCGCTTGGGTTCGGCACTTCCCTGGTGATCGAGTGCACTCAGCGAACGTTCTTGCCGACGAGGATTCCCGACGTCCGCGACCTCCTCGCCAACACCGCTGGCGTCGCGCTCGGGCTGATCGAGAGTTCATTGGTCTACCGGCGAGTGAACGGCGAACCCCCACCGGAGCCCGTGATGCCGAGGCCGAGAAGCCGCAACTAGGCCGCCTACCGAATCTCGTTCGCCCCCTCCGGACTCTCGCCGGTGAGTGGCGCTAGATGCTGACGCCAGGCTGGTCGTCGATCCACGCCGCTAGGCGCTCGACTCCGGCGTCAAGGTTGAACTCTGGCGTCCAGCTCAGCACTTCTCCGGCGCGCGAAACGTCCGCCCATGCGTGCCGCACGTCGCCTTGCCGAAACTGCCCGGTCACGTGCGGCGCGGGCGCGCCGTAGCGAGCGGCGATGAGTTCTGCGGCCCGGGCGATGGTCTGCTGCTCCCCGGAGCCGATATCGATCGGAACTGCCCCTGGAGCTGCCGACATGACCCCTGCAACCACCGCGCGCGCGACATCGTCGATCAGCACGAAGTCACGCCGAGCCGCGCCGTCCTCGTACAGCGGGATGGATCGGCCGGCCTTCGCGAGACGACAGAACAACGACATGATGCCCGTGTACGGATTGATTAGTGACTGCCCCGGGCCATAGACGTTCTGCAGCCGCAGGATCACCGGCTCTACATCGACCGACTGCGCCCATGACGTAAGAACATGTTCTTGGGCCAGTTTCGTTGCGCCGTAGACGCTGACGGGAGCTGGCATGACATCTTCGGCCGCCATCGCGACCGGCGCACTGTCAGGGAAGTCCCACTGCCCCGCCTCGAGGATGGAGTTGGTCCGCTGCCCGGGGTAGAACAGTGGACCGCCTTGGCGCTTCCAAGCGCCCTCGCCATACACCGCTCGACTGCTCGTGAGCACGATTCGCCTTGGCAGTGCTTGGTGACGTAGCAGGCCATCGAGCATCTGCGTGGTCCCAACAACGTTCACCATCGCGTGGCGCGAAGCTTCGGACAGGGACTGTCCGGTACCCGTTTCGGCCGCCAGATGGACGACAACGTCCGGGTGCACGTCGGCCAGCACCGTGTCCCAGGTCGCCGACATCGTGACGTCGCCGACACGAAGGTCCGCACGCGGGTCCAACCCGACCGGTCGGTCTGCAGTCGGGTGGACCTGTGGATGGAGGTTGTCGACCACAACTACCCGGCCGAAGGCATCAGCCAACCCACCCGAGATTGCCGCGCCGATGAACCCCGCACCCCCGGTCACCAGAACAGTGGCCGACCGCATCTTCTCGGCATCAGCAAAAGACATGCTCGTGGACTCCTTGCGTTGAAGAACTGCGGGCACTACCTACGACTCCGCTGTCCCGCTGCGCGGGCAGCACGTCCTGCGGATCTGGTGGGGACATCCTGAGTCGACATCACACAATCAGATCCGTCTGATGCCGAGGGAACTCTTGAGCGGAGCTTGGGTCGATACGCCGGCGTATCCGTCGTCCCGGTCGCGGTCTCTATACCCGCCTTTGCGGCCACAGCAGGTGCACGCCCGCCAGAACGTCGCCGCGATGCGGTAACAGTTCACGGCCCCGTACCCGTGCCGCTCCGCATCCGACGAGGAACGTGACCCAGTAGCCACAAGACGACGCGATTGCTGCACCGATCGCGCCCAGCCGTGGGCCCAGCAGAACGAGAAGCCCCACACCCACTACGAGTCCAGCGACCTGAGATGTGGTCTGCTGCCAGCCCTTGTTGAGCGCCACCAGGCCCGAGTTTACGACGTATCCGGCCACCACCGCGACCGCGCCGGCGGCAGCTATGAACGCCGGAATGATTGCGCCAGCGAACTGCTGACCGAAGAATACCAAGACGATGACTGGCGTCGCGGCGCCGACAGCGAGCGCGGATGCCCAGCCGGCGACCATCGCTCCTCGAACATCTCGCCGGAGTACATCGTCAAGCGTCCCGTTGCTGTGGGCACGAATGAACGACCGGAATGTGCTGGACCCGATTGCCTGCCCAACCGCCATCGGAAGCAACGCGATCGTTGCCGCAACCGAGTAGAGGCCCGCCGCCTGGGCGCCAATGATCGGTAAGGCAAAGAACTGATCGAGCCGATACGACGCTGCCTCGGCGACCTGCGCACCGTAGTACCGGCGGGACTCACGCAGAAGTACGGACGCGCTCGCCCGTGGCCCTCTGAGCGGCGCGCGAACAAGGAGGCTGGAGACCACAAGGGTGCCAACCATTGCGGCCAGATTCAGCCAAATGACTACCGCGACAGAAATCGAGTTGGTGAGCGCGGCGACAGCAACTAGCGCCACAAACACACTCGCTGCCACGAGGTTCACGACCGCGAAGCTCCCGTGACGTTCCTGCCCCATGAGTATATTGACGTCCGAGATCCACAAGAGCCCGGCGGCACTGCAGCCTGCACTCGCAACGATCAGCGCCACCTGCGCCTGAGTGTCGAGGGAGTCCAGCACCAAGGCCGCCGAGCCCCAGCCGACTAGGGCCCCGACGAGCCCAGCCACGAGACCGAGCAAACGAATGGTGCGAACAGTCTCCGCAACACGGTCATCGTGTGCTGCGCGTCGTCTCGCGACAATCGGGATGCCCATCGAAAGCGCAATCGGCAGAAGTCCGGTCAAAGCCAGAGCAGCGGCCGTCTCGCCGCGACCTTCGGTCCCGAGCGACCTGGCGAGAATCGGTGCGCTCAATAGCCCCAGTGCAGCGGAAGCTACACGGCTGGCGACGATGGTGGACGGACCCGACAGCAGAGCGATCAACCGCGATTTCGTAGGTGCCGCCATCAGGATTGCTGTTCAGCTAGAGAAGCAAGGGCACGCCGCGTGCTTACGTCGGCCAGGTCGGCGAGACGGTCGGCGCGCTCAAGCAGAAAAGCGAAGTTGGCTGACCTTGCACGAACAACAGCTGCCGACAGATCAAGGGGCGCCACGACCGGGATTGCGTCATCACCCCAAGTCTCCACGTAGGCGGTGAGCTTCGATATCCCGGCAAGGGCGACGGAGGGGACACCATAGGCCATCGCAGTGACGTGGCCGTGAAGGCTGGAGCCGACGAACGCAGCGGATTGTGCGATTGCTTCGGCGATATCCCAAATATGACGGACCTGAACAACCTGGACATTCTCTCGACGCACCGCACTCTGGACGCGTCGCAATGCCTCCGAATCTCCATGACCGCCCGCAAGGCCAATCGGCAGGAGAGCAATCTGAGTGTACTGACTAGAAGCCTCGCGCACGAACTGAAGAAACGGCGACAAGTTCCTGCGCAACCAGCTCCACGAGCATTGGACGACAAGAGTTCCGTTGTCGACCCGAGGGACGGGATACAACCTCGCCAGCACGGAGGCGCTGTCGGGCGCCAGCGTGGGCCGCAATCCTTCCCCGCGCAGCAGCTCTAGTCCGGCCGAATCCCTGACGCTCAGGTATGCAGCGGAGGCAAGTACTTCGATCACATGAGCCCGATACCGCGGTGGCAGCATCGCGATCGACGAGGCACCGATTGCGTTCGTCGCGAGTCGACGGTCCGGTCCGACGGTGGGAATGAAGGGCGACAAGTCACTGCCACCAAGCCGCCACATCGAATAGAGGTCGAGCCCACGAGCGGAGATCTTGTTGAGGGCCAGCAGTGCCTTGTCGAATGGTGCAGGCGTTTGCGAGATCAGAGCTTGGCCCCAACGCGCGCCGAGCACCTCACCACCTCCGACAAGGACACCGGTGGCGCCCGCAAACTCCTTCGACGCGAGCGAGTGGCACGTGAAGCCAGCAAAGTTGCTCATATCGGCGGCGCGCACCGAAAAGTGCGATAGCGGGCGCAGCCGGAGTCGAGCGGCCGCGTCGTCCAGAACCAGCGGGAAGAGCAGGTCGCCATAGTTGAAACGGTCGTACGCACCCAGAGTGGCGACGGAACCAGTTGGATGATTGGCTTGACCGCCATCCCCTGCGACGGGCTGGTCATTCACTTGCATTACCCCCCCGGCCGAGGGCACCGCGCCTCGTCGTTCGACCATCGGTCACCACCGGCCCCGTCACACCACCGATACCATCGCGGATGCCGCGTATCGATGCCCTGAGCTTGGGCAGACGTGGCGCAGACTCCAGAAGCGCCGGCTTGACGATAAGCCGTGCCGTCTCCCTGAACCCCGACCCGGCGAGGATCGTCAGTAGACCGACACGCGGCCGTACAACAAGGATCCGATTCCTCTGGCCGTAGTAGTAATACCCGGCGCTCATGCCGCCGCCTGAAGTCCCGACGGATCCGCCTTGGGCATGCCAGATCTTCGCTTGAGGAACAACACCTAGTCGCAGACCAGCGCTGAGCGCGCGAGCGCTGAATTCGACGTCCTCCCAGTAAAGAAAGAACTCCTCCCGCAAGCCGTCGAGCTGACGCCACGTCCGTAGTCGCATCATTGGCGCCGCGCCGGTGATGAACCCGGTGGGGATACTCTGTAGGTCCGTTTGTGGCATCTTCTCGTCATGCCACGTCACGCCCTTTGCGTAGTCGATCCATCCTCCGGCGTACCAGATGGTCGTATTCGAACTGCTACCGGTAAAGATGACGGGCGACACAATGTCCATGGTGTCGTTGTCGAGGACCTGGGCCAGGCGGTCGAGCGCGTCGCCGGAGACCGTGGTGTCGGGGTTCACGATCCAGATCAGATCGTCGTCGCCTGCAGGTGACGCTTGCACCGCACGGTTGACGCCTCCTGCGAATCCCAGGTTGGTGTCGTTCAGGAGGAGTGAGATCTTCGGGTCAAGGGCCGAGACCGCGTGCAGTTCCGCGCGCTCATCCGCGCCCGATGCGTTGTCCACGATCGTGATGCTGGAGACCGCCGTCAGGAGCATCGACTCCACGCATGCTCGCAGGTAGCCCGCCGATCGGTAGTTGACGATGCACACATGCACGGGCGAGTTCATGAATCACCCTTGTGGGTCATGGGAACCGCAGTCGGTTGCCGATCGAGTGACGACCGGACGAGCTTTGACCGAGCGCCCCCACGTTGAGACTGAGTCAGGTTGCGCTCATCACCGGGAAGGTTGCCGCCCGCCGCCGCCACCACGCCAACGGCGAAGAGCACGGCCGCGAGCTGCACCAGCATGATGTAGGACATCGCATAAAAGCGTGTGAACAAGTCCATTGCCGCTCCGATGACGACGAACAACGCGACCGTGTTCTCAATGCGGTCACTGGGGATGACCTGGCGCATGGTCCGCGTTAGGCGGCCAAGCGCCCACCCATACAGCAGGCTGACGGCGAAAACACCGACCCAACCAAAACTCACCATTCCCCAGACTTGCGGGGGAAGCCTGTATCCACCCGAGCTGATCGCGGCGACGTCGACTCCTGGATTTGTAATGGATAGCGTCCACACCGACGGGTTCCATTCATAGTTGCCGGGCACAAGGCCGCCAACGAAGGTCCGGCCGTCCGAGTAGACGGGGTCGGCCAACCATCGAGTCATGAATGCAAGCTGGTCGGCGATGTCGGGTGCCCCAGCGGCCACGCTCTCGATGAAGTTCATCGAGCTCGCTTGCCCGTACGCGCCGAAACCGAGAGCGTTGAGCAGTGCATACACTGCGCTTCCCAAGAAGTAGACGGCGAACAGTGCTAGGAAGTACCACGGCATTCTCGCGCGACGCCCCGCTGCAAGAACGCCAAGAAATAGGAGGACGCCGCCGACCGCCGGGCCGCGTTGGAGCGTGAGAATCATGCAAAGGACCGACCCGCCGAGTAGGGCGGTCCATCGCGCGGTCCGCTGTGTCCAAGCAAAAACAGCGGCGAGCGGCAGTAGAACCGAGATGAGACTGGACGATGCACGGTAGAGAGGGGCAACAGGCTGATAGGACGCGGCGTAGGCTCCCCTGAAGAACTTTGCTGCGTAGGGATCCGGCGCCAACGCAGGAATGAATCCCATGACAGCAAAGCTCACAAGCAATCCGAGGATCGACGCGCCCAGGAGCGTCGCGACGCGGCGAGAGGTGACGCCCGATCTGGTCGCGATTTGCACTCGCGCCGCTACCCGTGACGCTGCACCACTCAGCCAGCCACCGGAGTAATTGCTCACGACTACACCCACAAGAGCGGCAACAAAGCCTGCTCCGATTATTCGCGCGTAGGAGTCCCACACGCCAGCTCCGACATTTCGGGAGACGTCTATGTAGTACAGAGGAATAACATAGGCGACGATACCGAATATCAACTGGGAGTGAGCGAGCAGGTTCCATCTGCTGGGCCAAGCAACGTAGCCAAGAATGCTGATTCCGACGAGTGAGGCGCTGACAATGAATCGGGTGAGATCACGATTCAGCAGACCAGGAGCGTCCGTTAGAAACGATCCTACGGACGTCACCGCGAAGAAGCTGATCACCAAGACGGTAACACTGACGAGAAGTGCCCCCACGAGTTGGTGGACACCCAACTCGTGCCGAACAACCCTGTTGCGAGGTTCACCGGTCCGGGTCCAGGCGCTGAATCTGCTCACGACGTCGTCGCGTCCGGAGCTTTGGCCGTGCGCGGCCGGACGGGAACCTTGCCGACAGTCCGGCTGAAGTAGGCCCCCTGTGTTGCGGCACGCTTGAAGGTCGCGGGAGATCCGGCATAGAGCGCGCCAGCCAAGGTCAGACCGCGGATGACAACAGAGCCCATTCCCACGATGGACCTGTCCGGGACGACCGCTCCGGGCACGAACTTACAGCTCCCACCCACCATCGCGTAGTCGCCAATACGGATGGCGCGCGTAACGAGGGTATTGTCCGCGGCCTCGATACCGTGGGTCATGAAGACGCTTCGTACGCCCGCAACGGTCGCGAACGCACCAACCTGCACGCCGCCAGAGGTGTCGAGGTAGTGACGATTTGTCAAGGACGAATGCGCGCCGAGCACCAGGGAGCCTGCGATATCCACCGAGGATTCCGAGACGAGGAAGGGGGCAGCCGAGATCCAATTCAGCTGGCCGATCTCTGCATGCTCGCCGACGCGGAGGTTGGTGCTCCGCAGAGCGTTCAGCGGGCCGATGCGCGCGTGCGCGTCGATGTCGAGGTGGACTCTTCCAAGGATCAGAGTGGGCGCGATCGATGCGGTGGTGTGCACGTCGTGCCCCAAGCGGCCCAGCATCCAGTTCTTCACGCCAGACGCCGGCAACAGACCGACGAGCAGCTGAACGAGCATCATCCTTCGACTCCTACGGCATCGGCGACTCGGTGCGGGCGTTGGAGGTCGGTCACCACGTCGCGCAGCTCGGCCGCTGTGTCCGCCCAGGCTCGACTGCCTTCCGCCCTGACGTCGCCGCGGTTCCCCGCTGCGAGAGCTAGCGCGCGGGATAGTGCAGGCCCGTCCGGTTCCGCCACGATCAGCCCTGTGTGCAACTCATCGAGGCCACTGTCCGACGTAGCGACGACAGGAACCCCAAAGAATTGCGCCTCGGCAACCGGCAGCCCGAAACCCTCGTCACTCGACGCGAGCACCACTACGCTCGCGCCTGAGATGATCCGCTCGTAGTCGTCAGAGTCGACGAACCCCGGGAGCTCGACCATCGAGCCGATACCTCGCTCCACAGCCATCTGGCGAAGCGCGTGCGCATACTCTCCACGGGCCCCGAGAATGGTCAGGACGGCGCGGGCCTCTCGAAGCTCGTCCGACTTCGCCACCGCATCGATGACGAGCTCAGGACGCTTGTTCGGGTGGTGGCCGAAGGTCACGATGGACGGGACGGCGTTCGTGAGTGGCGACACGATCCATCTGCGCGCGTGATCGCGGCCGTTCTCGACGACGACGGGTTGCGCCCCGGGATTGATCGCTCGCGTCTCTCGTGCTGTCTTCGACGAGATGGCAACGACCCTGCCCGCCCATCTAGCCGACGCTCTCCACAGCTGTCGGTAGACGCGTTGCGCGCTCGAGAACTCATGGGGGTTCTTGATGTGCCGCCAGTCGTGGACAACGCACACACGGGCGGAGCGCGGCACCAGCGGCGTGACGATCGGGCTTGCGGAGACAACCGCGTCGGCGCCGGAGCGCCAGTAGACCATCGCGGTCCCCACCAGCTGCGTCAGGCTCCGCCCGACGACGTTCGCGTCGGGCGCCGTTCGGACGCGCACTCCGGCGAGATCGCTGAACGCATCCTTCGCCCAACTACCGCCGACCACAGTGAGTCGGTCGCCGTTGCCCAGGGCATGCCACGAACGGACGAGCTCGGATGCGTACAGGTTCATTCCGCCGGACTGCTGGGGCGCACCCATGACATCGAACACGACCTTCAACGGAGCTGCCCCACTGCCCGTCGCCCAGGCCGTCTCACGCGGGGCGGCTGCAGCCCAGGCGTCTGCGAACGTCAGTAGTCCACGGACCCACGAGTCGATGGAGTGCTCGGCGAACGAGTCGGGAGTCGACCTCGCTGATCCAGACGTGAGCATCGTCCGAACTGCCGTGACGGTCGCGGTCGGATCGTCGTGCGGTACCACTGCCACCCGCTGGTCGTCATAGAAGGCCTCCGCGCGGATCGTCTCGTTCGAAGTCACGAGACCGGCGCCTGAAGCAAGTGCTTCGAACGTTCGCATCGTCAGGCCGCCCTGACCGGACTTCTGTTGGTCGACAACGACGCGCGAACGCCGGAAGACGTCGGCCACGGCGCTTCGAGGCAGCTTCACGGTCGAGACATGGCGTGTATCTATGGCCCGATACTTTGGTGATCGCAGCTTCTGCAGAGGCACATACCAGCGAGCCGGCGAGTACAGGTGGACGAACGAGTTCGGGAACTCACGCGACATCGCCCTCGCCACGCTGTACCTCTCCGGGTTCACGGTGCCGATGAATGCGACGTCGTGATCCCAGCCTGAGAGTCCGTCACCGGTGCGAAACTCGTGCGTGTAGAAGAGTGGGTAGTAACGAAGTGCGCTGTCCCTGGCGAGGTCGTCGCGGTCGAACGTCAGTGCAACGTCGACCAGGTCACGGAGTCGCGCGTATCCCCCCGACTCGGCCATCGAGTCGTACGCGTAATACACGACGACTGCTCGCGGATGATCCCGCCTCAGCTCGTCGAGAAACGTCCTGGGCGTCAACTCGCCTTTGATGACGAGGACCAGATCGAGGTCGACGTCGGCCAGAGCGCGCCGGGCCTGACGGAAGTAGACCTCGCTCCACGGCCGAGTGAGACGAGGGATCGCCCTGAACAGACCCCGGGCGAACGCACTGTTGGCAGGCCGCTCGTCCAGGAAGCGAGTTTCTAGTCCGGCGTCACGAAGAGCTTGCGTGATTGCGTGCTCGTAGCCGAAAAACGAGGGCGAGACCACGAGTGCCCGCCGCCTGGGCCCGCCTTGGCTCGACCCGACTGCGATGCTGCTCGTCGAACTCTTGGTAGTACTCGTCCGCATCAATAGGCCCCGGCCGTGGAGAGCATGGCCTTCGCCGTCTTGGCCAGGATGAGCGCGTCGCCGAAGAGCGTCCAGTTCTCCACGTAAGTCACGTCCATGCGTATGCCTGCCTCCGGCGAGAGCTCGGAACGGCCGGAGGTCTGCCACAGGCCAGTCAGACCAGGCTTCACCAACAGACGTCGGTGAGCGGCTCGGTCGTATTGCGCGACTTCCGCATCGATCTGAGGTCGTGGCCCGACGAGGCTCATCTCGCCACGCAGCACGTTGAGGAGCTGGGGTAGCTCGTCGAGCGAGTACCGACGGATCAGGCGTCCCACCTTCGTGACGCGCGGGTCATTCTTCGGCTTGTAGAACATCCGAACCTCGTCGACACCCTCGAGGGCGAGGACCTCGCCGAGCCGGGAGTGCGCGTCCGTGACCATCGACCGGAACTTGATCATCTTGAATCGCCGGCCGTCCTTGCCTATCCGCTCCTGGGTGTAGAACACAGGTCCGGCGCTGGTGAGACCGACGAGCGCAGCGAGTACCAGGAGCAGCGGCGAGAGCAGCACGGTGATGACGGCAGCAGCCATCCAGTCGAACACCGACTTCGCGACGTACCGACCTCCAGTGAATCTGGGCTCATCGACGTACATCAGAGGCAGGCCGTTGACCGGCTGCATGATCACGCGCGGCCCGGCCACGTCGAGCAGCGTGAGAGTGAGCGCGAGATCGATTCCCTTGCCCTCAAGATCCCAGCCGAGCTGGCGCACCGTCTCGGACGTGATCGTGTCCGCGCCGGTAACCGCGACAGCAGATGCCCCGATCGCCTCCGCGATCGTCGCTGCCTGGTCCATGGATCCGAGCACTGGTACGCCGCTGACCATCTCGCCCGCGCTCACTTCGCCTGTGGGCACGCAGACCCCGACGACCCCGTATCCGGCCAGCGGGTTGTGGTGCAGCTCGGTGATCAACCGTGCCGCCTTGTCCCGATGTCCGATCACCAGAACGCTGGACTGCATCTCGCCTCGCTTGCGACGCCGATGGAGCCAGTGCCGCCAGCCATAGCGGCTCACCAGGATCAGCGCGAGACCGACGGGCGCCGCGAAGCCGAGATATCCGCGTCCGATCTCCATGCGGAACACGAAGGCGAAGACGGCAACGGTCGCGAACAGCCGCCAGGTGGCGGTGAAGACCTGGGAGTACTCGGCGGTGCCCGAGCCCACAACACGCCGATCGCGGGTGCGGCCCAGCGCGAGCGCGGCAAGCCAGGCGCCCGCCAATGTCACCGATACGGCCAGGTACGTGGGGGCGAACTCGCCGGAGACGGTTGCGAGGCCAGAGATGTCGAACCGAACGATGTAGGCGACAGCGACAGCGACAAGGACGGCGAAAGCATCAGTGATCGCGACCAAGGTTGAATAGCGGCGCCACCACGTGCCAGAGCCCAGGGCGATCGGAACAGCCGCAGCGCGGCTCCTCTGCGACGGAATCACCGGCGCATGCTGATGCCTGATTTCCTGATCAGTCATGCCACGCCCCCGCGATCGTCGGCCATCTGGTCTCAGGTCAGCCAAATGAGCGGCAATCGTACCCCGACAAATGTTGGATGGCATGGCACTAAACAGACATTTCGGGCCCCGCCGTCAACGTCACCCTGAGGATCACCCGCAAGAGATCGCTGCTGGGATCGCGTGAGAGAATCGTGGCCGCGCCACACGTCGTGCGCAGGGGATCGGGAGAGAGTTCGTGGAGCTACAGGACTATTTGGTCATTTTGCGCAAGCGCTGGCTCTCGATACTCGCTATCGCCGTGCTGAGCGTGAGCGCAGCGATCGCCGCGTCCTTCGCGGCCACCCCGATGTACCAGGCCACGACGCAGCTGTTCGTCTCCGTGCAGGGGGACGCGACCAACAGTGACCTCCTCCAGGGCGCCAACTACAGCCGCCAGCAGGTCACGACGTACACCCAGCTGGTCACCAGCCCGCTCGTCCTGAACCCTGTGATCGAGGACCTGGGACTGGATGAACGCGCCGAGACACTCGCGGAGCGAGTGGCCGCCGAGTCGCCTGTCAACACGTCCCTCATCAACGTCACCGTGACGGACGAGAACCCGGCCATCGCCGCCGCTCTGGCTGACGCGATCGCGGAAGAGTTCAAGGAGGTCATCAGCGACCTGGAAGCGCCTGAGGACGGCAGCACCTCCGCGGTGAAGATCTCGCTCGTCCGAGACGCGACAGCCCCCCTGTCGCCGGCCTCCCCGAACCTCAAGCTCAACATTGCGCTCGGCGTTCTGCTCGGCATCGGTCTGGGTATCGGCGTGGCCATCCTTCGGGCCATCCTCGACACCCGCGTCCGCTCGGATGCGGACGTCGCTCGTGTCACGGACACCTCCGTCATCGGGATCATCCCGAACGACGACGACGCGCCGCAGCACCCGCTGATCGTTCAGAGCAGTCCCCACAGCCAGCGGTCCGAGGCATTCCGGCGGCTGCGCACGAACCTGCAGTTCCTCGACATCGCCGACCGTCCGCAATCGATCGTCATCACCTCGTCGCTCCCCGGCGAGGGAAAGTCGACGACGTCGATCAACGTGGCGATCACGCTGGCCGACGCCGGCACACGCGTCGCGCTCATCGACGCCGACCTTCGCCGCCCGTCCGTCGCCAAGTACATGGGCCTCGAGGGCAGCGTCGGGCTCACCACGGTGCTCATCGGCCGCGCGAGCGTCGAGGACGTCATCCAGCCCTGGGGCAACGGCTTCCTGCACGTACTCCCGGCCGGCCAGGTGCCGCCGAACCCCAGCGAGCTCCTTGGTTCCCTCGCGATGGCGAACTTGCTGGACAAGCTGACGAAGCAGTACGACGTCGTGATCGTCGACACCGCTCCACTGCTCCCGGTGACGGACGCCGCGATCCTCGCCAAACTGACCGGCGGAGCCCTCCTGGTCGTCGGTGCAGACAAGCTCCACCGAAGCCAGCTCGCGGAGTCGGTCGGCAACCTGGAGACCGTCGGTGCTCGCATTCTCGGCATCGTCGTGAACCGGCAGAGGCGCAAGCAGGGCGAGCAGTACGCGTACTACGACTACACCCCGACGCCGGCCACGTCCGCCGACTCCGGTCGGACCAGTCGCAAGAAGCGCAAGTCCCCGCCGACGGGGCGCCTTCCCCAGGTGCCTGAGTCGACCTCGCCCGCGGCGGTCTCCGGGCCGACGACACTGTGGCCTGGGGACTCGCTGAGCGAGACGCAGCTGAAGGACTTCCGCCGCCAGCAGGCGCAGAACGCTCCGGCCCAGCACCAGCGCCCCGGCAGCTGATCGCACCAGCACCGTCACGACGGCCTCGGACCTCCTCGGTCCGGGGCCGTTGTCATGCCCGGCTCAGCGAGGATGAGACCGCCCGGACGACGTGCGCCCCCTGGGGGCGCTCAGAGCGCCTGAGGAAGTCCGGAGCGACTTCCTAGAGGCTGATGCCCCCGTCAGGCGCTCCGGTATCAGCTGCTCCCTCAACCCGGCGCCAGCCAGGGGGCCTGCCGGCCGCGTGGTTGCGGTGAACCCATCGCCCTCCGGGTCGACTGCCCCGGACGCACGAGAGCCCCGCACCAACCGGTGCGGGGCTCTCGTGTGAGGTGCTAGGCCATTCAGGCCGCGGCGCCAACCTGACGACGGCGGGCGACGACGACGCCACCGGCGCCGACGAGGACCAGCGCACCGGCGCCGAGGGCGATCGGGAGCGCGTTGGAACCGGTCGAGCTCAGGCTGCCCGCGGCACCGGCAGCGGCCGCGACGGACACGGTCTGCGTGCTGAGGACGGCACCAGAGGCGGTGTCGGTGGCGACGAGCGTGAACGTCCCGGCCTGGCTGAGCGTCACCGTGAAGACAGCGACACCAGAGGCGTTGGTGACCTTGGCGAGCGACTTCGTCCCCGCGATGGTGATCGCCGAGTCGGGGATGGAGGCCGGGTTGCTGGTGATGGTCAGCGTCACCGACGCGCCGGCGGGGCCGGCGACCGTGACGGTGAAGCTCTCACCGGCGGCGGGCGTGGTGTCGGAAACCGTGCCCTTGTTGGTGTAGTCGCTGGCGCCATAAGAGAAAGCGGCAGACGGAACGAGCGCGAGTGCCACGGCAGCAACTGCGACCAGAGCGGTGCGACGAATCTTCATTTGGGTGTCCCCCCGGACGGTCGTGTTACAGGAGTGGCGAGATGTGACTAGGGGCAACCGTACCTGCTACTTCTCGCATGCGGAACCCAGGACTACGTCACCCTTTTGGCGGGCTGTGGGAGTGGTTCGGATATGCACGTTTCCGGTCTGTTTCCGGCCGGTCACGATTTGCAGGTCCAGCGTCCCACTCTCGCCCGGTTTGAGGGTAAATGTCCGCGCACCTACGCCTAGTCCGTCGTGGAGCTGGGCGTTCAGCCCCTGCGGCTCGGGTTTCACCCGGACCGATTCGATACCACCGCCGTCGGGGGCATAAATGAGCACATTTGTCCGAATGTCTCCCAGCGGGACAATGTCGTCCAGACCCACCAGGTAGGAGGGCAGCTCGGCCGCGTCGGCGGGCGCGTCGTACGCCAGCGTGACCACCGCGTGCACGATCTGCGACCCGTCCGGCCGGCACTCCGTCGCCTCCGCGTCGACGGTCAGGTCCAGGTAGTAGCCCACCTTCGCCTGCGTCCCGTCGTTCAGGTAGACGCCGATTACGGGCGAGTCGCCATCGACCCCGCGGAGCGCCCCACCGAGGACGGTCGGCGCCAGACTCGCCTGCTCGTCCTCGTCGGCGGACCACACCATGAGCCGGCCCTGCCGGGCCGCCTCGGCCAGCGCGCCCATCACCGCGGGGGCGTCGCCCTGCCCGCCGACCACCGCGGAGAACACCGAGCGGGACGTGTCGGAGAAGAACGCGTCCTGCTCCTGGGGATCCTCGATGTCCAGGTAGACCTGGTTGAGCAGGGTCTGCGCGGCGTCGTCGCCACCGAGCGTGCTGCCGTCGGAGAGCGCCACCGGGCCTGTCGCCTTGAGGACCAGGCCGAGCGCCACCGGGTCCATGGACAGGACCCCGTCGATGGTCCCGCCCACCTTCTGCTCCCAGATCGCCTTGGCCAGCGCGCCGCTGCGGGGGAAGTCCGGGGTGAACGTGACGTCGCGCATGTCGGTGCCCAGCAGGGTGCCGAACAGGGCGTTCTCCGCGTCCGTGAGGGGCAGGGCCGGCTCTGCCAGCCCGCTGAGCGAGCCCCCCGCCCGCTCCCCGACCACGGTGACCGCACCGGCGTCGGCGTGCAGGAGCAGCACCGAGCCGGGGATGCCGCCGGTGGCGCGCTGCTCCGCGTTGTTCTGCACCAGTACCAGGTAGTTGCGCGGCCCCTCGGCACCCATCATCGCGGGCACCAGCAGCGCGGCGCGGGCGGCCGTGGCGGTGGTCACGGCGACGTCGGCCACCTGGTCGCGCAGGGTCTCCACGGGTTCGGCGACGAGGGCGAGCAGCGAGGACGTGTCGAGGTCCTCGAGCCGCTGGGCGGTGAGCTGCACGGAGTCGTCGGCCGCGACGATGGCGGGTGCGGCGTCCTGGAGCGGTCGCAGGTCCACCCGCCCGTCGACCGGGGCCAGCGCCGCGGGGTCGACGAGTGTCGTGGCCTGCATGAGGGACGGCAGGGCGTTCTGGGCGAGGTCGTCGACCGCGTCGGCCACGGTGTGCACGGCCCGCACGTTCGGTCCGACCCACGGCAGGACGCCCGCCAGGGTCCACGCGGGTCCGCGCGTCGAGCGAGCAGCCGTCGAGGAGTGCGCCTGGAGCTGGACCAGGGTCTTGTCGGCCGCGGCCGAGTCGCCCGCCGTGACCTGCGCCTGGAGGTCCTTCACGTCGGCGCGGGCGGCCTCGAGGGCGCCGGCCGCGCGCAGCGCGTCGGTGACCAGCCAGACGCCCAGGCCGACGACCACCAGCAGCGCGAGACCGCAGCCGAGGAGCACGCGGTGGACCGTCCGGCGTCGGCGCTCGCGGACGTAGCTGGTGCGTCGTCGACGGACCGTCTCGGGGTGCTGCGGCGCCTCCGGGACCGGCTGACCGTCCCAGTCGGATCCCCACCCAGGGTGCGTCACGACGTCTCTCTCCCCCTGGCCGGAACGCCGCCCGGCAGGGCGACCGCGGTCGGAATCGTACCGGCGCGTCCTGAGTCCCCCTGTCGGGGCGGGTGGAAACTCTGCGCCGATCGGGTCACGCGATGCCCGGAACTGCCCCCGCGGACCGCAAGATGGTGCCATGACCCCCGCTGACCAGGCCGAGCCCCTGCGCGTCCTCGTCGTCTGCACCGGCAACATCTGCCGGTCGCCGGCCGTCGAGCGCCTGCTCGCCGCCGGCCTCGGGGCGACGTACCAGGGGCGCGAAGGCGGCGGCCTGGTACCGGCGATCGAGGTCGGGTCTGCCGGCACCGGCGCGATGGTCGGCTGGCCGATGCCCGACGAGATGGCGGCCCTCGTCGCCGCGCAGGGGGTGTCCCCCGACGGCTTCGCGGCCCGCCAGCTGACCCCCGGCATGGTGCAGCAGGCGGACCTGGTGCTGGCGCTGACCCGTCGGCACCGCTCGGCCATCGTCGAGCTGGTCCCCGCGGCGGTGCGCCGCACGTTCACGCTGCGCGAGCTCGCGCGGCTCGTCGGCGACATCGACCCCGCCACCCTCCCCGGCGCCAACGCGACCACCGCGGACCGCCTCCGGGCGCTCGTGCCGGTCGCGGCGACGCGCCGCGGGCTGTCCGCGCACCGCCCGGCCGACGACGACGTGATCGACCCCTACAGCGGCGACGCGGCGGTCTACCGGAAGTCGTTCGGCCAGCTGCTGCCCGCCGTCGAGACGATCGTCGCGGCCGTCCGCCGCTGAGCACGCATGCCGGAGGCCGGGTCCCTGTCGGGCCCGGCCTCCGGGGCGTGCGCGGTCAGATGCCGAGCGCGGCCTTGATCGGGCCGATGAGGAAGTAGGCGACGAACATCGCCGACGCCACCCACATGAACGGGTGGATCTCCCGCACCTTGGCGACGGCCAGCTTGATCACGACGAATGTGATGATGCCCGCGCCGATGCCCGCGGTGATGGAGTACGAGAACGGCATGATGATGATCGTGAGGAACGCCGGGATGGCGACCTCCCAGTTGCGCCAGTTGATGCCGGCGATCTGGGTGACCATGAGGAAGCCGACGACGACGAGCGCCGGGGTGGCCGCCTCGAAGGGGACCAGCGCGACCAGCGGCGACAGGAACGTGGCCAGCAGGAACGCGATGCCGGTGACGACCGCCGCCAGCCCGGTGCGCGCACCGTCACCGACGCCCGACGCGGACTCGATGTAACTGGTGTTGGACGAGACGCTGCCCGCGCCACCGGCCGCCGCCGCGATCGAGTCGACGATGAGGATCTGCTTGGTCTTCGGCGGGTTGCCCTCGGGGTCGAGCAGACCGGCCTCGCCGCCGACGGCGACCATGGTGCCCATCGTGTCGAAGAAGTCGGCCAGCAGGAGCGAGAACACCAGCAGGATGACCGCGACGAGCCCGATGGACTCGATGGAGCCGAACAGCGAGAACTGGCCGACCAGCGAGAAGTCCGGCGTCGCGAAGATGCCGCCCTCGGGCCAGTGCGGGACCTCGAGCGACCAGCCGGCGGGGTTGACCACGGCGCCGGTCTCGTCGGTCTTGCTGCCGATGCTGCCGACCAGCTCGATGAAGAACGCCAGCACGCTCGCGGACACGATCGAGATGAGGATGGCGCCCCGGACCTTGCGGACCATGAGGATGATGGCCAGCAGCAGCCCGAACACGAACACCAGCAGCGGCCAGCTGGCCAGCGAGCCGGCGATGCCGAGCTCCACCGGGGTGGCCATGCTGGCGGGGATCCGCACGAAGCCGGCGTCGACCAGGCCGATGAACGCGATGAACAGGCCGATGCCGACGCTGATGGCGGTCTTCAGCTCGAGCGGGACCGCGCGGAAGACGGCCTCGCGGAAGCCGGTGAGCACCAGGACCAGGATGATCAGGCCCTCGAGGACCACCAGGCCCATCGCGTCCTGCCAGGACATGCCCGGCAGCGAGGCGATGGAGTAGGCGACGACGGCGTTCAGGCCGAGACCGGCCGCGAGCGCCAGGGGGAAGTTGGCGACGACCCCCATGAGGATGGACATCACGCCGGCGACCAGCGCGGTCGTCGCCGCGACGGCTGCCAGGTTGGGGGTGTCCCCGCCACCGAGGAACAGCCCGTCGCCGGACTGGACGGTCCCGATGATCAGCGGGTTGAGCACGATGATGTAGCACATCGTGAAGAAGGTGACGAGACCACCACGGATCTCGGTACCGATGGTCGAGCCGCGCTCAGTGATCTTGAAGTAGCGGTCGACGGCGTTCGTCGGGGGCGCAGGACGCTCTGTCTGCGTGGAGGGGGTCGAAGACATGCGCGCAGTGTGGCAGAACTGTGTGACCCGGATGTTGCGTACTCAGCCCAGGAACACCTGCGCGCAGAGCTGACCCTTCGGGCTCGGAGTACAGGCGACGCCGATCTGGGTGTACGTGGGGTTGAGGATGTTCGCGCGGTGCCCGTCGGACCCCATCCAGCCCGCGACCACGGCCAGCGGCGTCGGGTAGCCGAGGGCCAGGTTCTCCCCCACGGCGTGCGCGGCGCACGCCTCGAGGACGGGCTCCAGCGGGTCGTGCTCGAAGCGGTCCTCGGCCACGAGCAGGGCGGTCCGGGCCGCGGCCTGCTGCGTCCCGCACTCCGAGACGGCCAGGGGTGCCAGGCCGACCTTGGTGCGCTCGGCGTTGGTGCGGGTGACGATCTCGTCGCTCACGGTGGGCACAGGAGGCGCAGCCGGCGCAGCGGGCGCGGCCGGGGCCGCGGGTTCGGCGGTCTGCGCCGGGGCGGCCGGCTGGGCCGGGGCCGACGGCGACGTCGTGGCCGGCGGCGGGGTGGTCGGCGCGGTCGTCGTCGGCTGGGTGCTCGCCGGCGCCCGCGCGCCCGAGCGGGCGGCCGCGTCGTCGTCGCGCAAGGTCACGAGCGCCGCGAAGTCCCCTGGCACGACGGGGTCCGGTGCCGGCGTCAGGGCGATGGGCGTGGTCACCAGCGCGAGCGTGCTCAGCAGGACCAGCGCCGACCTGCGTGACCAGCGGTGGCCACCGGCCGAGCGTTGCCGCAGGTCGCGGCGGTGCCAGCGCTCACGCGGGACCGGCGTGAAGGGATGCACCCGAGGGACGTTAGCGGCTTCCGGACAGAACGGACAGTCCGTGACAGGCGCTCACAGGACCAGGAGGGAGAACCTGCCTGCTCCGTAGCCGGCCACCTCGACGTCCAGGTCCGTGCGGCGCACGTACGCGAGCACCCACGTGGCGACGTCGGCGGGCACCGGGTGGCGGGGCTCGTAGAGCACGTCGAGCCGGACGTGGGGGGCACCCTCGGCGTTGAACAGGGATGCCATCACGTTGAGCACCTCGCCGGCGTTCTCGGAGAGGGCGGGCGGCAGGACGCCCTCCGTGACGGCGTCGGCCGCCACCCGCACCGGCACCAGGCCGAGCGCCGCGCCGATGTACGCCGCGAGCGGCAGGTCCAGCAGGACGAGCGCGGACAGGGCGTGCCGGTTGTCCACGAAGACGCCGACCAGGGTGCCGTCGCCGTCCTTGGGGTCGAGCATCGCGCCCCCGGTGGTCACCTGCACGTCGCGGCCGATGAGCCCCTCGACCAGCTCGCGGACGTCCTTCGCGGACGGCAGCGGCGTCTGCGCGCTCATGCCAGCACCGGGTCGATGACCTCGCGGAACGCCTCGGGCGTGAACGGCTTGGCGATGAGGAACAGGGCGCCGGCGGCCTCCGCCTGCGCGCGCATCTCCGGCGACCCCTCGGAGGTGACGAAGCCGAACGGAGTCGCGAACCCCTCGGCGCGCAGGCTGCGCAGCAGGTCGATGCCGCTGAGGTTCGGCATGTTCCAGTCCGACAGGACCACGTCGGGCTCGTCGGCCCGGATGGCCTCCAGCGCCTCGGCGCCGTCGGCCGCCTCGCGGACGTCCCAGTCGTAGCCGGCCTGACGCAGGGTGCGGATGACGATCTGCCGCATCACGCGGCTGTCGTCGGTGACGAGGACTCGGATCATGAGAGGCGGGTTCCTTCCGGGAGAGCGGGCTGGGCGAACGCCCACACGGCGACGACCAACGGGCGGCCGCGCCAGGACAGCGGGAGCTCCTGCACGAGCCGGGCGCCGGGCACGTGAGGAGCGCTGGGGGCCACCTGCGGCAGGCCGAGGCTGCCCTGGAGCGGCAGGAGCGACTTCACGTTGCCGCCGACGACGTTGGCCACCTCGCCGAACGCGTCGACCAGGTCGAGCGACGTGACCACCTCGTCGTCGGGCATGCCCAGGAGGGCGCGCGTGAGGTCGCTCGCCGTCGTGCCGGACGTCCGCAGCTCCGCGCGACCCGGCCACGGGCCGTGCAGGTCCACCCAGGCGACGACGGCGTCCTCGATCTCCGGCAGCTCGCCGGGCCACGGCTGGAGCAGGCCCTCGTCGCCGTCGACCATGGCGGCGAAGACCTCCTGCGCGATGGCGAGGACCTGGTCGTGCTCGACGACGGTGCTCATGCGTGCTCCTCGACCGCGACGAGCCCGAGCAGGTCGAGCTTCCCGCGGATGGCGTCGGGGGTGAACGGCTTGATGAGGTACTCGTGGGCTCCCGCGGCGAGCGCGCGCACGATCTGGCCCTGCTCGCTCTCGGTCGTCACCATCATCAGCGTGATGCTGCGCCACGCCGGGTTGGCGCGGACCTCGGAGACGAACGTGAGCCCGTCCATCACGGGCATGTTCCAGTCGATGCAGGCGAGCTCGACATGGAGACCGTCCTCGAGCAGGTCGAGCGCCGCGCGGCCGTGCTCGGCCTCGTACGTCTCGAAGCCGAGGGGGTGCAGGGCCCCCGACACGATGCGCCGCATCGTGCGTGAGTCGTCGATCACGAGCGCTCTCATGGTGCTCCTCGGGTCAGCACGGGGGCGGGGACGGCGGGCGTGGGGACGGACCACGTCGCGGTCCGGGGCTGCGGGAGGCCCGGCGCGGCGGCGGGTACCGGGCGGACGGGGCGGTAGATCGAGCCGACGCCGGCGGGCATGCGCACCCAGTCGTCGTCGACCCCGATGGTGGTCTCGGCGGCGCCCAGCAGCAGGGCACCGTCCGGGCGCAGCACCTGGCGCAGGCGGCGCAGGATCGCGCGCTTGGTGGGCAGGTCGAAGTAGATGAGCACGTTGCGCAGGAACACCACGTCGAACGGACCACCGGCCGGGGGCGCGTCGAGCAGGTTGTGCGCGCGGAACGTCACGGTCGACCGCAGCTGCTGGGCGACCTCCCACCCGGCACCCGCTCGCCCGAAGTGCCTCACGAGCATCGGCGCCGGCAGACCACGGTTGACCTCGAGCTGGCTGTAGTGGCCCGCCCGCGCGCGGGTGAGCACCTGCTCCGACAGGTCCGTCGCGAGGATGTCGAACGTGGCGCTCGACGGCAGGCAGTCCGCCAGCGTCATCGCGATCGAGTACGGCTCCTGGCCGGTGGAGCACGCGGCGGACCACACCCGCAGGCGGGTGGCCGGCCCGCGGGTGGCGACCACCGCCGGCACGACCGTGGAGCGCAGCGCCCCGAACGGGGTGGAGTCGCGGAACCAGGAGGTCTCGTTGGTGGTCAGCGCCTCCACCACGCGGACGAGGTCGGCCTCGCGGCCCCCGCCGCGGACACGCATCACGTAGGCGTCGACGTCGACGATCCCCTCCTCGCGCGCCAGCGGCAGCAGCCGGCTCTCCACGAGGTACTCCTTGCCGGGCGCCAGCTGGATGGCGCTGCGCCGCCGCACCAGGTCGGCGACGAAGGAGAACGACTCCGGGCTCAGGCCCATCGGGCGCTCCTGTCGCCGGCGTGGGCCTCCGCGAGCACCCGTTCGATCGCCGGCGCCACCTCCAGCAGCGGGAGGATGCGGTGGGCGAAGCCGGCTGTCGCGACCGCGCCGGGCATCCCCCACACGACGCTCGTGGCCTCGTCCTGCACCAGCACGGTCCCGCCCGCACCGACCACGTCCTCGCAGCCGGTCCGGCCGTCGGCGCCCATGCCCGTGAGCACGACCGCGAGCAGGTCGCCGCCGAGCACCCGGACCGCGGAGCGGAACAGGACGTCGACCGACGGGCGGCAGAAGTTCACGGGCGGTCCGTCGGTGAGCACGGTCCGCACGGTGTCGCCGCGGCGGTGCAGCTCGAGGTGGCGGTCGCCGGGGGCGACGTGCACGGTGCCCGGACGCAGCTCGGCGCCGTCCTCGGCCTCCACCACGCGCGCCGGGCCGAGCCGGTCGAGCCGGGCGGCCAGCTGGCGGGTGAACACCGGGGGCATGTGCTGGACCACGAGCACCGGGACCGACGGCGGGGTGGTCAGTGCGGCGACCAGCTTGGACAGCGCCTCCGGGCCGCCGGTCGACGAGCCGACGACGACGGCGCGGACGGGGTGCGGGGCGGGTTCCGGACGGACCACGACGCGCGTCCGTGCGGGCGTCGGCAGGGCCGCGAGCCGCGTGGGCGTCGCCGCCGCGGTGCCGATCGGGCCCCGGCTGCGGGCGGGTCCGACCAGCGCTTTGATCTTGGGGATCAGGTTGTGCGCGACCTGCGCGAGCGACTCCTGGACGCTGCCGACGTTGGCCGGCTTGGTCACGTAGTCCTGGGCGCCCGCGACGAGCGCGTCCAGGGTGGCGGACGCGCCCCGCTCGGTGAGCGTGGAGAACATGACGATCGGCATCCGGTACCCGGAGCGGCGCAGCTCGCGGACCGCCTCGATGCCGTCCATCTCCGGCATCTCGATGTCCATCGTCACCAGGTCGGGGGCCAGCTGGGCCACCTTCGTCTGGGCCAGCTTCCCGTTGGCCGCGACCCCGACGACCTCGATCTCCGAGTCCCTCGACAACGCGTCGGTGACGAGTCGGCGGACGACGACCGAGTCGTCGACCACCAGCACGCGGATCCTCGTCACGGTTCCTCCTGGGTCTGTCACCGGGATTCCGGCGTCGTGCTGCCTATCGGCGCGGGCGGAGGGGTTGTGAGCGGGTCAGAAGGTGAAGGCGGAGACCCGGTCGCGCAGGCGGTGCGACAGGATCGCGAGCTCGTCGACCTGTCCGCCGACCTCGTCGAGCACGTCGCTGCTGCTCTGGGCCGCGGCGGCCACCCCCGTGATGTTCACGGCGATCTCCCCCGAGCCGGTCGCGGCCTCGGCCACGCCCCGCGACATCTCGTTCGTCGTCGCCGTCTGCTCCTCGACCGCGGACGCGATGGTCAGCTGGAAGTCGTTGATGGACGTGACGATGGCGCTGATCTCCGCGATCGCGGACACCGCCCCCGCGGTCTCCAGCTGGATGGCCTCGACCCGGCGCGCGATGTCCTCGGTGGCGCGGGCCGTCTCCGACGCGAGCTCCTTGACCTCCCCCGCGACGACCGCGAACCCCTTGCCGGCCTCACCGGCGCGCGCGGCCTCGATGGTCGCGTTGAGCGCCAGCAGGTTGGTCTGCGCCGCGATGCTGGTGATCGTCTTGACCACGTTGCCGATCTGCTGGCTGGACTCCCCGAGCCGGGCGACCTGCTGGTTGGTGGCCTCGGCCACGCCGGTCGCCTTGTGCGCCACCTTGGCGGCCTCCGTGGCGTTCTGCGCGATCTCCCGGATGGAGGCGCCCATCTGCTCGGCACCCGCCGCGACCGCCTGGACGTTGCGGCTGACCTGCTCGGCCGCCGCGGCGACCACCCCGGCCTGCGCGCTGGTCTCCTGCGCCGCACCGGCCACGCGGCCGTTGGACTGCGTGAGCTGCTCGGCCGAGGCCGCGACGCCGGCCGCGGTCTCCACGACCCCCGCGAGCGTGGCCCGCAGGGACGTCTGGGCACGGGTGAGCGACGCGGCCATGCGACCGGTCTCGTCGCCCGACTCGACCGGGGAGGCCACGGTCAGGTCGCCGTCCGCCATGGCGTCGAGCGAGGCCTGCACGCCGCGGACCGCACGGGTGATCCGGCGGGTGACCGCCGTGGCGAGCGTCCCGGACAGCAGGGCACCGAGCACGAACGCGACGGCGAGCACCACGATCGTCTGGTCCACCTCGGCCTGGCCAGCGGCGAGGATCTCGTCGACCTGCGCGTCCACCTGGCCCTGCGCGAGCGCGAGGGGCCGGCCGGCGGCGTCGGGGTCCGCGGCCGCGCTGGCCCGGATCGCCGCGCCGAGACCGGCCTGGTCACCGGCCTGCACGAACGGCAGCAGCGTGGCGTCCCGGTAGGCGACCCAGGCCGCCCAGCGCTCGACGAAGTCAGCCCACTGCGCGGTCTCGGCCTGCGGGAACTCCTCGATCACGGCGATCTGCCGGGCGACGTCGCCGTCCACCCAGGCCGCCGACGTGAGCAGCTGGGTGCGGACCGCGGGGTCCGGTGCCTCGACCGCGCGGTGCACCAGCAGGTGGCTGCGGGCCTGCGCGGTGCGCAGCTCGGCCATCGCCGACTGCAGCCGGCCGGTGAGCGCGGACATGTCCTGCAGGTGCTCGCCGGCGCGGTAGAGCGCGACCGCGCCGGCGCCGCCGACCAGCCCGAACATGGTGCCCAGCACCACGAGGGCCGTCGCGATCTTGGCGCCGATGGGCCGGTCCCAGAACCAGCGGGCGCGCGTGCGGGTCGTCGTCACTTCGATCCTCCAGCGGGCGGGGTGCCCAGCTCGTCCTGCGAGTAGTAGCCGCCGGCCACGAGGACCTCGCGGTAGTTGTCGAGCGTGACCAGCTGCGGGGCCAGCAGGTAGGACGGGACC
This sequence comes from Cellulomonas sp., assembly GCF_965229465.1. Classification (GTDB taxonomy): domain Bacteria; phylum Actinomycetota; class Actinomycetes; order Actinomycetales; family Cellulomonadaceae; genus Cellulomonas. The sequence goes on along the minus strand of NZ_OZ245882.1, from coordinate 2,436,179 downwards.
ACCCGCACGCCGTTGTCGTACGACGTGGTGTCGTTCACCTCGGGCTCGTCGCCGGCCAGCAGGTCGCGCACCATCTGCACGGCCACCTCGGCCAGCTGCTGGGTGTCCTTGTAGACGGTCGCGTACTGCTCGCCCGCGACGATCGAGCGCACCGAGGCGAGCTCGGCGTCCTGACCGGGGACCACCGGCAGGGCCGGCCCGTCCCCGCCGTAGCCGAGGCCCGAGCGAGCCGCGTCCAGGAGGGCGACCGCGATGCCGTCGTTCGGGGCGAGGATCCCGTCCAGGTGCAGGCCGGCCAGGTACGGACCGGTCAGGGTCTGCAGGCGCGCCGCCGCGGTCTCGCCCTTCCAGCCGGGCGTCCCCACGGTGGCGAAGTCGGTCTGGCCGGACGGAACGACGAGCACGCCGGAGTCGAGGTACGGCTGGAGCACCGACATGGCGCCCTGGTAGAACACCGTGGCGTTGTTGTCGTCGGGCGAGCCGGCGAAGATCTCGACCGCCCACGGCCCGGGGGCCGCCGTCCGGGCTCCCGACGCGTCGATCGCGCCGAGGCCGGTGAGCAGGGCGTTCGCCTGCAGGACGCCGACGCTCCAGTTGTCGAACGAGGCGTAGTAGCCGACGTCCGGGCTGTCCCGGATGAGCCGGTCGTAGGACAGGATCGCGATCCCGGCCTTCGCCGCCTGGGAGAGCACGGCGCGGAGCTTGCTGCCGTCGACGGCACCGACCACCAGGGCGTCCGCCCCGGCGTCGATCATCGCCGTGATCTGCGCGATCTGGGTGTCCACGTCGTCGTCGGCGTACTCGAGGTCGACGTCGTAGCCGAGCGATGCGAACTGCGCCTGCAGGTTCTCGCCGTCACCGATCCAGCGCTCCTGCACGGTGGTCGGCATCGCGACACCGACCAGCTGGGTCTCGTCCTGCGCCGCCTCGGGTCCGGCACAGCCGGCCGCGAGCAGACCGACCGCCACCAGCACGGCCGCCGTGCGCATCGTCCGCGCGCCCATCAGAAGGTGAACGCCGAGACGCGGGTGCGCAGGTCGGTGGACAGGCGGGCGAGCTCGCCCACGGCCTGACCCATCTGACCGAGCACCTCCGAGGACGACGCCGCCGACGAGGCGACCCCACCGATGTTCACCGCGATCTCCCCCGACCCCGTGGCCGCCTCCGCGACCCCCCGCGACATCTCGTTCGTCGTCGCGGTCTGCTCCTCGACCGCCGACGCGATCGTCAGCTGGTAGTCGTTGATCGAGGCGATGATCGCCGCGATCTGCCCGATCGCCGCCACCGCACCCGTGGTGTCCGCCTGGATCGCCTCCACCCGCCGCGCGATGTCCTCCGTAGCCCGCGCCGTCTCCGAGGCCAGCTCCTTGACCTCCCCGGCCACCACCGCGAACCCCTTACCCGCCTCACCCGCACGCGCCGCCTCGATCGTGGCGTTCAACGCCAACAAGTTCGTCTGCTCCGCGATGCTCGTGATCGTCTTGACCACATTCCCGATCTGCTGGCTGGACTCCCCCAACCGAGCCACCTGATCGTTCGCCGACTCCGCCGCCGCCGTCGCCTGACCAGCCACCTTCGCCGCCAGGTTCGCGTTCTGCGCGATCTCCCGGATCGAGGCACCCATCTGCTCCGCACCCGCAGCCACCGCCTGCACGTTGCGGCTCACCTGCTCCGCAGCCGCAGCCACCACACCCGCCTGCGCCGACGTCTCATCCGACCCCGCAGCCACCTGGCTCGACGACGCCGAGAGCTCCTCCGCGGCGGACGCCACCGTCTCGGCCGTCTCCACGACGCCACCGAGTGCGGCACGCACCGACTCCTGCGCCTTGTTCAGCGCGTGCGCCATCCGGCCCAGCTCGTCGTCGGAGACCACGTCGGCGCGCACCGTGAAGTCACCGGCCGCCATCGCGTTGAGGGACTTCCGCACGCGCTGCACCGCAGCGAGCACGTTGCCGGCGATGGCGAAACCGAGCACCAGGGTCACGACGAGCGCGATGCCCAGGCTGACCATGAGGATCACGGCCGCGCGGTTGGCCTCGTCGGAGGACGCGTCCGCGAGCCCGTCGGTGTAGGCGACCGTGCCGGTGACGATCCCGTCGAGGTCGGCCACGAAGGTGTCGATCAAGGGCTGGCTGACGGTCTCCAGGACCCGCGTGTAGGACTCCATGTCCGCGGCCGTCGCGGCCGGCACCAGCTGCTCGTCCCGGGCGGTCAACCACGCCGCGTAGTCGGTGACGAAGGCCTGCCAGTTGGGGTCGACGGCGGCCTCGGACGCGTTGTAGGCGTCCATCGCGGCGGCCATCTCGGCGTCGTTGGCCTGCTGCTTGGCCAGCCACGCCTGCTCCAGGGCGGGGTCGTCCGCCGCCGCGAGCTGGGCGACGACGAGCCGCGCCTGCGCCTGGCCCAGCTGCACCTCGACGCGGGTGCCGACGATGTCGGACTGGATGACCGCGAGGGTCTCCACATCGGCCGCGGCGCCGCGCAGCGCGGTCACGGCGTAGGCGCCGGACGCGAGGGCCACGGCGGCGAGCAGGAGGATCGCGGTGAGGATCTTGGTGCGCACAGAGCGGTTCCGGAACCACGACCCGGAGCGGCGGGAGGCCGGGACGGTGCTCGACGGGTGGGTGGTGCTCATGGGGCTGGCTCCTCGGTGTGCGCGATCTGGCGTCGGCCCACCGATCGGCCGGATCCGCACGGAAATGAGCCCTCGCGCGACGACGCCCCGCCGCGGTGCGCGGCGGGGCGTCGGTCTGCCTCGGTCTGTCCGGTACCGCTCAGAAGGTGAAGGCGGACACCCGGGTGCGCAGGTCGGTGGACAGGCGGGCGAGCTCGCCCACGGCCTGACCCATCTGACCGAGCACCTCCGAGGACGACGCCGCCGACGAGGCGACCCCACCGATGTTCACCGCGATCTCCCCCGACCCCGTCGCCGCCTCCGCGACCCCCCGCGACATCTCGTTCGTCGTCGCGGTCTGCTCCTCGACCGCCGACGCGATCGTCAGCTGGTAGTCGTTGATCGAGGCGATGATCGCCGCGATCTGCCCGATCGCCGCCACCGCACCCGTGGTGTCCGCCTGGATCGCCTCCACCCGCCGCGCGATGTCCTCCGTAGCCCGCGCCGTCTCCGAGGCCAGCTCCTTGACCTCCCCGGCCACCACCGCGAACCCCTTACCCGCCTCACCCGCACGCGCCGCCTCGATCGTGGCGTTCAACGCCAACAAGTTCGTCTGCTCCGCGATGCTCGTGATCGTCTTGACCACATTCCCGATCTGCTGGCTGGACTCCCCCAACCGAGCCACCTGATCGTTCGCCGACTCCGCCGCCGCCGTCGCCTGACCAGCCACCTTCGCCGCCAGGTTCGCGTTCTGCGCGATCTCCCGGATCGAGGCACCCATCTGCTCCGCACCCGCAGCCACCGCCTGCACGTTGCGGCTCACCTGCTCCGCAGCCGCAGCCACCACACCCGCCTGCGCCGACGTCTCATCCGACCCCGCAGCCACCTGGTCCGACGACGCCGACAGCTCCTCCGCGGCCGCCGCCACGGTCTCCGAGGTCTCGACCACGCCGGCCAGGGTGCGCTGGAGCGAGTCCTGCGCGATGGTCAGCGAGGTCGCCATGCGGCCGACCTCGTCGCGGCTGTGCACGTCGGCGCGGACGGTCAGGTCGCCGCGGGCAAGGGCATCGAGCGACCCCTGCACCCGCTGGACCGACTTGCGGATCGCGCCGGCCACCACCGCACCGAGCGCGGTGACCCCGATGATCGCGAGCAGCAGCGTGGTGATCAGCACCATCGACGCCTTGCCCGCCTCGCTCCGCGCCTCGTCGGCGATGCCCTGGGCGTACTCGTCGCCGGCGACCGCCGCCGCGTCGAGCGCGTCGACGTAGGTGGACTTCAGCGGCTCGGTGACCTCGGTGAGCACCTGCTCGTACAGCACGGAGTCGCCGCTCGTCGCGGCCGGCACCAGCTGCTCGTCGCGGGCCGCGCGCCAGGCGTCGAACCCGGCACGGAAGTCGGCCCAGGTGGGCACGACGCTGCCGCCCGCTGCCTCGAACTCGGCGATGGCCGCGTCGATCTCGGCGTCGTTGTCCACCTGCTCCTGGAGCCAGTGCTCCTGGGCCTCGGGGCTGCGCGTCGCGCCGAGCTGGGCGACGATCATGCGGGCCTTGAGCTGGTCCTGGTGGACGGTGCTCAGCGGCGCCATGATCGTCGTCACCGTCGTCGAGAGCTCCTCGGTCTGGCCCGCCATCCCCTCCATGGTCAGCAGCGCGTAGACGCCGGACCCCGCGGACGTGATCGCGAAGATCGCGGTGAGAGCAAGGATCTTGGTGCGGACCGACCGGTCGGCGAACCACGCCCCGCGGCGCGTGGTCCGAGCGTCGGCCAGGGGCTGGGTCGTCGACATGGGAGGGCTCCTTCACGAGGCCCCCGGTGGGCCTTCCAGCCCAGCCGATCGGTCGGGCGGACCCGTCGGTGAGTCGTGCAGGAGGGTGAACATCGGGGCACACAGGTTGCCCCGAGCAGGCGTCAGGCCGCGGCGGCCTGGTCGACGTCCAGCACCAGCAGCAGCCCGGCCTCGAGCTTGTGGGCGCCGAGGATGAGCGAGCGGAGCGCGGCGTCGAGCGTGTCCGGGGGCCCTTCGAACGAGCCCGGGCCCACCTCGACCACGTCACCGATCTCGTCGACCAGCAGGCTGACGGGCTCACCGTCCACCTGGACCACGACCATCATCGGCTCGGTCAGGTCGGCGCGGCCGGACAGCCCCAGCCGGGTGCGCAGGTCGATCGTGAGGACCACCTGGCCCCGCAGGTTGACCAGGCCGGCGACCGTCGGCGGCGCCAGCGGCACCCGCGTGCGGACGTGCGAGCGCAGGGCCTCCTGCACGCGCACCACGTCGATCCCGTAGAGGCTGCCGTCCAGCGTGAACGTCACGTACTGGCTCATCGTCCGGCTCCCACCAGGTCGGGGTGACCGGGGAGCCCGGCGAGCACGTCGAGCTCGTCGGACGACGTCGGTGCGTTGTCGTAGAAGGCGTGGTCGGCCGCGAGGATCGCGGTCCGGACGTCGAGCAGCTCGGTGACGCGCTCGCCCAGGACGGTCGAGCCGACCAGGCCGTGGTCCTCGATGTCCGAGTGGCGCGAGACGTCGTCGTCGACGATGTCGACGATCTCGTGCACCACCAGGCCGACGCTGCGGCCGGCGCGGCTGTAGACGACCACCAGCAGCTCCTCGCCCAGCTCGTCGCCGTAGCCGCCGAGCACCCGGTCGAGCCGGGCCAGCGGCAGGATCGTCCCGCGGTACTGGACCACCTCGCGTCCGCCGACGAGCTCCACGTGCGCGGCCTTGACGTGCTCCAGGCGGGCCACGGACGCGAGCGGCATGGCCACCCGACGACCACCGCCGATGCCGACGACGAGCACCTGCTCCATCGGCACGGTGCGCGTGGCAGCCTCCTGCGCACGGCGGGCGGCCTCGGCGCTGACCTGCTCGAGTACCCCGACCAGCGCGCGGCGCGCGATCGCCTGCACGTCGAGGATGAGCGCGACGCGCCCGTCCCCGAGCACGGTGGCCCCCGCGTACCCGCCGATGGACTTCAGGCGCGCCGAGAGCGGCTTGACCACGATCTCCTCGGTGTTGAGCACCCGGTCCACCAGCAGCCCGAAGCGCTGGTGGTCCGCCTGCACGACCGCGATCACGCTCGAGCCCTCGCTCGGGCCGTCCTCGACGCCCAGCACCGCCGCGAGCGACACCAGTGGCAGCAGCTCGCCGCGCAGCCGGTAGACGGGGGCGGCGTGCACGTACTCGATCCCGGAGCCCGAGCGCTGCCCGTCGAGGGCGACGAGCTCGAGCAGGTTCACCTGCGGCACCGCGTAGAGGTCACCCGAGCACTCCACCGTGAGCGCCGGCATGATCGCCAGCGTCAGCGGGATGCGCAGGCGCCACACGGTGCCGGAGCCGACGGTGGAGTCCACGTCGACGGTGCCGCCGATGGCCTCCACCTTGGTGCGGACGACGTCCATGCCGACCCCGCGGCCGGACACGTTGGTGACCGCCTCGGCGGTGGAGAAGCCCGGCAGGAAGAGCAGCTGGAGCAGCTCGGCGTGGCTGACCGCGGCGAGCTGGTCCGCGGTGCGCAGACCCTTCTCGACGGCCTTGGCCGCGACGCGCTCGGGGTCGATGCCCTGGCCGTCGTCGGCGACCTCGACCACGACCTGGCCACCCGCGTGGTACGCCCGCAGCGACAGCACGCCCCGAGGCGCCTTGCCGGCGGCGACGCGCACGTCGGACGGCTCGATGCCGTGGTCGACCGCGTTGCGCACCAGGTGGGTCAGCGGGTCCTTGACCGCCTCGAGCAGGCTGCGGTCCAGCTCGGTGTCGCCACCGGTCATCTCCAGCTGCACCTCGCGGCCGCACGCGGCTGCCAGGTCCCGCACGATGCGCGGCATCTTGGACCACACGTGCTCGATGGGCTGCATGCGCGTCTTCATGACGCCCTCCTGCAGCTCACCGGCGATGAGGTTGAGGCGCTGCGCCGAGCGCGCGAGGTCGACGTCGTCGGTCCCGGCCGAGAGGCGGCTGATCTGGTTGCGGGCGAGGACCAGCTCGCCCACCTGCCGCATGAGGGCGTCGAGGAGCTCGACGTCCACGCGGATGGAGGTGTCGGCGGCGCTGCGCAGCACACCGACCTCCTCGGGGAGGTGCTCGGCGACGGGGGCGGAGGGCTGGGCGGGGACGACGGGGCTGCGCTCGACGATGATGCTCGACGCGGTCGCGACGACCGGCTCGATGACCGCCTCGACGACAGGCTCGGGCTCGGGCTGTGCCGGAAGGCGTCCGTCGCGGACCGCCTCGACCGCCTCGATGACGGCGTCGACGCTCACGTCACCCTCCGTGCCGTCCGCCTCGATCGCGGCGAGGATCTCGCGCACGACGTCCGTGAGGCGCAGGAGCACGTCGGTGGTCGGCTGGTCCATGGACCGGCGTCCGTCGCGGAGCTCGACCAGCAGGTTCTCGCCGGCGTGCGCGACGCGCTCGAGGCGACCGAACGCGAGGAAGCCGCTGGTGCCCTTGATGGTGTGGATGGTCCGGAAGATGCTGCTCAGCAGCGGACGCGACCCGGGCGACTCCTCGAGCGCCACGAGGTCGCGGTCCAGCTGGTCGAGGTTCTCGTAGCTCTCGACCAGGAACTCACGGACGATCTCGTCGACGTCCTCCACGGTGCCCTCCAGCCCGCCGAGGACCCAGCGTCCCGGCGTCCGACCTCATCGGTCGGCGGGCGAGGTTCCTGAGGGGTCCGGCTGGGCAGGGGCGGGTGACACCAGGCGCCGCAGGGCCGCGGCCGTCCGGTCGTCCGCCGCGACCGCGTCCACGTTGGCGGCGGTGAGCGCGTCGAGCACCTCGGCCCGGTGCACGCGCACGTGCCGCGGGGCGTCGATCCCGATGCGCACGCCGTCGCTGCGGACCTCGATGACGGTGACGACGATGTCGTCACCGATCACGAGCCGTTCCCCCACGCGACGGCTGAGCACCAGCATGCGGTGACCCTACCCCGCGATCCCGCGTGGACCGCGATGCGCGTCGCCAGCGGGTCCGAGCGCCTGACCGAGCGCCGCCGCCCACGCCACGGTGGTCGCCGGGACGCCGTCCACCCACGCCACCGGCACTCCCAGGTCCAGGACCGTGCCGGGCTGGACGGTGTCGAACAGGCCGCGCACGGCGACCGCGTCGACGCCGACCTCTCCGCCCACCTGGGCCAGCCACGTCGCGGCGTCCACGGTCTTGGTGCGCGCGTCGACCACGGCCCAGACCTGGTCGGCGCGGGCGACGCGCAGGAGTGCCGCGGCATCGGCCCGGTCCGCGGCGTCGGGCCCCACCGCGATCGCGACGATCCCCGGGTGCGGGGCGAGCGTCGCCCGCTCGCGCCAGGTGGACAGCTCGTGGGCGCCCGCCGCCCGCGGCAGGCCGGTGGACGTGGCCGCGCGCGCGCCGGCGGCGACCACCGCGGAGCGCTCGAGGCGCAGCCGTTCGGCGAGCAGGAGGGCCACGGCGTCGACGTCCTCCTGGGTGCCGACCACCGCGATCACCTTCCCCGGTCCGCGGGGGGCGACCGGCGCGGCCGGCACGCGGGCCAGCACCGACGGGAGCGTCAGCGGGTCGCCGCCGAGCAGCCGGTCCGGCACTCCGAGGCCGCGCAGGGCCACCCGCAGCGGGTCCTCCGCGGCCGGCGCCGGGATCTCGATGTCGGCCGGCTCCGGGGTGCCCGCCATGGAGCGCATCTGGTCGAGGATCGCCGCGAAGGAGGGGGCGCCCGTCGAGACGGTGGGAACCGCGGGCGCGGCCGGGAGCTCGGGGGTCGAGCCGTCCGGCAGGGCGTCGTAGGCGTCGGCCGCCGCGAGCAGGTCCTCGATGCCGGCGGCCGGAGCCGGGGGTCCGCGGCGCGCCCGGGGGCGCGGGGTGGGGACCTCGGGCACGTCGACCGTCAGCTCGAACCGCTCGCGCGCGAAGAAGCCGGCCACGCCTCCGCTGCGCACCCGCTCGGCGCTGATCACCCGCGCCCCAGGGCCTAGCTCGTCACGCACCTGGGCCATGAGCCGCGCCAGGTCGCCGCCCTCAAGCAGCAATCGCGTGCCCACCACTCACCGCCCCGACGGTCTCCACCAGGGCGCCGACGCCCGTGACCTCGGCGTAGGACAGCACGGGGAGCCGCGGCAGGCCCATCGCGACGAGCCGGCGCAGGGCGGGACGGATCGCGGGGGCGCACGCGAGCACCACGGTGCGGCCGTCCTGCTCGGCGATGGCGACGGCGTCCCGCAGCTGCGCGAGCACCGACTCCAGCCGGGCGGGGTCGACCAGCAGGTGCGTGCCGTGCTCCGACGGCCGCAGCGACTCGACCAGCTGCTGCTCGAGCACGGCGTCCAGGGTGATCGCGCGCAGCGAGCCGTCCTGCACGTACAGGGCACCGAGGGCCGGGCCCAGCGCGGTGCGGGCGGCCTCGACCAGGCCCTCGGGGTCGGTGCTGACGCGCGCGCGCAGGGTCAGCGCCTCGTAGATCCGGCCGAGGTCGCGGATCGGCACCTCCTCGGTCAGCAGGCCCTGGAGCACGCGCTGCACCTCGCCCAGGCTGAGCAGCGTCGGGATGAGCTCCTCGACCACCGACGGGTTGACGCGCTTGACGCCCTCGGTGAGCACCCGCACGTCCTCGCGGCCGAGCAGGCGGGCCGCGTGCTGGCTGATGAGCGCGCCGAGGTGCGTGATGAGCACGGACACCCGGTCGACGACGGTCGCGCCCGACATCTCGGCCGCGTGCCGCAGCTCGGCCGGGATCCACTTGCCCGGCAGGCCGAACACCGGCTCGAGCACGGTGGTGCCGGGCAGGGAGCCGAGGTCGTCACCGAGCGCGAGCATCCGGCCCGCGGGCGCCTCGCCCCGGCCGACCTCGACGCCCGCGATGCGCACCACGTAGGTGGACCGCGGCAGGTCGACGCTGTCCCGGGTGCGCACCGGCGGCACGACGATCCCCAGCTCCAGGGCGGTCTTGCGCCGCAGGCCCCGCACGCGGGCGAGCAGGTCCTGGTCCGGGCCGGAGCCGACGAGGTCGACCAGGTCCGGCGACAGCAGGATCTCGAGCGTGTGCACGCGCATCTGCTCGATGAGCTGCTCCGGGCTGTCGCTGGCCGGTGCGGTGGCGGCGGTGACCGCTCCCGCCTGCTCGGCGGCCGACTCCTGGGCCGCGTTGGCGCGGGACCGCTGGGCCACCAGCAGCAGCGCGGTGCCGACCAGCAGGAACGGCAGCTTGGGCATGCCCGGGAGCAGCGCCAGTGCGATGGCGCCGACCCCCGCGATCACCAGGGCGGACCGGGACTGGCCCAGCTGCTTGGCGGCCGCGGTGCCCATGTCGCCCTCGGCCGTGGCGCGCGTGACGACGATGCCGGTGGACACCGAGAGCAGCAGCGCGGGGATCTGGGTGACCAGGCCGTCGCCGATGGTCAGCAGGCTGAACCGCTGGAGCGACTCCGCCGGGCTCATGCCCATCTGGAGCATCCCGATGGCGAAGCCGCCCACCAGGTTGATGACGGTGATGATGATGCCCGCGATCGCGTCGCCCTTGACGAACTTGGACCCGCCGTCCATCGCACCGTAGAAGTCCGCCTCCGCCGCGACGTCCGCCCGGCGCTGGCGCGCGGTGTCCTCGTCGATGAGGCCCGAGTTCAGGTCGGCGTCGATGGCCATCTGCTTGCCGGGCATCGCGTCGAGGGTGAACCGCGCGCCGACCTCCGCCACGCGCCCGGCGCCGTTGGTGATGACGACGAACTGGATGACCACCAGGATCAGGAAGATCACCAGGCCGATGACCAATGAGCCGCCGACGACGATGTGCCCGAACGCGTCGATGACCTGGCCGGCGTACCCGTCCCGGAGGACCAGCCGGGTCGAGGCCACGTTGAGCCCCAGCCGGAAGAGCGTGAAGACGAGGATCAGCGACGGGAACACCGAGAAGTCCAGCGGCCGCTTGACGTACATGCTGGTGAGCAGGATCACCAGCGACACCGTGATGTTGATCGCGATGAGCACGTCGAGCAGGGCCGCGGGCAGCGGCACCACCAGCATGAGGACGATGCCCACCACACCGGCGGGCACGGCCATCTGGGCGACGGGGCGGTTCTTCATCGGGTTCCCTGCTTGTCGGACGAGGCGGCGGACAGGGCCGGCGGGCGGGGTGCCCGGGCCGGCCGGCGGGCGGCACGAGCCGCGGACCGGTGGTCGGTGGTGTCGTCGGCGGGCAGCGTGGAGCCGCCGGGGACGCGGTGCTGGCCGGCGCCGGCGCCGCGGCGGCGCAGGGCCATCACGAACGCGAGCACGCGGGCGACCGCGGTGAACAGGTGCGCCGGGACCTCCTGGCCCAGCTCGCACGCGGCGTGCAGGGCGCGCGCCAGGGCGATGTCCTCGACCATGGGCACGCGACGCTCGGTGGCCTCGGCGCGGATGCGTGCGGCCACCGCGCCGGCCCCCTTGGCGACCACCTTGGGTGCACCGGAGCCGGGCTCGTACCGCAGCGCGACCGCGACGTGCGTCGGGTTGACCAGGACCACGTCGGCGGTGGCGACCTCCGACATCATGCGGTTGCGCGACATCGCCATCTGCTTGGAGCGGATGTGGCCCTTGAGCATCGGGTCGCCCTCGGTGCGCTTGTTCTCCTCCTTGAGCTCCTGGAGGGTCATCCGCGTCTGCTTGCGGTTGCGCCGCATGACGACCACCACGTCGGCGACCGCCAGCAGGATGCCCGCCGCGATGCCGGTGCGCAGGAGCGAGGCCGTGCCGTCGCCGGCCACACCGAGCAGGTGCGACAGGGGCAGCTGGCCCGAGGCCATGAGCGTGGGCACCAGCGCCTGGAGCCCGACCAGGAGCACGAGCGCGACCGCGCCGGTCTTGAGCAGCGTCTGGACGCCCTGCCACCAGGCCTGCCCCCCGACCAGCCGCTTGGCGGCGTTCACGGGCTTGAACTGGTCCACGTGGAGCGAGAACCGGCGCGGGTGGATGCCGCCCTGCGCCATGCCCACGGCCACGGTGACCAGCACCAGGACGACGAACAGCGGGGCGAGCGTCGTCAGCAGGGAGCGCAGGGCGTCGTCGAGCACCTGCACCGCACCGGCGGGCGTGGGGTTGCGAGCCACGTCGCGGACCATCGCCAGCTGGTCGAGCGCTGCGGCCTGCCCGCGGGTGATCACCATCGGCAGGGTGAGCACGGCGGCGCCCATCCCGATCCAGGCCGAGAGGTCCTGCGACCGCCCGAGCTTGCCCTTGCGGTGCACGTCCTTCATGCGCTGGTCGGTGGCCTTCTCGCTGCGTTCGCCGCTCTCGCTCACTGGGCCACCCCCAGCATCGCCTCGACCGAGCGTCCGGTCAGCCCCTCGATGACGGCGGGCAGCGCGAGGAACGCGAACGCGCCGAACGACAGGGTCAGCAAGATCTTCAGCGGGAAGCCCATCGCGAACGCGTTGAGCGCCGGCGCGACGCGGGTGAGCAGGCCGAGGCCGACGTCCGCGAGGAAGAGCACCACGAGCAGGGGCCCGGCGATCTGCATCGCGCCGACGAACATCTGGGACAGCCCGGTGGTCGCCGCCTCCCCGAGCGCGCCGAGGTCCAGCACCGCCCCGAGCGGGAGCGCGTCGAACGTGCGGACCAGGCCCGCGAGCACCACCTGGTACCCGTCGGTGACGAACAGCAGGACGACGGCCGCCATCTGGTAGAGCCGCTGGAACTGGGCGCCGCTGGTCATGCTCATGGGGTCGAACGCGGCCGCCATCTGGAACCCGCCGAACAGGTCGATGAGCGTGCCCGCCGACTGCACGGCCGAGAACGCCAGCATGACGAGGAAGCCGAACGCGGCACCGACGACCGCCTGCATCACCAGGGCGCCGACGAAGGCACCCGTCCCGTCGGCCGCCACGGGCTCGAGCCGCGGCGCGACCGCCAGCGCGAGCGCGAGCGCGAGGGTCACCTTGACGATGCTCGGCACGGAGCGCTGCGAGAACGGCGGGGCGATCACGAGGAACGCGACGATGCGCACGCCGGCGAGCATGGTGGTCTGGAGCCCGGCCAGCGGCAGCGCGAGGGAGATCGGGTCCACGTCAGCCGCCGACGAGCACAGGGATGCGCGCGAACAGGTCGTGCGTGAACGCGACGAGCTCCGAGATCATCCAGTGCCCGGAGACGACGAGGGCGATCGCCGCCGCGACGGCCTTGGGCACGAAGCTGAGCGTGACCTCCTGGATCTGCGTCACCGACTGCACCAGCGAGACGATGAACCCGACCACCAGGGCCGTGATGAGCACCGGCGCTGAGAGCTTCGCGGCGAGCACCAGGGCGTCGATGCCGACGTCGAGGACGGCGTTGGTGTCCACGGCTACCCCGCTCCCGTGTACGAGCCCACGAGCGACGTGACCACCAGGCCCCAGCCGTCGACGAGCACGAAGAGCAACAGCTTGAACGGCAGCGCGATCATCACCGGGGGCAGCATCATCATGCCCATCGACATCAGGGACGCCGAGACCACGAGGTCGATGACCAGGAACGGCACGAAGACGACGAAGCCCATGATGAACGCCGACCGCAGCTCCGACAGCAGGAACGCGGGGACCAGGGTGCCGAACGGGACCGCCGACGGGTCCTCCGGGTTCTCCAGCCCGGCCGCACGGGTCAGCAGGGCGATGTCCTGCTCGCGGGTGTGCTCGAGCATGAACGCCTGGAGCGGGCCCTTGCCGACGTCGATCGCCTCGGTGAACGTCGCGTCGCCCGCCAGGTAGGGCTGCACCCCGAGCTCGTTCACGTCCCCGATGACCGGCGCCATGATGAACAGGCTGAGGAAGAGCGCCAGGCCGGCCAGCACCTGGTTGGGCGGGACGCCCTGCAGGCCCAGCGCGTTCCGGGTGAACGACAGGACCACGAAGATCTTGGTGAAGCTGGTGGTCATCAGCAGCAGCGCGGGCGCTACCGAGAGCAGGGTGATCGCGAGCAGGACGACGATCGAGCTGCTCGGCGCTCCGTTGACGCCGTTGACCGCGACCGTGACGGTGTCGCCCAGCGCGGGGAGGTCCGGCGGTGTGGGCGGCGTGGGGGCGAAGATCATCGGCGCACCGTGCGGTCCTGGAGCGTGCGGACGGCCTGGCGCCACGTCTCGGGCGCGAGGATCGAGCCCTGGAGCGTCGACGCCTCATGCGCCCGCTCGAGGGCGGCGGGCTCCGGGGACGCGGTGTCGACCGACGCGGTCTCCAGCGACGGGGCCGGGCGCTGCGCGGGGACGCGACCGGCCACGGCGAGCGCGGACGCCACCCAGTCGCGGCGGGGCCCGGTCTGCTCGGCCACCGGATCGGGCAGGGGCTCGACGACGGGGCCGAGCTCGGTGAGCAGCGTGACCTGCTGGTCGCCGTAGCCCAGCAGCAGCCGGCGGTTGCCCACCGCGACGACCGCCACACCCGTGTGCCGGCCGACGGACTGACGGCCGACCAGCTTGACGACGTGCTCGCGCGAGGACCGCTGCGTCTGTCCGCCACCGAACCGGCGGCCGATGAACCAGATGAGCCCGACCACGCAGGTCAGGGCGAGCAGCACCCGCAGCACGAGCATCGTCGAGACCATCAGACGGTCGGCTCCGTGCCCGGCACGATCTCCGTCACGCGGATGCCGTAGGCCTCGTCGACGACGACGACCTCGCCGCGCGCGACGAGCCGCCCGTTGACCATGACGTCGGCGGGGCTGCCCGCGGTGCGGTCCAGCTCCAGCACGGCGCCGGGGGCGAGCTCGAGCACCTGGCGCACGGGCAGCCGCGTGCGGCCGATCTCCGCGGTCAGGACCATCTCGACGTCGTAGAGCATGCGCAGGTTGGCGCGCGGGGTCGCCGCGGCAGCGGTGGGTGCGACCACCCGGGGGCCGCGGACGCGCAGCGCGAACCACGCCACCGGCACCCCGGCCTGCTGGAGCGCGACGACGTGGGTGTCCGGGCCCAGCACGCCCGCGACGGGCTCGGACCGGCCGGGCTCGAGCACCCCGGCGCCGAGGACCTCGGCCGCGGCCTCGAGGGCGGGACGCAGGGCGTCGACGAGCGCGAGCGGCGTGCCGGCGGCTGCGCCGGACACCAGGGCGTCCTCGATGACGTCCGCCGCGACGAGGGCGAGCTCGGCGCTCGGCGAGCCGACAAACGACGCGACCAGGGCGGTCGCGCCGGCCGGCACGTCGGTGTGGTCCGCCGGCACGGCGACGAGCGCCACGGAGGACGGGACCAGCTCGGCGGCGGCGGTGGCGGCAGCGAGCGCGGTGGCCGCGGCGTCGACGTCGGCCGCCGTGCGTGCCGTCGGGACTTCGGTGACGTTCATGACGGGTTCTCCTCGACGGTGACGACACGGCAGGCAAGCCGGGACCCGTGGCTGCCGGCGGCGGCCTGGGCGAGCACGACCCCGTCGACGACCACGTCCAGCGGCTCGGTCGACGGGTGGGACAGGGGCAGCACGTCCCCCACCACGAGGTGGACGACGTCGCGCGGGTGGATGACCACGGGGCGGAAGCGCACGGAGACCTCGACGGGCACGTCCTGCACGGCTCGCTCGAGGTCGGCGTGGGCCAGCGCAGCGGCGCGGCGCTCGTCCTCGGAGCGGGCGACGGGACCGTCGGCCGCGCGCAGCGTGGCGAGCATCGTGTCGGCCGGGAGCATGAGCGTCAGGGCGTCCTCGCGCTCGCCGACGCGCAGGGTGAACGACGCGACCAGCACCGTGTCGGAGGCCCCGGCGGCCTGCACGAACTGCGGGTTGTACTGCACGCCGCGCACGGTCACGCCCAGCGGGGCCAGCCCGGCGAACGCGTACTCCAGGTCGCTCAGCGAGTGCTGGAGCAGGTCGCGCACGAGCGTGAGCTCGATCTCGGTGAGCTCGCGGCCCTCGCGGTCGTCGCCGCGCCCGTCGCCACCGAACAGGTAGTCGATCCACACCATCGTCGCGGCGACCGGGAGCTGGAGCATCGCCGTCTGCCGGGTCTGCGAGATCGTGCAGAGCACCATGGCCGTGGGCGTCGGCAGGAGGTTGACGTACTCGTCGTAAGTGCTGAGCTTCACCTCGTCGAACGTGAGGTGGGTCAGGGTGCGCAGGCGGGAGGTGAGCTGGTTGCCGAACTGCCGGCCGAACCGCTCGAACGCCATCTCCAGGTGCCGGGCGTGGTCGCGCGGGAGGGTGAGCGGACGACGGAAGTCGTACAGCTCGGGCTCTGCGGTACGACTGCGACGCACGGCAGACGCCGAAGCTGTCGCCGAGCGCGCGGGCATCGTGTCCTGGACCGTCACGTGCTGCCCATCGGCGGGCGCGCACGGCTTGTGAGCGGTTGGCGCTGGATCTTCTCCGCACCGACCCGTCCTGGGTCGGGATGTCCTGCTCTGCGGAGCGGTGTGGCGCCCTCCATGGCGCCCCGAGCTGTGCGGGCGGCGGCCCGCGGCCGTGCCTACTGCGTGACGTAGTTCGTCAGGTAGACATCCATCACCTCGCCCTCGTAGGCCTCGGAGAGCTGGTGCGCCAGCTCGGCGGTCAGGGCGTCGCGCGTGGCCGGGTCGGAGACCTCGGCGACGGTGCGGCCCGAGAACAGAGCGATGGCCAGGTCGAGCGCGCGCGCGGTGTCGGGAGCCTCCTCGCCGGCCTCCTGCGTGAGCTGGAGCGCGAGGCCGAGCCGCAGGTAGTGGCCCTCGGTGAGGTTGAGGCTCACCGGCTCGACCGTGAGGACGGCCCCGGGCACCGGCGCGGGCTCGGCGGCGGGCTCGCCGCCACCCTTGCCGAGCAGCAGGTATGCCGCGGCACCGCCGGCCAGCAGGACCACGACGCCGGCGATCAGGAGGAGCTTCTTCCTCGACTTCTTCGCAGGCTTCTCGGCCTCGACCGCGGGGGTCGAGGAGATCGAGCCGCCGCCGATCTTGTTGGTGCCGCCGATCTTGGGTCCGGAGACCACTCTCTGCTCGATGGGCATGGCGCTATCCCTTCGCGGTCAGGGCGGGGAGGAGTGCGCGCACCTGCTCGGGTGCGGCGGACAGGACGACGAGGTCGACCCGGCGGTTCTGCATGAGGGCCTCGGGCGACGAGTCCGCGACGAGCGGTCGCGTGTCACCGAAGCCGATCGCCATGATCCGTCCGCCGGGCATGCCGTCGCTCTCCACCAGGCGCCGCAGCACCTGCGTGGCGCGGTCGGCCGACAGCTCCCAGTTGGTGGCGTACCGGCCGGACACGGGGATGACGTTGGCGTGGCCCTCCACGGAGATCTGCTCCCCGATACCCACGAGCGACGGCGCCGCCACGTCCAGCACCCGGCGTGCGGTGTCGGTCATCTCGGCGCTGGCGGCGGCGAAGAACACGTCGTCGGCCACCAGGCCGAGCACCAGGCCGCGTTCGTCGATCCGGAACCGGACCGTGCCGTCGAGCCCGTTGGCGGCCAGGTTGGCAGCGATCAGCGCCTGGAGCTCCTGGAGGTGGGCGGCCTCCCGCTCGGCGGCCGCGAGCACCTCCGGGTCCACCGTGGCGGTCGCCGTCGTGGTCTGCTGCGGCTGCGGCACGGGCTCCGAGCCCTGCATCCCGAGGCCGTTGTCTGCGCTGACCATCCCCGCGGTGCCGGCGGCGGGGCTGGTGTCCGGGACGATGCTCGTGCCGTCCATCGTCCCCGCGCTGCCGTCGAGCACCGACGGGGACGTGGTGGTGTCCTGGAAGCCCGCCGCGAGGCTGTCCCGGAGGGCGACGTACTTGTCCTGGTCCACCTGGCTGATCGCGAACAGGACGATGAACAGGGCCATGAGCACCGTGATCATGTCCGAGTAGCTGATCAGCCAGCGCTCGTGGTTGACGTGCTCCTCGTCGTGGCCGCCCCCGCGCGGAGCCCGTCCGCGCCGGGCGCCGTGCGCGGCGGAGGCGCTCATGCGGCTGCCTTGGCGGTCTTGGCCGTCTTCCCCGGCTTGGCCGGGGCGTCGTCGGGCAGCAGGCTGCGCAGCCGCTCGCCGACCAGTCGCGGGTTGGCGCCCGCCTGCACGGCGAGCAGGCCCTCGAGCGTGACCTCCATCTGGGCGCACTCCAGGTCGGAGATCCGGCGGATGCGCGCACCGAGCGGGAGCCAGACGACGTTCGCGGACAGGATGCCCCAGAGCGTGGCGACGAACGCGGCGGCGATCGAGTGCCCCAGCTCGGCCGGCTTCGACAGGTTCTCCAGCACGTGCACCAGCGAGATGACCGTGCCGATGATCCCGATGGTCGGCGCGTAGCCGCCCATGTCCACGAAGTACTTGGAGTGCACCCGGTCCCGGGTGCGCTTGGTCGCGATCTTGTCCTCGAGGATGGTGCGCAGGTCGTCGGGGTCCGTGCCGTCGATCGCCGCCTGGAGGCCGCCGCGCAGGAACGGGTCGTCGATCGTGCGGGTCGCGTCCTCGAGCGCCAGGAGGCCCTCGCGCCGGGCGCGGTCGGCCAGCTCGACCACGGTGTCCACCGTGGCGGCCGGGTCCGGCGCCTTGCTGCGCAGCGCGCGGGGCACCGCAGCGAACGACCCGACCACGTCCTTGATGGTGTGGCCGGCGATGCCGACACCGACGGTCCCCACCCAGACGAGCAGCAGGGGGGCGGGCAGGAAGATCGACATCGGGTCGGCGCCCTCGAGGAACAGTGCCCCGAAGATGGCGACGAACGCGATCCCGATGCCGATCAGGCCGGCGGGATCCATCAGCGGCTCCTCGGTCGGAAGGGGACGGGTGGCGCGAACTCGTCGGCGTCGGGGTCGTCGGAGCCGTCGGACTCGTCGGACTCGGCCGGCAGGTCGGGTACCAGCTCCATGCGGGGCTGGACCTGGATCTCGTGGGCGCGGGCGAGGATCTGTGCGCGCTGCTCCTGGATGCGGTCGATGACCTCGGCCATCGACTCGGCGACGATGTACTTGGTGCCGTCGATGAGGGTGAGGATCGTGTCCGGCGCGCTGTCGATGCGCTGGATGAGGTCGGGGTTGACCCCGAACTGCCCTCCTGCAAGGCGCGTCACGACAATCACGGCGATACCCGTCCCTGGTCACCTGCTCCTGCAGGGGCGGATGCCCCTGCTCGGTCCCGTCCGTGGGCCCGCATGACCCTCCGATCGGCCGGGACGGCGCGAGTCTGAGGAGTCCTCCCCGACGGTTGTCGGGCAGCTACGGGGTGTAGGCCCAGTGCCACGGCTCGCGCGGGGTGTCCTCGACGAAGCCGTGCTCCGCCCCGTGCGCGCGCATCCACGCCTGCGCGGCCGAGCCGAGCTCGAGGTCGACCGCCATCCCCCACCCGTGGTCGCTGGTGCCCGGTGCCGCCGCGAGCCCGCCCTGGCTGTACAGGCCCTTGCGCTGCGCGACGTCCACCTGCCCCTCGTACGAGCGGTAGGAGTCGGTGATGCCGACGGTCACCCCGTCGGCCGCCGCGGCGGAGATCAGGCCGGTGAGCGCCTGGGCGGCGGGCGCCCAGAGCCGGTGGCCCGTGGTGCCGACCTCCTGCAGCGCCGACGCGGGGATCTTCCCGTTGCCGTACGCGGCGAGCTCGGCGGGCACACCGTCGCCGTTGAGGCGAGCCGCCGACGCGGGCGCGGGCGGAGTCGCGCGGGCGACCTCGGCCGCCAGCGCGTCGGCGAACGGGGTGCCCGTCGTCGCGCCGACGGTGGTGGTCGCCCGGACCACCACCGGCGGCGCCACGAGCGCCTGGATCTGGGACATGCGCTGCGCGATCCCCGCGATACCCGTGATCCCCTGCATGAACCTGGTCCTCCTCCGGACGAGTCGTCAGCGCTTGAGGTTGACCAGCTCCTGGAGCACCTCGTCGGACGTCGTGATGACCCGCGAGTTCGCCTGGAACCCGCGCTGCGCGATGATCAGCGAGGTGAACTCGGCGGACAGGTCGACGTTCGACATCTCGAGCGACCCACCGGCCAGCGACCCGCGGCTGCCCGTGCCGGCGGCGCCGATCTGCGGGTCCCCGGAGTTCACCGACGTGCGGAACAGCGAGCCGCCGGCCTTCTCCAGGCCCGACGGGTTGGTGAACGAGCCGAGGGCCAGGCGCCCGATCGTCTGCTTGAGGCCGTTGCTGAACGAGCCGGTGATGGTGCCGTCGGCGCCGAGCGCGAAGCTCTGGAGCGTGCCGGCGGCCTGGCCGTCCTGGGTCTTGGCCTTGGCGGTGTCCAGGCCGGCGAAGCCGGAGAGGGCCGAGATGTCGACCGTGACGCCGCCGACCGTGAGGGTGGTCGGGGCCGCGAGGGAGCCGTCGGCGGCGAAGGTGAGCGGACCCGGGGCGGCCGTCGCGGTGCCGTCGGTGGCGGACAGCGACCAGCCGGTGGCGGCCTTGGTGAACGTGAGTGCCAGCTCGCGCTCGTTGCCGATGGCGTCGAACACGGCCACCGTGCGCTCCAGGACGGTGCCGACCGCGGCGTCCGCGTCGAGGTTGCCCTCGTAGGTGGCGGACGTCGTCGCGACCGCGGGCATGATCGCGCCGGCGGGCACGCGCAGGTCGGACAGCGGGCCGTTCGTGTCCACGACGCCGTTGACCGCGGCCCAGCCCTGCACCAGGGCGCCCTCGCCCGGCAGCACCATCTGGCCCGTCGCGTCGAAGTCGAACGAGCCCGCCCGCGTGTAGTACGACTCGGCGCCCTTGCGCACGACGAAGAAGCCGTCGCCCTGGATCATCATGTCGGTGCTGCGCCCGGTGATCTGCGACGCACCCTGCGTGAAGTTCGTGGTGATGCCCGCGACGCGCACGCCGAGGCCCACCTGCGCCGGGTTGGTCCCGCCGGTGCCCGCCTGAGCGCCGCCCGCGTTCTGCACGACCTGGCTCAGGGTGTCCTGGAACTGGGTCTGCGACGACTTGAAGCCGGTGGTGTTGACGTTGGCGATGTTGTTGCCGGTGACGTCGAGCATGGTCTGGTGGCTGCGGAGGCCGCTGATGCCGGAGAAGAGTGAGCGGAGCATGGTGGTTCCCTTCGGGTGGGTCAGGCGGTGGGGACAGCGGCGGGCTTGGTGACGGACGAGACGGCGTCGAGCGCGACGGTCTGGTCGCCCACCGTCACGGTGGGCACGGAACCGGCGTAGGAGACGCCGGAGACCGTGCCGGTGTGACCGCCGCCGTCGGCGTCGGCCCAGGTGACCTGCTGCCCCACCAGGGAGGCGGCAGCCATGCGCATCTGGAGCGCGAAGGACTCGCGCGAGGTGTCGGAGAGCTGCACGAGCTTCTCCATGGTGGTGAGCTGCGTGGTCTGCGCCATGAGCTGCGAGGAGTCCATGGGGCTGCTCGGGTCCTGGTTGCGCAGCTGCGCCACCAGCAGGTCGAGGAACGCCTGCTTGTCCAGCTCGCCGTTGGCGGCGGTGCCGGCGGCTGTGCCGGTGCTGGTGCTGGTCGCGGCGCGGGCCGCGCCGAACGACGAGACGTCGATGGTCATGCTGCCTCCGGGGGCTCTGGGGACGGTCGGGTGGGTCTCAGGCGAGGAGGTCGAGTCCTCGGGACGGTGGTCGGTCGGGCGCGACGGCCGCGTGGGTGCCGGGTTCCTTCGTCGGCACCCGGGCCTGCTGCCAGGGCACGGCGCCGCGCTGGTCGGGCTCGCGCCCGTCGGGCCGGCCGCCGTCCGGTCCCACGTCGACCGTGAGCCCGCTCGCCGCCAGGTCCCGGCGCAGCTCGGACAGGGCACCGCGCAGCGCCTCGCGGGACGCCTCGGTGGCGCCCACCAGCTCGACGCGGACCGACTCCGGCCCGATGTGGGCGACGATCCGCACCGGTCCGAGGTTCTCCGGGTCCACCGGGACCGTGAGGATGTGCCGGCCGTGGCTGAGCCCGCCGGGGCCGGTGAGGGCCGTGAGCCGCGCACCGAGCTGCTCGGCGAGGGGCGGCGGTGCGGGCTGGGCGGTCGGGGTCGGGAGGGCGGGCGCCGTCGGGGTCGTCGGGGTGACGGGCGTCGCGACGGGGGCCACGACGCCGGCGACAGCCGGAGTCGGAGTCGGGCTCGCCGCGACGGTCTGGTCGGTGACGAGCACCGGGGCCGCCGTGCCGGCCGGGGTCGGCGTCAGGGCGACCTGGTCGTCGGACGCCGGCGCCGGCACGTGCGCCGCGGTGGGCGCGGGACGGTCGATGCCGGCGGCCGGCCGGTCGGTGCCGGTCACGGCCGGGTCGGCCGGGACCGCGGGCGAGGTGGTGGCCGTGGCGGCGGGAGCGGCCACCGGGACCGCGAGCGCCGCGGACGACCCTGGCTGCTCGGCGGCGGGCGCCGTGCCGGTGGCGGCCACCGGCTGTGCGGGGGTTGTCGTCACCGCTCGGTCGGCCGGAGCGGCGGCGACGGTCTGGGCGGCCAGCAGCGCCGTGAGGGCGGCGGCGGCGGGATCCGTCGTGGTCACGACCGTCACGACGGCGGCGTCGGTCGCGGGCTCGGACGCGGGCGTCTCGGCGGTGGCGGCCGCACCGTCCGCGCCCGCTTCCGTGCTCGTGCTCGTGCTCGTGCTCGACGAGTCGGTGCCCGGGGCCGTGGCGTCGGCACGGTCGGTCGACCGGGTGAGCGGGGCCTCGGCGCGCGCGGCGGCCTGCTCGAGCACCTGGGCGAAGTCGTGCTGGGGCGCGGTCGCGCCGACGCGGGCGGGTCGCGGAGCGGCCGGCGGCAGGGCCGTCAGGACGGCGGTCATGCGGCTGCCCCCGCGCTGGCGTTCAGGCCGACGAGCGCCTCGAGCGCGGCGCGCTGCGCGGCGGCGACCGTCGCACCGACGTCCGTCGTGGTGGCCGCTGCGGCTCCGGCCTGGGGCAGGATGCGGCGGATCGCCGTCGGCTCGGTGTAGACGTCGCGGACGATCACCGCCTTGCCGGGCTTGGGGGCGTCGATCATCTTGCCGTCTCCCACGTAGATCCCGATGTGGCTGCCGCCGCCGAAGACGACGAGGTCCCCGGGCAGCGCCTGGTCGAGCGACGGGACCGCCGTCCCCAGGGTCATCTGCTGGCGGGCCACCCGCGGCACGTCCGTGACGCCGAGGTCGGCCAGCGCGCGCTGCACCAGCCCGGAGCAGTCGAGGCCGCCCTCGTCGAGCGACTCCCCGCCCCACACGTACGGCACCCCGAGGTACGCCGTGGCAGCGGCCACCAGGTCCTGGCCGGTGGGCGAGCCGGGGGTCGGCGTGCTCGTCCGCGGCGCGCTGGCGGCCGTCAGGGCGGCGTCGAAGGAGACGCCCGCCGTCGGCTTCACGGCCGAGACCGTGATCGCAGGCTTCTCGACCAGCTGGCGCAGCTCCCCGATCCTGGCCTGCACGGCCGCGATCCCGGCGCTCATGCGTCCGACCCCCGGTCCTGCGCGGCACGCCGGCCGGCGACCTCGTCGAGCACCTTCTGCTCCGCGCGCGCCTCCTCGGCACGCTCGGCATCGTCGTGCCGCTCCTCGAGGCGCTCGAGCGCCCGCACCCGCTGACGGGCGTCCGTCCAGGTCTGTGCGCGGTCGTCGGTCGCGGCCTCGGCGTGCACCACCTCGGTGCGCCGCTCCACCAGCAGGGCCCCGAGCGCGGCCCGACCGGCCACGGCCGCGTGCCAGGCGAGGCGGTCACCCACGGCGGGCATGGTCGACCCGGACAGGCGCTCGGCGGTCTCCCGGGCGCGGCGCTCGGCCGACGCCTGCTCGCGTCGGGCCAGGGCCAGCTCGGACGCCGCCTGGTCCTCGGCGAGCGCGCGCAGGCGCAGCAGCCCGGCGAGCGGGAACGCGCGGGTCACGACAGGTCCCCGAGCGCGTGCACCAGCGCGGACAGGTGCGCCCACGACTGCTCGGCGGGCGCGGACTCGTCCATGCCCTGGCGCAGGAACGCGTCGATGGCCCGGCCGTGCGTGACGGCCGCGTCGACGAGCGGGTTGGAGCCCGCCACGTAGGCGCCGACGTCGAGCAGGTCCTGGGCCTGGCGGCGGGCGGCCATCACGGCACGCAGCCGGCGGGCGAGCAGCTGACGCTCGGTCGAGGTGACCCGGGACGCGACCCGGCTGATCGAGGCGAGCGCGTCGACGCTCGGGAAGTGGCCGGCGACGGCCAGGCGGCGATCCAGGACCACGTGCCCGTCGAGGATCGAGCGGGCCGCGTCGGCGATCGGCTCGTTGTGGTCGTCCCCGTCCACCAGCACCGTGTAGAGGCCCGTGACCGATCCGGTCGCGCCGGTGCCCGCGCGCTCCAGCAGCTGGGCCAGCAGGGCGAACGTGCTCGGCGGGTAGCCGCGGGTGGCGGGCGGCTCGCCGACCGACAGGCCGATCTCGCGCTGCGCCATGGCGACGCGGGTGAGCGAGTCCATCATCAGCACGGCGTGCGCGCCGCCGTCGCGCAGGTGCTCCGCGATGCGCGTGGCGACGAACGCCGACCGGAGCCGCACGAGCGGCGGCTCGTCGGAGGTCGCGACGACGACGACGCTGCGGGCCAGCCCCTCGGGGCCGAGGTCGTCCTCGAGGAACTCGCGCACCTCGCGGCCGCGCTCCCCCACCAGCGCGATCACGGACACCTCGGCGTCCGTGCCGCGCGCGATCATCGACAGCAGGCTGGACTTGCCGACGCCGGACCCGGCGAACAGCCCGAGCCTCTGGCCGCGACCCACGGTGACCAGGGTGTCGAGCACGCGGACGCCGAGGTCGAGCGGGACGTCGACGCGCGCACGGTCCAGCGGGTGCGGGGCGCTGCCGTCCACGGGCACCCACGCGTCCGCGCGCAGCGGGCCGCGCCCGTCGATCGGACGCCCGAGGCCGTCGAGCACCCGGCCCAGCAGCCCGGCCCCCACGGGGACGCGCAGCGCGGTGCCCAGCGGACGGACCGGCATGCCGGCGCGCAGCCCGCGGGTGGCGCCCAGGGGCATGCACCGCACGGTGCTCCCGGTGGCGGCGACGACCTCGGCGAGCACGCCCGCCGACGACTCCTCGACCGCGCCGCCGTCGATCCGCACCAGCTCGCCCACGGCGGCTCCCGTGCCGGCGACGTCGATCGAGAGGCCCACGACTGCCCGCACGGTGCCGACGACCTCGGGAGCGACGGCGTCGAGCGCGTCGTCCCAGCGGCTGCGCAGCGCGGTCGTCATGCGAGGTCCTTCACCAGCGCGGCGGCCGCACGGTCCAGCGCCGCGCCGATGCGTGCGTCGAGGTACCCGTCGGCGTGCCGGGCGACCGCGTCGCCGGGCGCCAGCGTGGCGTCGGCCACGAGCTCCACGCCGTCGGGCAGTGCCTCGGTGCCGGCGGCGCGCAGGGCGTCGAGATCGCGCGGGTGCAGGTGCACGGTCACGGTCTCGGGGGCGATCGAGCGGCGCAGCACCCGGGCCAGCGCAGCGGTCGCGGAGCGCTCCGCGTCGTCCAGCTCGACGCCGAGCACCGCCCGGGCGAGCTCCAGGGCACCGGCGTGCAGGAGCGCCTCGGCCTCCGCCAACACGGGGGCCGTGCGAGCCTGGGCCGCCGCGGTGGCGGCCGCCAGCACGTCGAGCGCGTGGGCCAGCGCGGCCGACGCGTCCGCGTCGGCGGCGGCGCGGGAGGCAGCGACCCGCGCTGCCTCCACCGCGGCGGACGCCGCGGCCTCACGCGCCCCGGCGGCGAACCCGGCGGCGAACCCCGCCGCGCGGGAGGACTCGCGGACCGCGACGTCCACCCGGGGCACGTCGAGGACGGCGGGGCGGAACGCGGTGGCGACCTGCGCGCGCGCCGGGGCGGCGGGCGCGCCGAGGGGCACGAAGGACAGCTGCTCACGCAACGTACTCATCCTCCCCGTCGCGTCGGATCACGATCTGCCCGCTCTCCTCGAGCCGGCGGATCACCTGGACGATCCCGGCACGGGCGTCCTCCACCTGCGACAGACGCACCGGGCCGAGCAGGTCGATCTCCTCGACGAGGTTCTCCCGAGCACGCTCGGACAGGTTGCGCAGCACGGTGTCGCGCACCTCGTCCGAGACGCCCTTGAGCGCCACGGAGAGCTCGGGCGTCTCCACCTGCCGCAGGACCAGCTGCATCGCGCGGTCCTCGAGCAGGACGATGTCGCCGAACACGAACATCCGGCTGCGGACCTCCTCGGCCAGCGCCTCGTCGCGGCTGGACAGCCCTTCGAGGATCAGCTTCTCCGTGGTGGGGTCGGCGCGGTTGATGATCTCGACCAGCGGCTGCACCCCCCCGACGGGGGCCAGCTCGCGCGGCGCCAGCACGGTCGAGGCCTTGCGCTGGAGCGACTCGGCGATCACGGTGACCACGTCGGGAGACGCCCGCTCCATCAGCGCGATCCGGTGCGCGACCTCGCCCTGGAGGTCCCGCTCGAGCCCAGCGAGGATCGCGGAGGCGTGCTCGGGCCGCAGGTGGGCAAGCACGAGCGCGATCGCCTGGGGGTGCTCGCCGGACAGCAGCGAGATCACCTGCCGGGCGTCGGCCTGCTGGAGGAACTCGAACGGCTGCCCGGCCATGCTGGTCTGGAGCCGCTCCATCATCCCGGCGGCCTGCTCGACACCCAGGGAGGCCTCCAGCAGGTGCTGCGCCAGCACGAGCCCACCGCCGACGCCCGGTCCGATGACCGACGCCGCGTAGAACTCCTCGAGCACCTCGTCGGCCATCGACTGGTCGACCCGGTCCAGCCGGAGGATCTCCGCGGTCAGCTCCTCGATCTCCGCGACGTCCAGCTGCGCCATCACGCGCGCCGCGCGGTCCCGGCCCAGCTGGACCAGGAGCATCGCCGCCTTCTGCGACCCCGTCAGCGTGCTCACCGGCCACGTCCCGTCGACGAGCCGGAGCCCACGAGCCAGCCCCGCAGCAGGTCGGCGACCTCTTCGGGCTGGTCGTCGGCGAGCGCACCGATCTCGGCGCGCTTGACCGCCACCGGGTCAGGGGCGAGCTGGCGGGGTGCCGGCGGGAGCGCCGGCAGGTCGTCGGCGGACACGCCCTCGATCCCGAGCGGGTCGTGCGGGCCACGGCCGAGCGGGATCTCGCCCAGGTCGATCGCCGTCCGGCGGGACTTGCCGGACCGTCGGGCCAGCGCGATGACCACGATGATGACCAGCAGCAGGGCGGCCCCCGCGATCGCGGCCTGGCGGATGAAGGACGTGCTGGCGGCGGCCTTCGCGTCGGCGTCCGCCGCGGCGAACGCCTCCTGCGCCGTCTCCGCCTGCGAGGTGTCGAACGCCATGCTCTGCACCGCGATCGTGTCGCCGCGCTCGGTGTCGATGCCCGCGGCGGCCGCGAGCATCTGCGAGAGGTCCGCCATGTCGATCCCCGCGACGGCCTCGGTGTCCACCGCGACGGCGACCGACTGACGCTCGACGGCGCCCGGCGCGGCCGTGGTCACCTCGGTGCTCTTGTTCACCGCGTTGGTGACGTCCTCGGTGGTCGACGTGTAGGTGCCCGTCCCGGACGCGCCCTCCGGCACCGCGATGTTGTCGGGGCCGAGGACGCCGGTGGCCGTCCCCCCGGAGCCGGTGTAGTCCTCCTTCGTGGTGGACGACGCCAGCGGCGGCGTCCCCTCGCTGGCGGAGAACTGCTCCAGGGTCCGCTGGGTCTCGTCGTAGTCGAGCTCGGCGGTCACCGTGACGGCCGAGTGGCCCGCACCGACCACCTGGTCGAGCAGCGACTGGACCGCGCTGCGCACCCGCTCCTCGTACTCGTTGGTCTGCCGGCCCGCGAGCCCGCCGCCCGTGGCGCCCGTGCCGACGGCGGAGAGCACCTGACCGGTGGAGTCGACGACGGCGACGTCGGTGGGCTCCATCCCCTCGATGCCCGCAGACACCAGGTGGACGATCGACTGCACCTGGTCGGCGCCGAGCGTGGCACCGGCACGGGTCCGCACGAACACCGACGCCGTCGGGTCCGCCTTCTCGGAGACGAACACCGAGTCCTCGGGCATGGCCAGGCGCACGGTCGCCGCGTCGACGCCGTCGATCGCGCTGATCGTCTTGGCCAGCTCGCCCTCGAGCGCGCGCTGGTAGGTCTTCTGCTGCTGGAACTCCGAGGACGTCATCGGCATCTCGTCGAGCAGCGAGTACCCGCCGCCGTCGGAGTTGGTGGGCAGGCCGGCCGCGGCGAGCTTGATGCGCTGGTTGTAGAGCTGGTCGGCCGGCACCATCACCGTGGAGCCGCCGTCGGTCAGCTGGTAGGCGACGCCCGCGGACTCGAGCTCGTCGACGACCGCGCTGGCGTCCGCGCCCGACAGGCTGGTGAACAAGGGGCTCATGGTCGGCTTGGACAGCCAGCTGCTCAGCGCCACGGCCCCGAGCACGAGCACCGCGACGCCGATGATCGCGAGGGTGCGCTGGGCGAGCGAGAACTCCTTGGCGGCCGCCGTCATCCGGTTCATGGCCGCCTGCATCTGCGCGGGCATCAGGCCTGCATCCGCATGATCTCGGAGAACGCCTCGACGGCCTTGTTGCGGACCGCGGCGGTGAGCTCGATCGCCGTGGACGCCTCGGCGGCGGCGATCGTGTAGTCGTGGATGTCGTCGAGGTCACCGGTCACGGCCTGCACCGCGAGGTTGTTGGACGTGGACTGGAGCCCCTGGAGCTGGTCGATCGAGCCGAGCACCGAGGCGAACCCGGCACCCGACGCGGGGTCGGCGGCCGTGGTCGCGGCGGTCGGGCCGACGAAGGACGTAGGACTGACCGCGGAGACCGCGGTGATGGGGAGGCTCATGCTCATCGTCCGATCTGGAGGGCGGCTGCGTAGGTCTCCTTGGCGCGGTCCACCACGGCGGCGTTCGCCTGGTAGCCGCGCTGGGCCATGATCAGCTGGGTCATCTGGCTCGACATGTCGATGTCGGGGTAGCGCACGTAGCCCTGCTCGTCGGCCAGCGGGTGACCGGGCTCGTAGACGAGCCGGCCCTCCGCGGAGCCCTCGACGGTGCCGGCCACCTGCACGCCGCCCCCGCCCTGGATCTCCTGGGCGACCACGTACTTCTGCCGGAACGCGTCCTCGTCGGTACCGCGGACCGTGCTGACGTTCGCCAGGTTGTCGCTGACGGCGTCGAGCCACTTGCGGTGCACGGTGAGGCCGGTGCTCGCGATCCCGATGGCCCCGAAGATCGTCATCAGCTGGTCCGCATCGCGGCGCGCACCGAGGCGAACTGCCCGGAGATCGCCTGGGTCGCCAGCTGGTAGCGCAGGTTGGTGTCGACGTTGAGCAGCGTCTCGGTGTCGAGGTTGACGTTGTTGCCGTCCTCGCGCGTCGGCTCCAGCGACCGGGCCACCTGCGCGGTGACCGCGCCGCTGCCGTGCCGGACCGCCTGCGACAGCTCGTCCTCGAACGAGACCCGCTGCGCCTGGTAGCCCGGCGTCTGGATGTTCGCGACGTTGTTCGCGATGACGCGCTGGCGCAGGGCGAGACCGTCGAGCGCGCTGTTCAGCGCGACGGAGCTCACGGAGTCGAACATGCCCATGACGGGACCCACCCTCACCGACGAGGAACGAGGTCGGCCGATCCGTGGCCTGCTGTGCGAGCGATCCGTGCTCACTGTCCCCATCGGCCGGAGCACCCGGGTGTGGAGGACTTCGTGCGACCCGATCGGGCTTCACCCGTTCGGAGGTGGGTCTCTACGCCTCGGCGTCGACGTAGACCGCGGCGGCGTCCGCCGGGCGGCCCTGGAGGGCGCGCGTCGCGGCGATCTGCCGGCGGCTGCGCGTGATGGCCTCGGCGGTGCGCCGGGCGGTGTCGAGCTGGCGGTCCAGGAGTGCCTGCGCGCGGACGTGCAGGGTGGCGGGCAGCGGACCGAGGTCGCTGCGGGGGTGCCACGCGGCGGCGCGGGCGACCTCACCGACGCTGGCGAGGTGGGCGTCGCGGAGCACGGCCTCGGCACCCGCGAGGTCCAGCTCCAGCTCGTCGAGGGCCTCCGACCAGGCGGCGACCCACAGGTCGGCCACCGCGCCGGCGGGCGCGCCCGACGTCACGGTGGCCATGTCAGCCGACGCCGAGGAGCCTGGCGCCCATCACGGCGTCGGTCGTCGCCACTGGGACGGTCAGGGCGGCCGGTGCGGCAGCCCGCGTCAGCTCGTCCGCGGCCGCGTGCCAGGCGTCGGCCAGCGGGAGCACGAGGTCCCGGCACGTGCGCGCCCGGTCCGCGTCGCCGTGGGCGCTGGCACCGATGAGCTCGGCCAGGAGGTACCGGTAGATCGCCATGAGCTGCTCGCCGCCCTCCCAGCCGTCCGGCTGGAGGCTGACCATGAGCTCGGCGACGATCTCCTGCGCGTGCTGGAGGTGCGTTCTGGCCTCCACCCGCTCGCCGGTCTGGAGCGCCTCGACGCCGCGGTCGACGTCGAGCAGCATGCGGTCGTACAGCATGGTGAGCAGGCGGGCGGGGCCGACGGTCTCGACCGCGGAGGTCACGTACCGGGAGCGGACGCTGTGCATGAGAGGTGCCCTTCGATCGGTCGGACGGGTCGGGTCAGCTGGAGGACGACAGTGAGGCGAGCTGGCTGGACAGCCACGACGACTGCGACTGCAGGCCCGAGAGAGTGACCTCGAGGGCGGAGTAGGTCTTCTGGAGGGAGTCGCGGCGTAGGGCGAGCCGGGTGTCCCAGCTCTCGATCTGCTTGCCGAGGTCGGTGACCAACGACTGCTGACCGGTGATCTTGCGCGTGAGGGAACCGTCGTACTTGTCGCTGGTGCTCGTGGCCACGTCCGCGACGCGCTGCGCGAGCCCGGCGATCACCTTCTGCACCTTCTCGGGGTCCGCCGCGAGCGCGGTGGCGAACTTGGCGCTGTCGAAGGCGAAGGTGCCGTCCCGGGCGACCGTGATGCCGACCTCGGACGGCGAGATCCCGTCGACCCCGTAGGAGGCGGCGGACGACAGCTGCTGCTGGAGCCCGCGCACAGCGCTGTCGCCGGAGAACAGGCCCCCGGTGACCACGGTGCGCCCGTCGGCATCGGTCGTCGTCGTCGTCGCGCTGCGCGACGACATCTCCGACAGCACGACCCCGAGCGAGCCGACGAGGCCGGAGGCGAGAGCGGTGAGCGCGGCGGTGTCACGCGCGACCGTGAGGGTCACCGGGTCGGTCTCGACCTTGGAGACCGTGATGCTGGTGCCGGTCAGCACGTCGGAGAACGTGTTCGTCGCGGAGGTCGCCTGCTTCGCCGCACCGCTGCCGGGCCAGAGCGTGATCTTCGCGTCCTGCGCGGCGCGGACGGGCGTCAGGACCTTCGCGGTGACGGTCCCCGCCTCGGCCGCGGCCTTGGTGCCGGCGAAGATCTCGAACCCTGAGGTCGAGCCGGTGGACGTGCCGGACAGCTGGAACCGGGTGGAGCCGTCGACGGTCACGGCGACCGCCGAGACGCCCGCGGCCGACGAGGAGATGGCGCGAGCCGTCGCGGCGGCGTCGGCGCCGACGGCCACCTCCGTGTAGGTGCCGTCCGACTTCTTGATCGTCAGGGTGGACGCGCCGCCGGTGAAGTCGGCCAGCGTGGCGAACCCGGCCGTGAGTGACACCTGGCTCTGCGCGACGGCGTCGACGGTGAAGCTCAGCGACGTCGCCTGGGCGCCGGTCGTGGTGGTCGCGGTGACGGACGAGGCCGACGCGGTGGCGGCGGTGGCGTTCCAGGACGTGGCCTTCGCGGCCTTCGTCGCGGCGTCGCCGAGCGAGGAGACCTTGGCGTTCAGGGCCTGCAGCGCGGTGACGAGCGTGGTGGTGGAGGACTGCTTCGTCTTGAGCAGCGTCTGCGGCATGGCCTCGGCCGACATCAGGCTGTTGATGAGCGAGGTCGTGTCGAGACCGCTCACCAGGCCGTCGATGCCGAGGGATGCCATGAGCCGTCCGTCCAAGAGGGTCGTGAGGGTGCCGGGGAGAAGCACCGGTGGCGGGCGGCTGTGGGCCTGCCCGCCACCGGTACGTGGAGCCCTGGGCCGCGGGGGTCACCCGCGGCCCAGGTCAGGATCACCGCAGGAGCGAGAGCACGCCCTGGGGGATCTGGTTGGCCTGCGCGAGCATCGCCGTGCCGGCCTGCGACAGGATCTGCGCGCGGGTGAACGAGACCATCTCCTGCGCCATGTCGGTGTCGCGGATCCGGCTCTCCGACGCGGAGAGGTTCTCCACCGCGACGTTGACGTTCTTGATGGTGTGCTCGAGGCGGTTCTGCATGGCACCGAGTCCGGCGCGGGTGGTCGAGATCGCCTTGATGGCCGTGTCGACGGCGCCGATCGAGGTCTGGGCGGTGCCGTTGTCCGTGACCTTGAGCGCGGCGATGCCGGCCACCGTCGTCTTGACGTCGTCGAGCGTCACGGTGATCTTGCTGTTGGCGTCGCCGTCTGCGCCGACCTGGAAGTCGAGGCTGGCCTTGGTGCCGTCAAGCAGCTTCGTGCCGTTGAAGTTCGTCGAGTCCGAGATGCGCGTGAGCTCGGTGCCGAGGCTGGAGATCTCGGTCTCGATGTTCGTGCGTGCCTCGGCGCTGTTGGAGTCGTTGGCACCCTGCACGGCGAGGTCACGCACGCGCTGCAGGATGGAGTGGACCTCGGTCAGGGCGCCCTCAGCGGTCTGCACGACCGAGATGCCGTCCTGAGCGTTGCGGGCGGCGACCTTCAGGCCACCGACCTGCGAGCGCAGGCCCTCGGAGATCGCCAGGCCGGCCGCGTCGTCCGCTGCGCGGTTGATGCGGAAACCGGACGAGAGCTTCTCCAGCGACTTGCTGAGGTCGTTCTGCGTGTTGGACAGGTTGCGGTACGAGTTGGTGGCCGCAATGTTCTGGTTGATCGAGAGACCCATCGTGATCTTCCTCCTTGAATCGGGTCCGAACAGCCCATCCGTGGGCTTGACCTGTCCATCGGCTGCCCCGCGCCGGTCTGAGGAGTTCTGACCGACGAGTTTTTCTGGCTCAGGCCGAGACGGCCGGTATGGCCGCGGTGCGCTGCGTCGGCACCACGCCAGGCACGGCGGACGGCGTGCTCGCCAGTGCTGCCCGTGCGGCGACGGAGGCGAAGTACATCTGCCGGCGACGCTCGGCCACGCCGTCCGGGCGCTCGCCCGCGGGCACGAGGTCGGGCTCGAGGTTGGCGTTCAGCCCGTCGCGCAGCAGGCTCAGGGCCTCGGTGCGCAGCTGGCTGATGCGGGACTGTGTGACGCCCAGCTCGTCGGCCAGCTCGGCCACGGAGCGGTCCTGCAGGAAGATGCCCTCGACCACGACGCGCAGCCGCTCGGGCAGCGTGTGCACCGCGGCGCGCAGCCAGTGCAGGCGCTCCGCGGTGAGCAGGGCCTCCTCCGGGTTGGGCGAGTCGTCGCGGACCATGTCCGTGACGGCGGGGTCGGCGGCGTCGATGCTCAGCACGCGACGGGCGGTCTCCTGCGCGGCACGGTCGACCGCGGCGACGTCCGTGCCCATGGCGCCGGCCAGCTCGGTCCGGCTCGGGGCGCGCCCCAGGGCGGCGGTCAGCCGCTCGGAGGTGGCGGCCAGCTCGCGGACCCGCTGCCGGGCTCCGCGCGACGCCCAGTCCATGGACCGCAGCTCGTCGAGCAGCGCGCCGCGGATCCGCAGCGAGGCGTACCGGGCGAACGGCACCCCCGTGGTCGGGTCGTAGGCGCGGGCCGCCAGCACCAGCGCGAGGCTGCCGGCCGAGGCGAGCTCGTCGCGCGACACGCTCGGCGGGACGCGGTGCAGGAGCTCGCTCACGGCGTACCCGATGAGGGGCAGGTTCGCGAGGACGAGGTCGTCGACGGAGGCGGCGGAGTTGGTCACCCGCAGTCGCTCGGTAGCCCGGGGCGACGTCTTTAGGGGACCACCGGCACCAACATATGAGCGCGCTGTGAGCCCGCTGAAACGATTTTCGTGGTTCTCCCGCGTGATCATGCGGGCTAACGGGGAGGGGTGCTACCACCCGGTTGCACGCAGTGTGACGTAGATCACAGTCATGGGAGCGTGGCCACACCTCTGACACGGAAAGTAGGACGATCGTCCAGTTCGGAAGCGCTTCGACCGTGCCTGTGTCATGGGCGTCGAGCCGTGGTGTCATGGGCGCCACGCACATATCCGGGCACACGTCGCAGAACTCGTCGACCCGGAACAGTCACGATGCGGGGGTGACCACCCGATAGGTGGCTGCAGAAGCACCGTGGCCTGTCCGCCCGGGAAGAGAGGAGGTGGAGCTCGATGGCACTCACCCGGCTGTCCGACGTGCTCTGGCGCGAGCGCACCCTGTTGGAGCTGCTCCTGTTCAAGCTGGAGGAGGAGCAGATGATCCTCACCAGCGGCCGCAGCCGCTGGCTCGGCCACGCCACCCGTGAGGTCGAGACCGTCCTGGACGAGATCCGCTCGGCCGAGCTCGGCCGGGCCGCGGAGGCCGACGCCGTCGCCGCCATGCTCGGCCTCGCGCCCGGCTCCAGCCTCGCCGAGCTCGCGGACCACGCCCCCGCACCGTGGGACGAGCTCCTGCGCGCGCACCGCGACGCCTTCGCGTCGCTCACCACCGAGATCTCCATGCTCGCCGACGGCAACCGCGAGCTGCTCGCCATGTCCCACCGCGCCACCCAGGAGACGCTCCTGTCCTTGCAGGAGGTGCACACGTACGACGGCTCCGGTCACGCCGCCGGCGCAGCACCCACCGCCCAGCTCGTCGACCGATCGCTCTAGGGGCACCGTGAGCACCTTCTCCGGTCTCGGCACCGCGCTCAGCTCGCTCATCGCGCAGCGGCAGGCTCTCGACGTCGCTGGGCAGAACATCGCCAACGCCAACACCGTCGGGTACACCCGGCAGCGGGCGACGCTCGCGGCACTGCCCGCCGCGACCGTCCCGTCCATGTTCTCCACGTCGGACGGCACCGGCGAGGGGACGCGCGTCTCGGGCATCGACCGGCTCGCCGACGTGTTCCTCGACGCCCGCCTGCGCACGCAGACGTCGGGCGCCTCCTACCTGTCCGCCCGGGCCGAGGCCTACGCCGCGCTGGAGACCAGCGTCGGCGAGCCGGCGACCACCGGCCTGTCCAGCCAGCTGTCCACGTTCTGGGGTGCCTGGCACGACGTCGCCAACACCCCCGACAAGGGGTCGGCCAAGGCCGTGCTGCTCGAGGACGCCCGCGCGGTCGTCGACCGGATCGGCACCCTCTACTCCGCGGCGCGGACGCAGTGGACGCAGGCCCGCTCGTCCACGGTCGCCCTGGTGGACCAGGTGAACACCACCGCGGCCAGCGTCGCCGACCTCAACGGCCGGATCCTGTCCATCACCAACAGCGGTGGCACGGCGCACGAGCTCGCCGACCAGCGCGACCAGCTGGTCACCTCGCTGTCCTCGCTCGCCGGCGCCGCCATCTCCGTGCGCCCGGACGGACAGGTCGACGTGCTCGTCGGCGGCAACGCCCTCGTCTCGGGGAACCGCGCGCAGGCGCTGGCCGTGCAGGGTGCCACCAGCTTCGCGCAGGCCACCGGAGACAGCACCGCGGTCCCGCCGGTCGACGGCCAGGCCGTCACGGTGGTGTGGGCCGCGCACCCCACGCGCTCCGCCGGGCTCGACGGCGGCCGCGTCGCCGGACTGCTCTCGACCCTCGCGCCCACGGACGGCGCCGGCACCGGCGGCATCCTCACCGAGGCCGCGGCGCGGTACGACGCCCTCGCGACGACCATCGCCACGCAGGTCAACGCGCTGCACTCGGGCGCGGTGACGTCGGGGACGGGCACGCCCGGAGGGGACTTCTTCACGTTCGCGGCGGGACGCCCGCCCGCGCTCGGGCTCACCGTGGCCGTCACGGACCCTTCCGGCGTGGCGGTCGCCGCACCAGGCGGCGGCGCCCTCGACGGCTCGGTGGGCGACAAGATCGCGCAGCTGGCCACGGCGGCCGGCGGCCCCGACTCGACGTGGAGCACGACCGTCGTCGAGCTCGGCGTGCGCACCGCCTCGGCGGGCTCACGTGCGAAGGTGGCGGAGTCCGCCCGCGCGACCGCCGCCGCGCAACAGCTTGCCCAGGCGAGCGTCGACACCGACGAGGAGACCGTGAACATGCTCGCGTACCAGCGCGCGTACGAGGGTGCGGCACGCGTGCTCACCGCGATCGACCAGATGCTCGACACCCTCATCAACCGCACCGGCCTCGTGGGGAGGTAGTCGCAGTGATCTCTCGTGTGACCCATCAGACGGTCCAGCGTCAGACGCTGGCCAACCTCCAGGGCAACCTGTCGGCCATGGCCGGGCTCCAGGCGCAGATGTCCAGCGGCAAGAAGATCACCCTGCCGTCCGACGACCCGGCGGGCGCCTCCGACATGCTCCGGCTGCGCGGCGACCAGCGGGCCGTCACGCAGCACGCCCGCAACGCCTCGGACGGCGACTCCTGGCTGACCACCGTGGACTCCGCGCTGGGCTCGTCGCTCGCCGCCCTGCGCCGCGCCCGGGACCTCACGCTCCAGGGCGGCAACGGTGCGCTCGGCGCGACGTCGCGCGAGGCCCTGGCCGCCGAGATCGAGGGAGTGCGCGACACCCTGCTCGGCCAGGCCAACGCGACCTACGTGGGCCGCACCGTGTTCGCCGGCACGTCCGACGCGGGCCAGGCCTTCGGCCCCGGCTACGCGTTCTCGGGCAGCCCCACCGCCCTGCCCGTCGAGCGCAGGGTCAGCCCGAACACCACCGTCCGCGTGGACTCCGACGGAGCCGCCGTGTTCGGCACCGGCAGCGGCTCGGTGTTCGCGCTGCTGGACACGGTCGCCGCCACGCTGCGGTCCGGCGGTGACCCGACCGCCCACCTCGCCGCCATCGACTCACGCATGGAGGCGATGCTCACGGAGGTCTCCTCGGTGGGTGCGCGGCACGCCCAGGTCATCGCCGCGACCAGCGCACTCCAGGATCAGGAGCTCACGGTGAAGACGCAGCTCTCCGGCATCGAGGACATCGACCTGGCCGAGGTGATCCTCGAGCTCCAGATGCAGGAGGTCGCCTACCAGGGCGCCCTCGGTGCGGCCGGCAAGGTCCTGCAGCCCTCGCTCCTGGACTTCCTGCGATGAGCACACCCACCGCCGAGGCCACCGTGCGCGTGGCGGGCGCCGACGCCGGCTCGGTCGACGTCCCCGCGCTCCTCGAGCTCTCCACACCTCTGCTCGGGCTGCCGGGCCACGTGCGGTACTCCCTCGAGGCGCTCGACGAGGCCGGCGTGCTGTTCGCGCTGCGCAGCGTCCCCGCCGACGAGTCCGACGCACCCGTGCGCCTCTTCGTCGTCAGCCCCGCGGCCCACTTCCCCGACTACACGCCCGTCATCGACGCGGGCGCGCTCGCGTGGGACGCGGACGCCGAGCACACCGCCGTGCTCGCGGTGGTCCACCCCGGGCAGGGCGCGCAGGACGGTCCGACCGTCAACCTGCTCGCCCCGATCGTCATCGACACCCGCACGGGTCGCGCCGCCCAGGTAGTGCTGGACGGGGACTGGCCCCTGCGGGCACCCGTCGGCTGAGCGGTCTCTCCCCGACGCCTCAGGTCCTGGCCCGTCCGGCCGATGGATGGGTCGACGAGACATCACCGGGGAGAGACATGAGCGTGCTGAACGATTCCGACCGCCTCACACGCAGCGCCACCCTGCTGCGCCAGCCGATCGTGCACCCGGACCGGTCGGTCTTCGGGTACGCGGTGCGGGCCGAGGTGCACGACGCCGACGGAGCGCTGCTCCCGGAGAGCCAGGTCGAGGACCAGCTCGACGAGGCCTACGCGACGCTGGACCCCACGACGATCGCCGGTGACCGGCCCCTGATGCTCCGCGCGACCTCCGGGCTGTTCCTGGGCCGGGTGCCCGCGCCCGCGGCCTCCTCCGGGTTCGCCCTCGAGATCCCCGCATCGCTGGCCGGACGGCCCGACACCGCCGAGCGGCTCATCACGCTGCGCCTGCTCGGCTACGGCCTGGCGATCGGCGACTACACCGGCACGGCCGCCCAGGACGCGCTGCTCCCCCTGGTCGACGTGGTGAAGGTCCACATGGGCCGCTCCCAGGACCGGCTCCTGGACCTGGTCAACCGCGCCCACCAGCACCCCGACGTCCGCGTCATCGGGGAGCGCGTCGCGACGACCGAGTCGATCGCGTTCGCCCTCGACCTCGGCGTCGACCTGCTCCAGGGCCCGATGTTCGAGCGGCACCCCGAGGGCTCCGGCCGCGACTTCCGGGCCGGCGAGATCCAGTGCCTCACCCTGGTCCGCCTGCTGTCGGTGGAGTCGCCCGACCACGAGGCGGTCGTCCACACGGTCGAGTCGGACCCTGAGCTGAGCATGCGCGTGCTGTCCATGATCAACTCCAGCGCGTCCGGGGTACGGCGCCAGATCGACTCCGTGCGCCACGCCGTCGTCCTGCTGGGCCCGCGGCAGCTGAGCGCCCTGGCCATGGCCTCGCTGGTCGACGCCCGGCCGGCGACGGTCGGCGCGCTCTGGTCGGTCCTCGCCCGCGCACTGACGTGCGGGACGCTGATCGGTTCGGACGCCGGGTACACGGTCGGCCTCCTCTCGGCGGTCGCCGCGCAGCAGCACCTGTCGGTGGAGTCGCTGGTGGAGCGCTCGGGCGTGTCCGAGCAGATCGCCTACGCCCTGCGCGACCAGACGGGCGTGTACGGACCGGTCCTGGCCGCGGTGATGGCGCACGAGGAGAACGACCTCGACGGCGTCGCGGCGACGGGTCTCGCGCCCCGCGACGTGGCGCAGGCCCACCTGGCCGCCGTCTCCGAGGCCTACGCCACCGCGACGGCGCTCGCCGTCTCACCGACCGACTGACGTCCCGGCGGGGGCGACTACGCTTCTGCCGTGCCGTCGCCGTTCGCCACCCTGCTGCATCCCACCCGCACCACACCCCCTCCGGTCGCCATCGATCTCGAGCGGGTGGTCTTCGTGGGCACCGGGATCTGGGCGGTGGCGCTGCTCGTGACCGGTGTCTTCGTGCTCGTGGGTGACCTCGAGCCGGACATCGTGTGGGTCTGCGCGACGGGGATCGTCCTGGGCCTCCTCGGTGCCGGGTGGGCCCGCCGGAACCGGCCCGCTCCCGCGGTCGTCCCGACGGACGGCCCGCCGGCCCAGCCCTAGGCGGTCCCGGTCGCCGGGTCGTCGAGCACGGTCCCGAGCACCAGCTCCGCCGCGCGCTCCGGCGCCACCAGCACGGCCTCGATCGCGTGCCTGGCCGACCAGCGCCCGCCGGCCTGCGCCAGCCCCGCCGCCAGGCCCGCGGCGTGCACGGCGCGGACCACCGCCTGCGACCCCTCGCCGGTCACCCACCAGTCCACCGGTGCGTTGTCGACCGTCAGCTCCTCGTGCTCCCACCACGTGGCCGGGGCGTCGTCGACCAGCGCGGAGACCGCGACCGGCACCGGCTGCGCCACTCCGCGGCCGGCGTCGTCGACCTCGCCGGCCGCGAGCTCCGTGGCCAGCGGCAGGTCGAGCAGCGCGGCCAGGGCGTCCGCGTGCGCCCGCGTGGCCGGCACCATGGCCGCCACGTCGGTGCGCTGCCACCACATGGGCTGGTCCGCGACCGCCGCGTCGTCGGCGTGCACCACCGCCACCTGCGACGGGGCGACGAGCGCGGGGATCCGCTCCGCCGGGCGCGCCTCGGGGCCGCCGTCCGGGCGGGTCGCGGCCGCCGTGATCCCCCGCCAGAGCGCTACGGCCGTCCGCTCGTCCACCGGGGACCCGGGATGCCCGAGCGCATCGAGCACCCGCACCCAGGCGTCGCCATCCAGCTGGTCGAACCGGGTCACCCCGCCGAGCGCCCGCTGGACGGCCGCGTCGAGCCCGCGCAGCACGTCCGGGACCGCCGGCAGCACGTCCCGCAGGGTCGGCTCCGCCTCGTCGGTGTCGCCGGCGAAGATGCCGCCCAGCTGGTCCGGACCGCGCTCGCGCAGCCACCAGGCGGTGTACGACGCCGCGGTCGCCCCGCGCTCGCCGCGCACCGGGTCCAGCAAGGTCCGCCGCAGGTCGGGGACCGACGCGAGGCGCGCGAGGACGTCGGGCCAGCGGTCGGCGTCGACGGCGTCGAGGTCCGCCACCGCGTCGATGTCGCCCACGTACTCGCCGGCGCCCAGGGTGTCGGACAGGTGCGCGAGGTACTGCGGCCAGGCGTCGAGGGACTGCGCGGCCAGGCCGGCGTCGTCGGTGCCGTCCGGGTCGATCGCGGCGGGCTCGGCCACGACGTCGGACACGTGCACCACGGCCAGGTCGTCGCGGACGCCGGCGGCGACGAGCGTCGCGGCTCCCCACCGCTCGACCGCCTCGAGGGTCACGGGCGCCAGCACGCGCGGGTCCAGCAGATCGGCCGCGGGGCCGCCCGGGAGCACCAGCCCGTGGGCGGGCGTCGGCTCCCCGTCGGCGGCCGGGAGCGTGAGCAGACCGAGCCAGGGAGCGTGCCCGACAGCCCGGTCGGAGTCGCCCACCGCCGCCCGCACGACGGCGAGGACCGCGTCGGTCACCTCGTCGGCCAGTGCGAGGTCGTCGTCGTCCGCCTGCTCCAGCACGGCCGCCCGCAGCGCCGGGTGCGCCAGGAGACCACGGGCGTCGGGGGCGTCCGCGCCGAGCCGCCCGAGCAGCGGGTGCGCCGCCCCGGCGTCGACCACGCGCAGTCCCCAGCGCCCGAGCGTCCGCAGCGCCTCGGTGCCCACGGCGTCGACCTCCGCCGGGTCGAGCAGGGTCAGGCCGCGCGCGCCCCGCACGACGCGGCCGTCGGCGAGGGGCACCGGGAGCGCCCCGAGGGCCTCGCGGGCCCGTGCGTCGTCCGCCAGCGGGTCCAGCGCGTCGTACAGCTCGGCCCACGCGCCGTCGTCGACCGCGGGCAGCTCCTCCACCACGTCGGCGAGGCTGCGCTCCTCCACCCCGAGCGCCCGGGCCTGACCCTCCCGGCCGACCGGCACGACGACCAGCCCGGCGACCCGGCGACCCAGCGCCGCCATCGCACGCGGGTGGTTGCCGGCGCCGTCCGCGAGCATGACCGCCCGATCCGGGGCGACGAGCGGGTGCGGGGCGCCGCCGTCGGCCGGCCCCGCCGCGCGGCGGAGCAGCGGCGTCCGCGCGAGCCGCTCGACGACCAGGTCCCGGAGCGTGCCGTCGAGGGTGCCCTCGGCCAGGCCGCTCGGCACCAGGGACAGCGGATCGTGGTCGGCCTCGGCCCGCTCGTGCGCCAGCCGCGCGTACGCGGTCGCCGCGTGCTCCAGGACGGTGTCCGCCAGCCGGCCGGGCGCGACGTGCCGCCGCGTGGGATCCAGCGGGAGGGTGGCGACGAGGAGGGCCGGCACGCTGCACGGCTCGTCGGTGGGCGTCGGGGCGTGCACCACGGCCGGCCAGCTCACGCCCGGCACGCGCGGGACCGCCCACGTCACCCGCCACGTGCGGGCGCTGCGCTCCTCGACGGGACGGTCGGCGACCACCTCGTAGGGCAGGT
Organism: Cellulomonas sp.; assembly: GCF_965229465.1. Classification (GTDB taxonomy): domain Bacteria; phylum Actinomycetota; class Actinomycetes; order Actinomycetales; family Cellulomonadaceae; genus Cellulomonas. The sequence goes on along the minus strand of NZ_OZ245882.1, from coordinate 2,395,387 downwards.
CCCCCTCGGCCGAGACGACGACCCACCGGTCCTCGACGTCCGCGAACCGGCGGGAGGGCGCGTCCGAGGTGTGGTCCTCCACCACGATCTCCACCAGACCCGGCAGGGCCAGCAGGAGCGGGTCGCCGACCTCGCGCAGCAGCGCGCGCACCTCGTCGGCGGCGACCTCGTCGCGCAGCTGGAGGACCACCGCGGTGTCGTAGCCCGCGGGTGGGCGGCCGTCCGCGGGGAGCGGGAGGCGCAGGGCCGGTAGCGAGCCGTCGCGGCGACGCACCTCCTCGGCGAGCGCCGGGACGTCCTCGGAGGCCTCGCTCAACAGCTCGGCCGTGTCCCGCGCGGAGAACCGGACGCCCCCGGTGGTGGACAGCAGCGACACCTCGTCGGCCACTGCGCGCACGGCCGCGAAGCCGACGCCGTACCGGCCGACCACGCCCTCGTGGCTGTCCCGTTTCGACGACGCGCGCATCGACGACAGCGACGCGACACCGTCGGCGTCGAGCGGGCTGCCCGTGTTGGCGGCGACCAGCGCGGTGGTGCCGTCGTCCGCGTGCGCGAGCCGCAGCAGCAGCCGGCCCGGGACGTCCGCGCGCGCGGCGGCGTCGGCGGCGTTCTGCGCCAGCTCGACCAGCACCCGGTCGCGGTAGTAGCCGCGGGCGTGGTCCTCCTCCGTGTTGGCGTCCTCCCGCAGTCGAGCGGGGGAGGCGCGCCACGCCCCCAGGACGGCCGCGCGGAGGGCGGCCGTCCCGAAGGCGTCGGCGGTCACGGCTCCGGGTCGGGCCGGGTGGCGGGCTGGTCGGCGTCGGAGACGTCGGGCTCGGGTGCTGCGTCGGGCTCGGGTGCTGCGTCGGGCTCGGGTGCTGCGTCGGGCTCGGGTGCTGCGTCGGGCTCGACGGCTGCGTCCGCGACGGGCGCGACCTCGACCTCGTCGGGTGTGACCTCGGCGTCACCGGGCGCGGCGTCGGTCTCGTCGGGCGCGGTGGTCGCCTCGATCGCGGTGTCCGCCGGCTCCCTCGGCTCCGTCGGCTCCGTCGGGACGTCGGCGTCGGTCGGCGCGGTCGGCGCCTCGTCGGCGACGGTGGCCTCGGTCGTCTTCGCCGGCGCGGCCGAGGACTCGGTGAGGTTCACCAGCTCCAGGCTGAGCTCGTCGATCAGCGGGTCGGCGGCGGGCCAGTCGGTGGGCGGGGCCTCGGAGTCGGTCTCGGAGTGCGCGCCGCAGCCGTGGTCGACGCTCACGACGGTGCCGTCGTCCGGCGACCACTGGTTGGCGCAGACACCGAAGACGGTGCCGAGCGACCCCTGGAGCGGCACCAGGAACCCGCAGCTGCCGCACGCGGCCGCGGACGCCAGCGCGCCGGCGCTCGTCGGACCGTGCGGGCCGCGGTACCAGCGCTCGGCGGCCTCGTCGCGACCCTGCGGCGACAGCACCCTGATGCGGGCGAGGGCGAGCTCGTCGATCGCGACGTCGTCCAGCTCGGGGTCGCCCGTGGGGGTCCAGCCGGGCTCGAGGCGCGGGTCGTCGGCCTTGAAGGGCAGCACGTCGCCGGGGCCGATGTCGCCCGGGCGGATCCGCTCGGACCACGGGAGCCAGGCCTGCCCGAGCACGGCGTCCGGACCGGGCAGCAGCTCGGCCTCGCAGACCGTCGCCGTGCGGCCGCGCGGCACGCGCGCCACGGTGACCGTCCACTCCCAGCCGCGGTAGCCGCGGGCGGCGGAGGCGAACCGGTGGGACACCAGCCGCTCCCCCTCGACGACGAGACCGAGGTACTCGCCGACGTCGGAGGGGTCCTCGGCGAGGTCGACAGCGACCGCACGGGCCAGGTCGACGGCGGATCCGAGGACCGCGTCCTTGGTAGCTGCAGGCATGCTCAGGCCTCGATGTCGTCCGCGACGGCGCGCAGGAGCAAGGCGTACTGCTCCCCGCGCGCCTTCTCGGGGTAGCGGCCACGACGCAGGTCGTTGCCGACGCGGTCCAGGACCTTGATGAGGTCCTCGATGATGACGGCCATGTCGTCGGCGGGCTTGCGCGCCGCCTTGGCGACCGACGGCACGGGGTCCAGCAGCTTGACGGACAGGGCCTGCGGGCCGCGACGGCCGTCGGCGACGCCGAAGTCGACCTTCGCGCCGGGCTTCGGCGCCGTGACGCCCTCGGGCAGCGCGGAGGCGTGCAGGAAGACCTCGCCGCCGTCGTCGCTGGCGATGAACCCGAAGCCGCGCTCGGTGTCGAACCACTTGACCTTGCCGGTAGGCACGGTGAACCCCGTTCATGAGAAGGACGTACTGGCCACAAGGTTACCGGCCACGGCACCCGAAAATCCCCGGGCACCCGTCGCGGAAGCCTGACCGGCCGTGTCGCGTTGCGGTGGAGGTGACCCAGACGTCCGCCCGAGACCGGCTCGACGAGCTCCGCGCCGAGACCCTGGAGCGCCTCGCCGCGCTCGAGGGCGAGCACCGCGCCGTCGTGGACGCCTCGCGGGACAGCAACGCGGACGACGAGCACGACCCCGAGGGCGCGACGATCGCGTTCGAGCGGGCCCAGGTCGACGCCCTGGCGCGCGACGCCGTGGAGCGGCTCGCCTCGGTCGACGCCGCGCTCGCACGGCTCGACGACGGCTCGTACGGGGTCTGCACGGTGTGCGGGCAGCCGATCGCCGCGGCCCGGCTGGAGGCCCGACCCACCGCGACGACGTGCGTCGGGTGCACAGCGCGCTGATCGCCCGCAGGCGTCACTCCACGTCGAGGAGCTCCGCGTCCAGCAGCCCCGCGTCGACCGCGAGCGCCGACCTGGTCCGCAGCTCGGCCAACGCCCTCTGGTCGCCGTCGAGCCGGGACCGGACGGCGTCGTAGAACTGGCGCGCCCGGTGGGGCGCGATGTCGAGCATCTGCGTCAGGCATCCCCACCACACCAGCTGGGCGTCGCCGTTGAAGCCATGGGCCCGCAGCCGCAGGAGCGCGGCGACGCCGTCCAGGACGTCGTCGCCCGGGCCGGTCGGGTCGGTGAGGCGGCGGGCGCAGTCCGCGACGCTCTGGCCTGCCCGGTCGACCCACCCCGACTGGTGCCGGAGCGTGAGGTCGTGCAGCGTCGGGTCGCCCAGCGCCCCGGCGGCGACCATCGCGAGCCGGCGGACGGACCCGTCGGCGCGGCTGAGCTCGGCCCGCACGTAGGGCAGCGCGCGCTGGTCCTGCCGGAGCGACAACCCGACGAGCGCCTCGTGGCGGGTGTCGAGGTCGATGTCGTCGAGCCGGTCGACGAGCGCCCGGCGCAGCTCGGGTGTGTCGACCTCCTGCCACTGCTGGCCGAGCGTGAAGCACGCCCAGTCCCGCACCTGCGGGTCGAGGTCCGCGGTCAGCCTGATCGCGGTGGCGAGCAGCTCGGCGCTCGGTTCGGCGTCGGTGAGGTAGGGCAGCTGGACCGCCACCGCCTTGCGGACGACCGCGCTCTCGTGACCGACGAGCGCCAGGACGGATGCCACGTCCTGCGGACCGGCGGCACCGATGGCGTCGCAGAGATCGGCGGTGGTGCCGACGGTCGCGATCCTCAGTGCCATGGCGCTGAGTCTGGAGGACGGTGGGCTCGGATGAGTGCGGTTTCAGGCATCGACTCCTGGCGTACGGGTCTACCCGCCCTCCGTCAGGCGGTCCAGCACGAGCGCCGCGAGCACGGCCGGGCCGACCGCGAGCGACTCCTCCGCGAACCGTGCGTGCGCGGAGTGGTTGTACGCCGCGGTCGCCGGGTCCTCGCCGACGGGGGTCGCACCGAGGGCCAGGTACGCGCCGGGCACCTGCTGGAGCACGTAGGAGAAGTCCTCCGCGCCGGAGAGCGGCTGCGGCATGGTCAGGTACGCCTGCTCGCCGAACAGTCCCCTGACCACCCCGGCGGCACGGTCCACCTCGGCGGGCGTGTTCGACGTGACGGGGTAGCCGCGCCGGTAGTCGACCGTGGCGGTCAGCCCGTGGGCCGCGGCGATGCCCTCGACCACGCGGGTCAGCCGCTCGGGCACCAGCCCGTGCGCGGTCTCGGAGAAGGTGCGGACGGTCGCCTCCAGCACGGCGGTCGACGGGATCACGTTGTCGGTCGTGCCGGCCGCGATCCTCCCCACCGTCACGACGACGGGGTCGAACACGTCGAACTGCCGGGTGACCATGGCCTGGAGCGCCAGGACGATCTCGGCGGCGACCGGCACGGGGTCGGCCGCGAGGTGCGGCATCGAGCCGTGCCCGCCGCGGCCCTGGATCGTGACGTGCACGGTGTCGGCCGCGGCCAGGGCGGTGCCGTACCTCGACGCGACCAGGCCGGCGGGCAGCACGGACGACAGCACGTGCAGGCCGTACGCGGCCACGACCCGCGACCCGGCGGCGTCGAGGACGCCCTCATCGATCATCAGCCGTGCACCGTGGTCGCCCTCCTCGCCGGGCTGGAACATGAGGACGACGTCGCCGGCGAGCTCGTCGCGACGGGAGGCCAGCAACCGGGCCGCGCCGACCAGCCCGGCCACGTGCAGGTCGTGGCCGCACGCGTGCATGACGCCGGCGCGCTCGGAGGCGAACGGCTCTCCCGAGTCCTCGGTGACGGGCAGCGCGTCCATGTCCCCGCGCAGCAGCACGGCCGAACCGGGGCGCCCTCCGCGCAGGACGGCGACCACGGAGCTCAGGCCGGTCCCCGTGCGGACCTCGAGGCCGAGCGGGGCGAGGGCGTCCAGGACGAGCCGCTGCGTCGCCGGGAGGTCCAGTCCGATCTCGGGGGTGCGGTGCAGGGCACGCCGCAGCTCGACGAGCGACGGGAGCTGCGCCTCGGCGTCGGCCCGCAGGCCGGCGAGGACGTCGACGGGGAGCGGCACGGTCGGGAACCTCCACGGCTGAGCGGGGCGGGCGGGATACGCAGACTGCCAGACCGCAGCCTCATCCGTCCGAGCACCCGTTACCCACCAGTAGCCGACGCCCCGCACCCGCCCCCCGCCACGTAAGGTTGTGCGGATGCCCACCTTCACCGGTTATCTGCGGGAACGCAGCGACGACGAGCTCGTCGCGCTCCTGCGCAGCCGACCGGACCTGGCGTCGCCGTCGCCCGCGACCCTGTCGTCACTGGCGGTCCGCGCCACCAGCCGGTCGAGCCTCGAGCGCGCGCTCGCGGCGGTCGACGCCAGCGTGCTCCAGGTGCTGGAGGCGGTCGTCGCCCTGTCCGAGCCCGGCCCGGTCACCGCCGCGGACCTCCCTGGCGCGCTCGGCGCCACCGACGAGGCCGGGGTCGCCCTGGTGGAGCGCGCGCTGCGGCTCGCGCTCGTCGGCACCCTGGTCTACCCGGACTCCGACGCTGCGGACGCCCCGCTGCTGCCCTCCCCCGGGCTCGCCGAGATCCTCGGCCCGTACCCCGCCGGGCTCGCTCCCCTGGACGCGGGGACCCGCCGCGGGACGCCGCCGGAACCGGTCGGGCTCGACGACCTGCCGACCCTCCTCGACACCGCCCCCGCCGGCGCGCGGCCCGTGCTCGACGCCCTGCTGTGGGGTCCACCCATCGGCCTCGCCCCATCCAACAGCACCGCCGCCGCGGCCGCCGTGGACTGGCTGCTGCGCCGTCACCTGCTCCTGCCCGGCGACTCCCGCCACGTGGTGCTGCCCCGCGCGGTCGCGCTCGCTCTGCGCGGCGGACGCACGCACGCCGCGCCCGCGGCGCCTCCACCGCTGCCCACCGACGTCCCGCACCGCAGCCACGCGTTGGTCGCGGCCGAGTCGGCGGCGGCCGGGGAGCGGATCGTGCTCCTCGTCGCGCGCCTGGTGCGCCTGTGGGAGCACACTCCGCCCGGGGTGCTGCGCGGCGGCGGCCTGGGGGTGCGCGAGCTGCGGCGGGTGGCCACCGCCCTGGAGACCGACGAGGCCGAGGCCGCCTTCGTCATCGAGCTGGCCGGCGCCGCGGCGTTCATCGCCGACGACGGCGAGGACAACCCGTCGTTCGCCCCGACCGTGGCCGTCGACGAGTGGGCGGTCCGCGACGTCCCCGACCGCTGGGCCGCGCTGGCCCGCACCTGGCGGTCCACCCTGCGCACCCCGTGGCTGGTCGGCGGGCGCGACGAGCGCGGCGGCGTCCGTGCGGCGCTCGACCCCGAGCTCCAGCGCACCTGGGCACCCCGCCTGCGCCGGTCGGTGCTCGACGTCCTCGCCGACACCCCTCCCGGCACGGCCCTGGACGCCGCGCACGTGGTCGCGGTCCTGCGCTGGCGGACCCCGCGGTCGGTCCCGCCGCCCGCGGCGGTCCAGGCGGTGCTCGTCGAAGCCGGCCGGCTAGGCATCCTCGGTGCGGGAGCGCTGTCCGACGCCGGTCGCGCCCTGCTCGTCGAGACCGCCCCGCTGGTCGGGGCCGAGTCGGCCGACCCCGCCGGCGCGCTCGCGGCGGCCCTGCCTCCCGCGGTCGGCGAGATCCTGCTCCAGGGCGACCTGACCGGTGTGGTCCCCGGCCGGCCCACCCCCGAGCTCGAGGACGTCCTGGACCGGACCGCGCACGTCGAGTCCCGCGGCGGCGCCCTCACGGTCCGGTTCACGCCGGACTCCGTCCGCCGCGCGCTCGACGCCGGCGCGACCGCCGACGGGCTGCTCGCCGAGCTGGCGACCCACAGCCGCTCGGGCGTCCCGCAGCCGCTGGAGTACCTGGTCCGGGACGCGGCGCGGCGCCACGGCCGCCTGCGCGTCGGCTCGGCGTCCGGCTACGTGCGTGCCGACGACCCGTCCCTCCTGGCCGGCCTGGCGGAGGACCCGCGGCTGGCCACGCTGGGCCTGGTCCAGCTGGCACCGACCGTCCTGGCCGCGCAGGCCCCCGCCCGCGAGCTGGTCGAGGCCCTGCGCGCGCACGGGCTGGCACCCGTCGCGGAGGGACAGGACGGCCAGGTGCTGCACGTGGTCTCGGCGGTGCGCCGGGTCGGCCGTCGCGCCACCGCGGGCGCCCGCAGACGCGCGTCGGACACGGCCCCCAGCGGCGCACGCGAGGTCCTCAGCGACGACCGCCTGCTCGCCCTCGTTCCGCAGCTGCGCCGGGCCGAGCAGGAGCGCAAGGCCGACGAGCTCGAGCGGCTGCCGGGGACCATCCTGGCGCCCCCCGTCCGGCGCGCGTCCGCGCCGCCTCCCCCGCCGCCCGCGCCGGCCGCGGGAACAGCCGACCCCGTGGATGCGTTGGTGCTGCTGCGCGAGGCGGCGGCCGAGAAGGTCGAGGTGTGGGTCGAGCTGGTGGGCTCGCACGGTGTCCCACAGCGGCGTCTGCTGCGACCCCTGCGGGTCGAGGGCGGGCGGCTGCGGGCGATCGACACCGCCCGCGAGTCCGAGCTCACCGTCGCGGTGCACCGGATCGCGAGCGTCACGCGCGCCACCGAAGACGATCGTCAGGAGACTTCGTGACCAACGGCCCCCTCATCGTGCAGAGCGACAAGACGCTGCTGCTCGAGGTCGACCACGACCAGGCCGAGGCGTGCCGACGTGCGATCGCTCCGTTCGCGGAGCTGGAGCGCGCCCCGGAGCACGTGCACACGTACCGCCTGACCCCGCTGGGCCTGTGGAACGCGCGCGCCGCGGGTCACGACGCCGAGCAGGTGGTCGACGTCCTGCTCGAGTACTCGCGCTACCCCGTGCCGCACGCCCTGCTGGTCGACGTCGCGGACATCATGTCCCGCTACGGGCGCCTCCAGCTCATCCAGGACCCCGTGCACGGCCTGATCCTGCACGCGCTGGACCCTGCGGTGCTGGTCGAGGTGGTCCGCTCCAAGCGCACCGCCGGGCTGCTCGGCGCCCGCATCGACGCCACTGACGTCGTCGTCCACCCGTCCGAGCGCGGCCACCTCAAGCAGGTGCTGCTCAAGCTGGGCTGGCCGGCCGAGGACCTCGCCGGGTACGTGAACGGCGAGGCGCACCAGATCGACCTGGTCCAGGACGGCTGGCACCTGCGGCCGTACCAGCAGCAGGCCGTCGACGGCTTCTTCCACGGCGGCTCCGGCGTGGTCGTCCTGCCCTGTGGCGCCGGCAAGACCCTCGTCGGTGCGGGGGCCATGGCGCGCTCGTCGACCACCACCCTGATCCTGGTGACCAACACCGTCAGCGCCCGGCAGTGGCGCGACGAGCTGCTCAAGCGCACGACGCTGACCGAGGACGAGATCGGCGAGTACTCCGGTGCCCGCAAGGAGGTCCGCCCGGTCACCATCGCCACCTACCAGGTGCTCACCACCAAGCGGAAGGGCGTCTACACGCACCTCGAGCTGCTCGACGCCCGCGACTGGGGCCTGGTCGTCTACGACGAGGTCCACCTGCTCCCCGCCCCGATCTTCCGGATGACCGCCGACCTCCAGGCGCGTCGCCGGCTCGGCCTGACCGCCACGCTGGTGCGCGAGGACGGCCGCGAGGACGAGGTGTTCAGCCTCATCGGCCCCAAGCGGTTCGACGCCCCCTGGAAGGACATCGAGGCCCAGGGCTACATCGCCCCCGCCGACTGCGTCGAGGTGCGCCTGACGCTCCCCGACGCCGACCGGATGGCCTACGCGGTCGCCGAGCCGGAGGAGCGGTACCGGCTCGCCGCGACCGCCAAGGGGAAGAACCGGGTGGTCGAGCAGCTGGTCGCCAAGCACGAGGGCGACCCGACGCTGGTGATCGGCCAGTACCTGGACCAGCTCCACACGCTGGCGGAGCACCTGAACGCGGACCTCATCACCGGCGAGACCACCGTGCACGAGCGGCAGCGGCTGTTCGACGCGTTCCGGTCGGGCGAGATCACCAAGCTCGTCGTGAGCAAGGTCGCCAACTTCTCCATCGACCTGCCCGAGGCGTCCGTGGCCATCCAGGTGTCCGGCTCGTTCGGCTCCCGGCAGGAGGAGGCGCAGCGGCTCGGCCGGATCATGCGTCCCAAGGGCGACGGCCGCACCGCGCACTTCTACACGGTCGTCGCGCGGGACACCGTGGACCAGGACTTCGCCGCCCACCGGCAACGGTTCCTGGCCGAGCAGGGCTACGCGTACTCGATCGTCGACGCCGAGGACCTGGACCCCGCCACGGAGGCCGAGCGCGACTGACCGGGAACCGTCTGCGGGCGTGAGCCGTTGCGGCGGGTAGTACCCACCGGAAGGATCAGTGCGTGCCCGCCCTGCGACGTCGCCTGTCCGTGCTCGTCCCGCTGCTGCTCGGAGCCCCGCTCCTGATCGGTGCCGGTCTCCTGCCGACCGTCGGCCCGCTGTCCCTCACGGGGGAGATCACCGACCAGGTGGGCGCGCTCGACGGCAGCGAGTCGCAGGTCCAGGCGGCGCTCGACCAGCTGGCGCAGGACACCTCGCTCCAGCTGTACGTCGTCTACGTCGCCGACTTCGGCGGCTCCGACCCCGTCGAGTGGGCGCAGGAGACCGCGCAGAAGTCCGGACTCGGCTCGCAGGACGTCATCCTGGCCGTCGCCACCGACGCGCGGCGGTACGCGCTCGCGCCGGAGACGGTCGAGGGGCTGTCCAGCTCGCAGGTCGAGGCGGCAAGCACCGCCGCCGAGGACCGGCTGCGCGAGGACGACTGGGCCGGCGCGGCGATCGCCACGGCGGACTCCCTGCGCGCCTCGGCCACCGGCTCGTCGGGCGGCGGCGGTGGTGGTGGTGGTGGCTTCGGCACGGTGCTCGTCATCGGCCTGGTGGTCGTCGCCGGGTTCTTCGGTCTGCGGTGGGTGATGTCCCGCCGTCGCGCCGCCGGGGTCGTGACGCCCGGTGCACCCGCCGCCCCCGGTGACGAGCTGGCGGCCCTGCCGACGGCCGAGCTGGACCGCCGCTCCGCGTCCGCGCTCGTCGCGATCGACGACGCGGTCAAGGCCTCGGACGAGGAGCTGGGGTTCGCCCAGGCCCAGTTCGGCCCCGACGCCACCGGTGAGTTCGAGACCGTGCTCGCCGACGCCAAGGCCCAGGTCACCGAGGCCTTCCGGCTGCGCCAGACGCTCGACGACAACATCCCCGACACCGAGCCCCAGGTCCGCGAGACGGCCACCCGCATCCTGCGGACGTGCGCCGCGGTGTCCGCGATGCTCGACGCGCAGAAGGCCGGCTTCGACCACCTGCGCGACCTCGAGGCCCACGTCGAGCAGGCCCTGGAGTCGCACGCGCGCTCGGCCGCGGCCCTGCGCCAGCGCCTCGACCCGGCCCGCGTCACGGTCAGCACGCTGGCCGCGACCTACCCGGCGGTCACGCTCGCGTCCGTCGCACGCAACCCCGACCAGGCGCAGCAGCTGCTCGACGAGGTCGACACGACGGTCGGCCGCGGCGAGGAGGCCGTGGGCAGCGGTCAGCGGGGCACCGCGGTCGGGTACGCCCGCGCCGCCGAGGAGGCCCTCAGCCAGGTCTCGACGCTGCTGGACGCGGTCGACCGCGCCGGACCGGAGCTCGCCGTGATCGGCTCCCGCATCGACGCGGCGATCGCCTCGATCTCCGCCGACCTGGCCGACGTCGACCGGCTCGCCCGCGACAAGCCCGAGGTCGCCGCCCCGGCCCAGACGGCGCGTACCGCGGTCGAGGCCGCTCGTGCCGCCCGCGCCGGCACCGGCGACCCGCTCGCGGCGATGCGCGCGATCACCGACGCCGAGGCCGCCCTGGACGCCGCGCTGGCCCCCACCCGGGACGCGGTCGAGCAGGACCGCCGCGCGCAGCGGCAGCTCGACGACCTCCTCGGCCGCCTCGAGTCCACCCTGCGTGCCACCGGCGACTTCCTGAGCACGCGCCGCGGGGCGGTCGGTCCCGAGGCGCGCACCCGGCTGGCCGAGGCCGAGCGGCTGCGTTCGGTGGCCCTCGACCAGCGGCCGACCGACGCCTCGGCCGCGCTCGCCACCGCGCAGCGCGCCGAGCAGCTGGCGCGCGAGGCGGCGGACCTCGCACAGCAGGACGTCGAGCGGGCGGACCAGCTCCAGGTCGGCGCCGGACAGCTGGGCGGCAGGGGCGGCGGAATGAACGGCGTCGGCGGGATGGTGCTCGGCGGCATCCTGCTGGACAGCGTCCTACGCGGCGGCGGCGGCTTCGGTGGTGGCGGCGGCTGGGGCGGCGGCGGTGGTGGCGGAGGAGGCGGTGGCGGCGGCGGCTTCGGCGACGGAGGGTTCGGCGGGGGTTTCTGACAGCAGTGAGCACGACGGCCGGGATGCTCCGGTCGACACGGACGACGAGAGGCATGAGCGATGACCGAGAAGCAGAGCGTGTTCGGGCGGATCACCCAGCTGGCCCGCGCCAACATCAACGCGCTCATCGACCAGGCCGAGGACCCGCAGAAGATGCTGGACCAGCTGGTGCGCGACTACACCGGCTCGATCGGGGACGCCGAGCGCGCGATCGCGCAGACCATCGGCAACCTGCGCCTGGCGGAGCAGGACTACAACGAGGACGTCTCCGCGGCGCGCGAGTGGGGCAGCAAGGCGCTGGCCGCGTCCAGCCGCGCGGACCAGTACCGCTCCGCCGGAGACACCGCGAACGCCGACAAGTTCGACAACCTGGCCAAGATCGCGCTCAGCAAGCAGCTCACCGCGGAGGGCGAGGTCCGCGAGGCGGAGCCACTCATCGCGTCGCAGCGCGAGACCGTCGAGAAGCTCAAGTCCGGCCTGGCCATGATGAAGGACAAGCTCGGCCAGCTGAAGTCGCGCCGGGACACCCTGGTCGCCCGGCAGAAGTCCGCCGAGGCGCAGCAGACCGTGCAGACCGCGATCAGCTCGATCAACGTGCTGGACCCGACCAGCGAGATCTCGCGCTTCGAGGACAAGGTGCGCCGCGAGGAGGCACTGGCGATGGGCCAGGCGGAGATCGCCGCGTCGTCGCTGGACTCCCAGTTCTCGGAGCTCGAGGCGTCCTCCGAGCAGATCGAGGTCGAGGCGCGGCTGGCCGCGCTCAAGGCCGGCAGTGCCCCGCAGCAGCTGGGCACCACGCGGGTCACGCCGGAGATCGAGGCCTGACGCCCGCACGACGAGAGCGCCCGACCCCGGTGCAGGGGTCGGGCGCTCTCGTGCTCGGTCAGGCGGAGACGGGCTCCTGGGCGGTCGCGCGCACGTGCGCGGCGAACGACTCGGCGAGCGTGCGGCCCACGGTCTCGACCTCGCCCTGGCGGGCGGCGTAGGCCGCGAGCACGGCGTCGGTGTCGACGTCGTCGTGCCCGTCGGCCCAGCCGCGCAGCGTGTCCGCGCCGGCCTCGGGGTGGAACTGCACGCCCCACGCGGAACCGATGCGGAAGGCCTGGTACGGGTACATGGCCGACGACGCCAGCCACACCGCACCGCGGGGCAGGTCCACGACGGCGTCCGCGTGCATGCTCGGCTGCGGCGTGGAGTGCCGGGCGTCGGCCAGGGCCGCGACGGCACCGACGACCGCGTCGCCGGTGGCCTCGGGCCGCCAGCGCACGTCGACGACACCGGACTCGCGCCCGGGGGGCGCGGCCACCTGCACGCGACCGCCGCGCGCCGCAGCGAGCAGCTGGGCGCCGAGGCAGATGCCGAGCGTCGGGACGCCCTGGACGCTGGCGTCCGCGAGCAGCGCGCGCAGCTCCGGCAGCCACGCAGCGGTGGCGTCGTCGTGCGCGGACATGTGGCCGCCGAGGACGACGAGTCCGTCGCCCACCTGGTCGACCGCGGGAACGCTCTCACCGGCGAACGCCGCGACGATGCGCAGCTCGACGTCGCCGAGCCACTCGCCGAAGCGGTCGAGCGAGACGTCGGGAGAGCTCTGGATGACGGTGACGACCGGTCGGGGGCCACCGGAGAAGGGGAGGGTCACGCGGAGACGGTACCCCCGCGGCACCCCGATCCTGCAAGGAACGGGCGTCCCATCTGTCCGGTTCCAGGTCGCTCGTCCACCTTTGCCGACCGGATGAATCTGTCACGCGTGCGCGTCATCACACTCGACCGGTCTCCGATTCCACCCAGCCAACTCCCAGGCTCCGGGCGGAGAATCAGAGGATGTCCACTGTTCAGCCGGGGACCCCGGAGGCACGCCTGCTCGTCGTCGACGACGAGCCGAACATCCGCGAGCTGCTGGCCACGTCGCTGCGCTTCGCCGGCTTCGAGGTGTACGCCGCCGCCGACGGGGGCTCCGCGCTGCGCCTCGCGCGCGAGGTCGAGCCCGACCTGGTGGTGCTCGACGTGATGCTCCCCGACATGGACGGGTTCACGGTCACCCGACGGCTGCGCGAGAAGGGCCAGCACGTCCCGGTCCTGTTCCTCACCGCCCGCGACGACACGGCGGACAAGGTGCAGGGCCTGACGGTCGGCGGCGACGACTACGTGACCAAGCCGTTCAGCCTGGAGGAGGTCGTCGCCCGCATCCGCGCGGTCCTGCGCCGGACGCGGCCGGGTCTCGCCGACGACGGCAGCGTGCTCCGGTACGCGGACCTCGAGCTCGACGAGGACTCCCACGAGGTGGTCCGCGCCGGCCACACGGTGGACCTGTCCCCCACGGAGTTCAAGCTCCTGCGCTACCTCATGCTCAACCCCGGCCGGGTGCTGTCGAAGTCGCAGATCCTCGACCACGTCTGGCAGTACGACTGGGGCGGCGACGCCAACATCGTCGAGTCCTACATCTCCTACCTGCGCCGGAAGGTGGACCAGATCGACGGGCCGGACGGGTCCCGGCTGCCCCCGCTCATCCACACCAAGCGCGGCGTGGGCTACCTGCTGCGCGAGTCGACGTGAGCACGGACACGACGACCGCGCCTCCCCTGTCCGCCGAGGCCGCACCGGCTCCACGCCCCCTGGACGCGCTTCGCGACCGCTGGGCGGGCGTCCCCCTGGTCACCCGCCTGGTCGGCATCGTCACGGTCCTGCTCGCGTTCGGGCTGGCGCTCGCGGGGGCCACCAGCGCGACGCTCCTCGAGGGGACGCTCGTCGACCAGGTGGACACCAAGCTCCAGACCGAGGGCACCCAGGTGGCGACGCAGCGCCTGAGTCAGCTCGACATCACCGGCAACCCTTTCTACACGCCGAGCGACTACTACCTGCGGTACGCGGTCGACGACGACGAGCTGCCGATCCTCTCGGAGACCACCCGCGAGCAGTACGGCACACCGAACGTGCCGTCGATGAGCGTCGACCAGGCGACCGCCCGCCACGGCGACCCGTTCACGGTCTCCTCCACGCAGCCGGGCTCGCAGTGGCGGGTGGTGGCCTACAACTTCCCGATGCGTGACGGGACGGTCGGCACCGCGGTGATCGCGCTCCCCCTGGGGGACATCCAGCACACGGTGCGCCGGATGACGCTCGTGCTGCTGCTCAGCGGGCTGGGCATCGTGCTCCTGGGCGCGGTGGCGGGCGCGTGGGCGGTCCGTCGTTCGCTCAAGCCGCTGCGAGAGATCGAGACGACCGCCGCCGCGATCGCCGCGGGCGACCTCACGCAGCGGGTGCCGTCGGGGCCGGAGCACACCGAGGTGGGCCGGCTCAGCGCCGCCCTGAACGGGATGCTCGCGCAGATCGAGCAGGCCTTCGGGGCGCAGTCCGCGTCGGAGGCCCGGATGCGCCGGTTCGTCGCCGACGCCTCCCACGAGCTGCGGACCCCGCTGGCCACCATCCGCGGCTACGGCGAGCTCTACCGGATGGGTGCCCTGACCACGACCGACCAGGTGGACGACACCCTGCGCCGCATCGAGCAGTCGGCCACCCGCATGGGCGCGCTGGTCGAGGACCTGCTCGCGCTCGCCCGGCTCGACGAGGGCCGCCCCCTGCGCACCGGCCCCGTGGACCTCACCGTGCTCGCCGCGGACGCGGTCAGCGACCTGCACGCCCTCGACCCGTCCCGCTCGACGCGGCTGGTCCCGCTGGTCGACGGGGCCGCGGGCGGGCCGTGCGTCGTCGTCGGCGAGGAGTCGCGGCTGCGTCAGGTGCTGGCCAACCTCGTCGGCAACACCGTCCAGCACACCCCGCCCGGTACCCCGGTCGAGATCGCGGTCGGGATGCTGCCGAACGGCGAGGGCGCCCTGGAGGTGCGCGACCACGGGCCCGGCATCGACCCGGAGCACGCGGCGCGCGTGTTCGAGCGCTTCTACCGGGTCGACGCCAGCCGCGGGCGCGACTCCGGGGGCGCGGGGCTGGGCATGGCCATCGTCGCCGCGATCGTCGAGGCGCACGCCGGGTCGGTGCACCTGTCGCGGACACCCGGAGGCGGGACGACGGTCCGCGTCACCCTCCCCGCTCCGGCCCACGAGTCACAGTCCTGAGGGCTACCATGGCGGGTTCCTACCGTCGGACGAAGGCTGATTCATGGGCGTCCATGACGCACCGCAGTGGTTGTTGTCCGCGTACGTGCGCAGTGCCGTCGGGGCCGGTGCCACCGCCCCCACCGAGCAGATCCGCGATGCCGGCCAGGCCCTGGTGGACCGGTGGGGCTCGCCCGGGCGGTCGTTCCACAACCTGAAGCACCTGGTCGACGTGCTCATCCGCGTCGACGAGCTGGTCGAGGAGACCCACCAGCCCGACGTCGTGCGCCTGGCTGCCTGGTACCACGGCGCCATCTTCGACGCCGCCGACCGCAAGGCCTACGCCAACCGCGGCGGCGAGGACGAGATCGCCAGCGCCCGGCTCGCCTTCGACGAGCTGCTGGCCCTGGGTGTGCCCGAGGCCCGCGCCCAGCGCGTGCACGACCTCGTCGTCGCCCTGGTCCGGCACGCGCCCAACCCGTCGGACTTCGACTGCGCCGTGCTCTGCGACGCCGACCTGGCGATGCTCGCCACCGAGCCCCAGAAGTACAAGGCCTACGTGCAGGACATCCGCGCCGAGTACTCGCACCTGCCGGTCGAGGACTACCTGCGCGCGCGGGTCCGCATCCTGCACAAGCTGCTCGCCCGCCCCTCCTTGTTCGTCAGCCCGCTGGGGTCGGCCTGGGAGGAGCCCGCGCGGCAGAACCTCTCCGGCGAGCTCCAGCGGCTGGAGAAGGAGCTCCGCGCGATCGACGCCGCCGCGGCGACGGCCGCCGCCGAGCGCGGCACCGACCGGCCCGAGCACACGGCCGAGGACTCGACCGCCGCGCGCACCTGACCGCCTGAGCGCGGCGCCGTCCGGGGCTCGTCGAGGCGTCGTGACGTGTACATTGTGGGAGCGCTCTCGCGTGCCTCGTTCTGCTGGTCCTTGGTCGGGCTGCGGATGTGTGACTGAGAGCTGGTCGGTCCCGGGTCGGGGTGCAGCGGCGCCCCGACCGGGGACGGACCGCGGGGCGACCGTCTGCACCCGCTTCCTCCGCACCCGCGCTCCCGCCTGCGGCGCTCGTGCGTCATCGAGCCGCCCACAGCCCGCCGGGGTGCGCGCGCCTCCACGGACGTCGCTCGTCGCCGACCGCCCCGCTCGCGGTCCTCGTAGCGTCCTCGACCAGCGCCGGGGATCGCCCGGCCCGGACGACGGAGGTCCCATGAGCAGGTACGAGGTCGACAGTGCACAGGTCGCGACGGCTGCGGCGAGCGTGCAGGCGCGCGCGGGCACGATCCGCAGCGAGGTCGCCGCGATGCACCGGCAGCTCGCCGACCTTCAGGGCTCGTGGCGGGGCGCGGCCGCGACCGCCTTCGCCGGCGTGCTGACGGACTGGTCGGCCACGGAGGCGCGGCTCGACGCGTCGCTGGAGCAGATCGTGGCCGCCATGCAGTCGGCCGCGCGCACCTACGCGGAGGCCGAGTCGCAGGCATCCCGCCTGTTCAGCGTGTGAGGACGGCACCCTCGTGCCTACGCTCGGGCCGTGACCGTGCTGGTGGACCCCCCGATGTGGCCGAACCACGGCATGCTCTGGGGGCACCTGGTCAGCGACTCGTCGCTGGAGGAGCTGCACGCGTTCGCGGCCCGGGCCGGGATCCCGCCCCGGGGGTTCGACCTCGACCACTACGACGTGCCGGACCAGCGGATCGAGGAGCTGGTGGCGCTCGGCGCCGAGCTGGTGAGCGCCAAGGAGCTGATCCGGCGCCTGCGTGCGTCGGGGCTCCGCGTGCCCGCTCGGGACCGCGGTCGGCACCCGTAGCGCACGGGTGCTCAGAGGCCCTGCCGCAGGGCCTCCACCCAGCCGCCGGTCGCCGTGATGTCGGACCCGGCGGTGCCCGCCTCCGCGGTGCAGCCGAAGCCGACCACCCAGGACCCGTCCTCGAGCTCGACCTGGCCGAGCATCATCGGCGAGGGCAGCCCGGCGAGCAGGCGGCCGAGCGCGCCCGCCGAGAGCCGCCACACCTCCCCGGCGATCGGCGCACCCGCGCCGGGTCCCACGCGCAGCAGGCCGGGCTTGCGGGGCTGGGTGTCGAGGGCGACCAGGCGGTACGCGTCGGACGTCCGGACGGCCCGGCCGAACCGGGCGCCGAGCTCCTCCAGCTCCCGGTTCAGGGGCTGGCCGCGCAGGTGGGCGCCGACCACCAGGACCTCGACGCCGTCCTCGACGAGCAGCGCGCTCCCGACGCCCAGCATCCGCGCCGCGAGGTCGAGGGCGAGCTGGTCGTCGAACGCGCGCGACACCAGCGTGATCCCGAACGGTCCCCCGTCGGCCGTCCCGGCAGGGATCGCGACCGCCGCCATGTCGAGGAGGTTGACGAAGTTGGTATAGGTGCCGAGGCGTCGGTTGATGGCCACCGGGTCGGCCTGCACGGCGGCGATCGTCGGGTGCTCGGTGGTGGTCGGCAGCAGGAGCAGGTCGCAGCCGTCCAGCACCGCGGCGGCCTCCACCTTGGCGGCCGCCAGCCGTGCCCGGTCGGTGACGTAGGCGTGGGCGGGGGTGTCGCGGCCGGCCAGGATGATCGACCGTACGGTGGGGTCGGCGTCGGGCGCGTCGGCGAGGAACGCCCCGACGGCCTCGTACCGCTCCGCGACGATCGCGCCGTCGTAGAGCAGCCGCGCGGCGGCGAGCATCCCCGAGATGTCCACGGTCCTGACCTGCGCACCGACCGCGCGGACGGCCTGCACGGCGGCATCGAACGCGGCCCGCCAGCCGGCCGAGAGCGATGCCAGGTCCGTGTCGCGCGGGACCGCCACCACCGGCGCGGAGCGCAGTCCCAGCCGCACGTCGGTCGGCCACGGGCGGCGCACCGGGTCGAGCGGGTCGGCGCCGGTCATCGTCCGGGTGGCCAGGACGCCGAGCTCCAGGTCCCGCGTGAAGGTGGTGACCACGTCGTAGTTCCGGCATGCCGGGACGACGCCCGTGGTCGGCACCAGGCCGAGGGTGCTCTTGATGCCCACCAGCCCGCCGAACGCGGCCGGGACGCGACCGGACCCGGCGGTGTCGGTGCCGATCCCGATGTCGGCGATGCCGAGCGCCACGGCGACGGCCGACCCGGAGCTGGATCCCCCGGACACGCGCTCGGGAAGGGTCGCGTGCCGGACGGCGCCGTACGGGCTGCGGACCCCGACGAGCCCGGTGGCGAACTGGTCGAGGTTGGTCTTGCCGAGCACGACGGCACCCGCGTCGACCAGCGCCTGGATCGCGGGAGCGGTGACGGTCGCGGGCCCCGTGGCGTAGGACGGGCACGCGGCGGTCGTCGGGACCCCGGCGACGTCGATGTTGTCCTTCACCGCCACCGTGCGCCCCGCGAGCGGCAGCACGGCGCCGGCTGCGCGGCGGGCATCGACCGCCCGGGCAGCGTCGAGCGCCACCTGCTCCGGGAGGAGAGCGATCCAGACCTCCGGACGGTCGACCTCGGCGATCCGGGCGTAGGCGGCGCGGACGCGCGCCTCGGCCACCCCGACAGCAGCCGGCACCCGCGTCCCGGTCGTCACGCCGCCCATCGTCGTCCCCGTCACGCACCCACCGCCAAGATCGCGAGCGGCGCGCCGGGCGCGACGTGCTGCCCCGGTGCGACGAGGACCTTGAGCACGGTCCCGTCGGCGGGCGCGGTCACGCCGAGCTCGAGCTTCATGGCCTCGAGCGCGACGATCAGGTCGCCCTCCTTGACCTGCTCGCCGGCCTGCGCCTCGATCCGCCAGACGCTGCCGACCATGGGCGCCTCGACCAGCACGCAGCCGTCGAGGAGCTCGATCTCGCCGGGTCCGGCACCCAGGTCGCCCGCGTGCGCGGGTTCCTCGGCCGGGGCGTCGAACTCTCCCGCCAGCTCCCAGGCCGCGCGCTCGTCGGCGAAGGCGGCCGCCTGGCGCGCCTGGAACTCGGCGATGTCGTCGGCGTGCTCCGCCAGGAGCTCCAGGTGCTCGCGGTAGGAGAACGTGCCGTGCTCCACCTCGACGTCCAGGCGCCCGGCAGCGAACGCCTCGCGCTGGGTGAGCAGCTGGTCGGCCGCGACCGGGTGCCAGACCACCCGGTCGAAGAACCGGAGCAGCCAGGGCTTGCCGGGTTCGAAGACCCCGCGCTGGCGGTGCCCGGACCAGATGGGCACGGTGCGGCCCACCAGCTGGTACCCGCCGGGCGAGTCCATGCCGTAGACGCACAGGTACTGACCGCCGAGTCCCACCGTGTCAGCGGCGGTCCACGTGCGGGCCGGGTTGTACTTGGTGGTCATCAGGCGGTGCCGCGGGTCCAGCGGGACGGCCAGCGGGGCGCCGAGGTAGACGTCGCCGAGGCCGAGCACCAGGTACTCGGCGGCCATCATCGTGTCGAACACGTCGTCGGTGGACGGCAGGCCGTTGATGCGGCGGACGAACTCGATGTTCGAGGGCAGCCACGGGGCCTCCGGGCGGACCCCTGCCTGGTAGCGGGCGACCGCCTCGGCGATCACCGGGTCGTCGAACGACAGCGGCAGGTGGATGCGCCGGCTCGGCACGACGAGGTCCTCCGTGGCGGGCAGCGACGCCTCGAGCCCGACCAGCACGTCCACCAGCGCGCGCACGCCGAGCACCGCGGGGTCCACGTGCACGTGCAGGCTGCGGACGCCGGGGGTGATGTCGATGACGCCCGGGGTGCCCTGCAACGCCTCACCCAGGGCGTGCACGCGCATCCGCAGGCCCAGGTCGAGCACCATCGGGCCGTACTCGACGAGCACGTTGTCGTCGCCGCCGCGCAGGTAGACGACGTCGGGCGTGCCCGCGACCCGCGCAAGGACGCCGTCGTCGCCGTCGGGGCCGGTGAGCACGTCCGGGCCCAGGTGCGCGGACGCGCGCAGGGCGTCGTCGGTGCGCAGCGCGTCCGCGGTGGCGTCGGGCACGGGAAGCAGCCGCACGGTGTCGCCGGGTCGGATCTGGCCCATCTTCCAGCGGTGTCCCACCACCACGGTCAGCGGGCAGGCGAACCCGCCGAGGCTCGGGCCGTCCGGGCCGAGCAGGATGGGGGTGTCGCCGGAGACGTTCAGGGCGCCCACCGAGTACGGGTTGTCGTGCAGGTTCGACGGGTGCAGGCCGGCCTCGCCGCCGTCGGGTCGCGCCCACTGCGGCTTCGGGCCGGTCAGCCGGATGCCCGTGCGGTTGGCGTGCGTCTGGACCTGCCAGGTGGCCTCGTAGAACATCTCCATGTCCGCGGGCGTGAAGTAGGACGGCGCCGGCTGCGGCCCCTCCTGGACCGCGACCTCCCACTCGTGCACCAGCTGCGGGCGGAGCTCCTCCGGCACGGCCACCGGGTCGGGTCCGTCGGGAACGCCCGGCACCAGGGTGTCGCCGACGACGAGCGCGCGGCCGGTGTACCCGCCGAAGCCCCCCATCGAGAAGGTCGACGCCGAGCCCAGGTAGAGCGGCACGTCCAGCCCACCGCGCAGCAGGACGTAGGTGCGCAGACCGGCGTCGAACGGGGCCCCGACGTCGAGCACGGCCCCCGCGGGGATCGTGACGGGCTCCCACTGCGGCACCGCGGCGCCGTCCACCGTGACCGGTGCCGGCGCCCCGGTCACGCACACGACGGTCTCGTGGCTGAACCGCAGCCGCGGTCCGGTCAGGGTGCACTCCAGCCCGGGCGCGCCCTCGGGGTTGCCCAGCGCGCGGTTGCCCAGCCGGAACGAGAGGTCGTCCATCGGCCCCGACGGCGAGATGCCGACGTCCCAGAACCCGAGCCGACCCGGCCAGTCCTGCACGGTCGTCATCACGCCGGGCCGGATCACGTCGATGTACGGCTCGTCGTCGGTGACCCCCGTGAGGGTGCCCGTGGTGTGCCCCGCCGCCAGCACGTCGGGCTGCCGGACCGCCTCGCGCAGCAGCGGCAGGTTCGTCTGCACCCCGGTGAACCGGGTGGCCGCGAGCGCGCGGGCCGACGCCGCGAACGCCGCCGGCCGGTCCGCCGCGTGCACGATCACCTTGGCCAGCATCGGGTCGTAGTGGCTGGTCACCTGCTGCCCGGTCTCGGCCCACGCGTCGATGCGCACCGACGGGTCGTCGGGATACACGACCTTCGTGAGCAGCCCGGCGCTCGGCTGGTAGTCCTTGCGCGGGTCCTCGGCGTAGACGCGGACCTCGACGGCGTGACCGAGGATCGCCGGACCCTCGTCGGGGACGTCGTCGAGGAACGACGGGTCGCCCTGGGCCAGCTGGAGCATCCACGCCACCAGGTCGACGCGGGTCACGGCCTCGGTCACCGGGTGCTCGACCTGGAGCCGCGTGTTGACCTCGAGGAACGACGCCTCGCCGCGGTCCACGTCGTACACGTACTCGACCGTGCCCGCCGACCGGTACGCCACGGACGCCGTCAGCGCGCGGGCCGACTCGTGCAGCATCGCGCGCACGTCGTCGGACAGGGCCGGCGCCGGCGCCTCCTCCACCACCTTCTGGTTGCGCCGCTGCAACGAGCAGTCCCGGTCGCCCAGGCTGATCACGCGCCCCGCCCCGTCGCCGAACACCTGCACCTCCAGGTGCCGGGCGCGGGACACGAACCGCTCCAGGAACACCCCGGCGCTGCCGAAGCTCGCCGCCGCCAGCCGCTGCACCCGGTCGAACGCGGCCACCAGCTGGTCGGCGTCGGCACACGCCTGCATGCCGATCCCGCCGCCACCGCCGACGGCCTTGACCATGACGGGATAGCCGACGACGGACGCGGCCGCGAGCGCCTCCTCGACCGAGGCCAGCAGGCCGCTGCCCGCGACGAGTGGCACGCCCGCCGCCTTCGCCGCCTCGCGCGCCTGGTGCTTGTCGCCGAACACCGACAGCTGCGCGGGTGTCGGCCCGACGAACGCGAGACCGGCCGCCTCGACCTCGCGCGCGAACTGCGCGTTCTCGGACAGGAACCCGTACCCGGGGTGGATCGCGCCGGCACCGCTCTCCGCCGCCGCGTGCAGGACGAGCTCGGGCCGCAGGTAGCTCTCGCCCGCCGCAGCCGGTCCCAGGCGCACGGCCACGTCCGCCAGCCGCACGTGCGGGGCGGCCGCGTCGGCGTCCGAGTAGACCGCCACCGTCTTGAGGCCGAGCTCGCGCGCGCTGCGCAGGATGCGGACGGCGATCTCGCCGCGGTTGGCCACGAGCAGGGTGTCGAACACGGCGTCCCCCGGGGGCGGTCGGTCCGAGCCCGGTGGGGGCTCGGCGCGGGATGTATACACCCCGGTATCCGGCACGCTACGGAGGCCGTGTTTCCCACCCCACGCCCCCGGGTAAACGGTGCGTTACGCCTGCTCGCGAGGGCGCTGGGCACGACGTCCGAGGAAGTGCGCGCTCCGGCGACCCGATGCTCGGACGTCGCCGCGGTGGCGATCATGACGTCCGAGGAAGCGCGCGCCACGGCAGCCACATGCTCGGACGTTGCCGTGCGCCGGCGACCAGCGGCGGGCCGTCAGCCCGCGAGTGCCATCCGGGTCATCGACTGGGTCGCGCGCTGCATGACGACCTCGAGCGACTCCCCCACGTGCTTGTGCAGGGCGGTCAGGGCCGACGGCAGCTCACGGGCGAGCACCAGGGTGAGGATCTCGAGGTGCTCGTCGATGGTCGCGGTGATGCGGTCGGGCTCCACGAAGTCGTGCATGCGCACCGCGCGGATCTTCTGGTTCACGGTGACCAGGGCGCCGGTGAGCTGGGTGTTCCCCGACGACCGGGAGAGCACCTGGTGGAACCCCTCGTCGAAGAGCACGAAGCTGGCGTCCGGCTCGGGCGGGGCGTCGCGCAGCGCGGCCCACTTCTCCCGCTCGGTGCGCAGCAGCTCCTCGTCGTGCCGGACCTGCGGGTTCTCGATCGCCCGGGCGATCCCGCGCAGCTCGAGGGTGATCCGCAGCTCGTACAGGTTGCGCAGGTCCTCCAGGCTGGGCACGACGACGGCGTACCCGAAGTCGGTGCGCTCCACGAGCCCGTCGGACAGCAGCCGCGACAGCGCCTCCCGCACCGGGGTGCGCGAGACGTCGAACTGCTTGCCGAGCTTGGGCTCCGTCAGCCGCTCCCGCGGCGAGACTCGTCCGTTGAGGATCTCGTCGCGCAGCTGCTGGTAGACCACGTCCCGCAACGAGCGGGGATCCTCCGTGCTCATGGTCACGAAGCGTAGACCTCGAACGTCACCGCACCGACGCTCACAGGGCCATCGCCGCCCGCACGTCGGCCTCCTGGTCGGCCCCGCCCGCCCCCGAGCGCGTCACGCGTCCGGACTCCAGCACGTAGTACTGCCCGGCCGCCGCCAGGGCGAACCCGACGTGCTGCTCGACCAGCAGCACGGACAGGCCGCCGGTCCGGGTCAGGGTGCCGATGGCGTCCTCGATCTCCTGCACGACGGACGGCTGGATGCCCTCGGTGGGCTCGTCGAGGATCAGGACACGCGGGCCGGTGAGCAGCGCGCGGGCGATGGCGAGCTGCTGCCGCTGGCCACCGGACAGGAGCCCGGCACGCCGGCCGAGCAGCTCGCGGAGCGCGGGGAACAGGTCCAGCGCGTCGTCCATGCGGGCCGCCCCTGCCGACCCGGCGCCGTCCGCGACCAGCTGGAGGTTCTCCCGTGCGGTGAGCTGCCCGAACGACTGCTGGCCCTGCGGCACGTAGGCCAGCCCTCGGCGGACCCGCTGATGCGGACGGAGCTTCGACACGTCCTCGCCGAACAGCGTGATGCGCCCGCTGCGCACCGGCAGCAGGCCGACGGCCGCCCGCAGCAGGGTCGTCTTGCCGGCACCGTTGTGGCCCATGATCGCGGTCACGCCGCCGTCGG
This sequence comes from Cellulomonas sp., assembly GCF_965229465.1. GTDB lineage: Bacteria > Actinomycetota > Actinomycetes > Actinomycetales > Cellulomonadaceae > Cellulomonas. The sequence goes on along the minus strand of NZ_OZ245882.1, from coordinate 2,371,448 downwards.
CCACGGCGATGTCGACGCCGTGCACCACAGACGTGCGTCCGTACCCGACGTGCACCCCGGTGAGCTCAAGCATCGGAGGCCCCCGTTCCTCGTGCGCCCGCGCCCCGACCCAGGTACACCTCGACCACCTTCGGGTCCGCCTGCACCTGCGCCACCGTCCCCTCGCTGAGCACCGACCCCTGATGGAGCACCGTCACCGACGAGGCGAAGCTGCGCAGGAACTCCATGTCGTGCTCGACCACGACCACCGTGCGCTGCGCCCCTATCCGCTGGAGCAGCAGCCCGGTCTCCTCACGCTCGGCCTGGCTCATCCCCGCGACGGGCTCGTCGAGCAGCAGCAGCCGCGCGTCCTGCACCAGGAGCATCCCGATCTCCAGCCACTGCTTCTGCCCGTGCGCGAGCACTCCCGCCGGCTGGTCGCGCTGGTGCGTCAGCCCCACCGTCTCGAGCGCAGCCTCGACGGCCTCGGGGATCCCGGTCCGTCGCCGCAGCATGACCCGAGCCTTCCGCGACGACCCCGCCGCGATGTCGAGGTTCTGCAGCACGGTGAGCTCGTCGAAGACGCTGGCCGTCTGGAACGTCCGGCCCACCCCGGCGCGCGCGACCCTGTGCGACGGCCTGCCGACGAGCTCCACACCCCCGAACCGGACGGACCCGGTCGCCGGCGCCAGCCCCGTGATGGCGTCGACGATCGTGGTCTTGCCGGCCCCGTTCGGGCCGATGAGGAACCGCAGGTCCCCCTGCGTCACGGTGAGGTCGACGCCCGCCACGGCGACGAACCCGTCGAACACCACGCGCAGGCCGCGGATCTCGAGGTAGTCGTGCCGGAACCGGGACTCGTCGGCGGCGATCACCTGCTCGAGGGCCTCGGGGTCCAGCGACACGGTGAGGGGCGTCTCGTCGCTCATGAGGGTGTCCCGGTGGGTTCGAGGGCGGCGGGTTCGGGGACCGGAGCAGGCTCCGGCTCCTTCGCGCGGCGGCGGAACAGGCGGCCGATCGTCGCGAGCCCGTTCGGCAGGAACGCCACGACGAGGATGAACAGCGCGCCCTGGAAGTAGATCCAGAACGACGGGAACGACTCGGACAGGGAGGTCTCGGCCCAGGAGACGCCGATCGCACCCAGCACCGGACCGAGCAGGGTGGCCCGCCCGCCGATCGCGACCCCGACCAGGAATCCGATCGAGGGCACGACGCCGACGTCGGCGGGCGAGATGATCCCGACGATCGGCGTGAACAGCGCCCCGCCGATGGCCGCGAAGCAGGCGGCGATCGCGTACGCCACCACCTTGACCAGCGCGGGGTCGTAACCGAGGAACCGGACGCGGTTCTCCTGGTCGCGCACCGCCACGAGCAGTTCGCCGTAGCGGGAGTTCATCACCAGCCGCACGATCGCCACCATCGCGAGCAGCACGCCCGCGGCGATGAAGTAGAGCATCCGCTTGTTCACCGGGTCGGCCAGCGTGAACCCGAAGAACGACTGGAACCCGTTGAGCCCGTTGGTGCCGCCGGTGACCTTCTGCTGGCCCACCAGCAGGATGGCGAACGCCGCCGCGAGCGCCTGCGACAGGATCGCGAAGTAGGCGCCGCGGACCCGCCGCTTGAACACCGCGAGGCCCAGCAGGGTGGCCACGAACGCGGGCAGGACCAGGATCGCGAGGATGGTGACGACGGGGTCGCGGAACGGCTCCCACCACCCCGGCACGGTGCCGTCGCCGTACAGGAGCATGAAGTCGGGCACCCCGCCGGGGCCGGCGTCGGACAGCTTCAGGTGCATGGCCATGAGGTAGCCGCCGAGGCCGAAGAACACACCCTGGCCGAGCACGAGCATCCCGCCGCGACCCCAGGCCAGTCCGATGCCGACGGCGACCATGGCGAGGCAGCAGAACTTGGCCAGCAGGTTGAGCCGGAAGTCCGAGAGCAGGGCCGGGGCGACGCCGAAGAGCACCACGGCGGCGATCACGAGACCACCCCAGACCCGGATGCGGGGGCTCATGCCAGGCTCCGCGTGCGCACCGAGACGAGGCCCTGGGGCCTGACCTGCAGGAACGCGACGATGACGACGAACAGCAGCACCTTGGCCAGACTGGCGGTCGTCGAATACTCGAAGCCCGCCGAGAGCAGCCCGAGGCCGAACGCCGCGATCACCGCGCCCTTGAGCTGGCCGATGCCGCCGACCACGACCACGAGGAAGGCGTCGACGATGTAGTTGGTGCCCACGGTCGGACCGACCGACCCGAGCAGGGTGAGCGCCACGCCCGCGACCCCGGCCACGCCGGACCCGATGAAGAAGGTCAGCCGGTCGGTGGCCCGCGTCGAGATCCCCGACGTCTCGGCCAGGTCGCGGTTCTGCACGGTGGCCCGGATGCGCCGGCCGAGCCGGCTGAGCTTGAGCAGCAGCGCGAGGGCCACCACGCAGAGGATCGCGAGCGCCAGGATGAAGAGCCGGGTCCGCGGGATCCCGACGCCGAGGATCGGCACCGCACCCGACAGCCAGGCCGGTGCGCGGACGTCCACGTTGGGGGCGCCGAACACGTCCCGCGCCAGCTGCTGGAGCACCAGCGCGACGCCGAACGTGACGAGCAGGGTGTCCAGGGGCCGGGTGTACATGCGCGAGATGAGCGTGATCTCGAGGATCAGCCCGAGCACGCCGCCGACGAGGAACCCGATCACCAGCGAGACCAGCAGGGACACCCCCGCGTCGGCGATCACCTTCTGCACCACGAACGCGGTGTACGCGCCGGCCATCATGAACTCGCCGTGCGCCATGTTGATGACGCCCATCTGGCCGAACGTCAGCGCCAGGCCGAGCGCCGCGAGCAGCAGCACCGACCCGAGGCTGAGGCCCGCGAAGAGCTGTGAGACGAGGGCATCCATCCGGACCCGCCTTCCTGTCCGTGCGAGGGGCGGTGGCCCGGCGTCACAGAGGGCCGCCGGGCCACCGCGTCAGGGGTGGGTCAGGACAGGCCCTCGGCCCAGTCGTAGCCCTCGAGGAACGGGTCCGGCTCGATGGGGCCGTCCGACGACCACTCGGTGTAGATGAGCCCGTCGGGGCCGATCTTGCCGATGAGCGCGGTCTTGGCGATGTGGTGGTTGTCGCCGTTCACCGTGACCGTGCCCTCGGGGGCGTCGAAGGTGACCCCGCCGGCCGCCTCCTGGATGGCCCCGACCTCGAACGACTCGGCCTTCTCGACCATGCCCTTCCAGAGGTAGAGCGACGTGTACGCCGCCTCCATCGGGTCGGACGTGACGCGCTCGTCGCCGAACTTGGCCTTGAACGCCTCGACGAACGTGGTGTTCTCGGGGCTGTCCACCGTCTGGTAGTAGTTCCACGCGGTGAGCTGGCCCACGACGTTGTCGATGCCGATGCCACCGACCTCCTCCTCGGCGATGGACACCGAGACCACGGGGAGCGTGTCCGCGGCCAGGCCGACGTTCTTGTACTCCTTGAAGAACGCGACGTTGGAGTCACCGTTGAGGGTGTTGAACACCGCGTCCGCGCCGGAGCCCTTGAGCTTGTTCACGATGGTCGCGAAGTCGGTGTGCCCGAGCGGGGCGTACTCCTCACCGACGATCTCGACGTCGTTGGCGCCGGCCCACGCGATGATCTCCTTGTTGGCCGTCCGCGGGAACACGTAGTCGGAGCCGACCAGGAAGATCTTCGACTTGCCCTGCTCCTTGAGGTAGTCCATGCCGGGCAGGATCTGCTGGTTGGTCGTCGCGCCCGTGTAGAAGATGTTGGGCGACGCCTCCAGGCCCTCGTACTGGACCGGGTAGAACAGCAGCGAGTCCTTGGCCTCGAAGACGGGGAGCATGGCCTTGCGCGACGAGGACGTCCAGCCGCCGAACACCGCGGCGACGCAGTCGGAGGAGATGAGCTTCTCGGCCTTCTCCGCGAACACCGTCGGCTCCGAGGCGCCGTCCTCCGCCACGATCTCGAGCTGCTTGCCCAGGACCCCGCCGTCGGCGTTGATCTCCTCGGCGGCCAGGTCGAGCGAGTCTCGGACGGTCTGCTCGGAGATGGCCATGGTGCCGGACAGCGAGTTGAGGAAGCCGATCTTGACGGTGTCGCCGGACGTGTCGACGCACGAGGCCGACGACGCCGAGCTGTCGGCTCCGGGATCGTCGGAGGTGCGGGCGCCACAGCCGGCGACGCCGAGGGCGACGACCAGGGCGGCCGCCGGGAGAGCGAGAGCGCGCGTGCGGAATCTGGACTGTGTGTTCAACGGACGATGCCTTTCGCTGAAGAAGCTGAGGGGCAGTGCCGGACCCGGGCCCCGGACAGTGCGTGACACCGCGCTGTGTCCCGCGCTGTATACATCCCTGTGCCCATGGGTGACGAACCTAGGGACGGGGTGTTTCCAGCAGCGACGAGCCCCCGTAAACGGTCTGTTTCGGACCGGTCCCGGTTGAGTCACGGGCCGGCGATACGCTCGACGGATGCCGCACCTGCGCCCGCTGGACCAGTCGTCGAAGCTCAAGAACGTGCTCTACGAGATCCGCGGGTCCGCCCTGGACGAGGTCGTCCGGCTCGAGGCCGAGGGCCACACGATCCTGCGGCTCAACACCGGCAACCCCGCCGCGTTCGGGTTCGAGGCCCCCCACCAGATCGTCCGCGACGTCATCGCCGCCATCCCCCACGCCCACGGCTACACCGACTCGCGCGGAATCCTCTCCGCCCGCCGCGCGGTGGTCACCCGGTACGAGACCGAGCCCGGCTTCCCGGAGATCGACGTTGACGACGTCTACCTGGGCAACGGCGTCTCCGAGCTCATCACGATGGTGATGCAGGCGCTGCTCGACGAGGGCGACGAGGTGCTCATCCCCTCCCCCGACTACCCCCTGTGGACCGCGATGACGTCGCTGTCGGACGGCGTGCCGGTGCACTACCGCTGCGACGAGTCCGCCGGCTGGGAGCCCGACCTGGAGCACATTCGGTCACTGGTCACGCCGCGGACCAAGGCCATCGTGATCATCAACCCGAACAACCCCACGGGCGCGGTCTACTCGCGCGAGGTGCTCGAGGGCATCGCGGCGATCGCCCGCGAGCACAGCCTCCTGCTGCTCGCCGACGAGATCTACGACCGCATCCTCTTCGACGGCGCCCAGCACATCCCCATGGCGACCGTGGCACCCGACCTGCTGTGCCTCACGTTCAACGGCCTGTCCAAGACGTACCGCGTGGCCGGCTACCGCTCCGGCTGGCTCGTCGTCACCGGCCCCCGAGAGCACGCGACCGGCTTCCTCGAGGGCATCACCCTGCTGGCCTCCACCCGCCTGTGCCCGAACGTCCCCGCGCAGCACGCGGTCCAGGCGGCCCTCGGCGGCATCCAGAGCATCGACGCCCTGATCGCCCCGGGCGGCCGGCTGCACGAACAGCGGGACGTGGCCTGGCGCGGACTGACGTCGATCCCCGGCATCGACTGCGTCCGCCCCGACGGCGCCCTGTACCTGTTCCCGCGGCTCGACCCCGAGGTGCACGAGATCCGCGACGACGCCCGACTGGTCTACGACCTGCTGGTCAGCGAGCACATCCTGCTGGTCCAGGGCACGGGCTTCAACTGGCCCACGCCCGACCACCTGCGGATCGTCACGCTCCCGGAGGCCCGGGTCCTGGCCGAGGCCGTGGAACGCATGGGCAACTTCCTGGCCAGCTACCGCCAGTGAGCGCTACCGACCCTCGGTGACCGGGACGTCGGTGATCCGGAACGGCCGCGCGCCCATGTCCACGGCCGTGGACTGCGTGATCTGCTTCGACCGCGTCGGGGCGTCCACCACGACGGTGTCCGTCCCCGGGTCGGGCCACAGCACAGTCACCAGGATGCTGTCACCCGGCTCGGGAGCGTCGATGATGCGGTCGGCCAACGGGTCCCGGCGGTCCTCGCCCGTGAGGTAGTCGACCGGGTAGAGCCGCAGGTCCCCGCGCAGCAGCGTGACGTTCGTGGCGGCCTGCTGCAGGCCCGCGTCGAACGAGCCTCGCGCGTCCCACGCACCGGTCGAGAAGAGGGTGCCGTCGGCCTTCGCCGCCCCGGCGGTGTTGCTGACCTCCAGGCTCCCGACGAGGTACCTGCCCACGCGACGGACCTCCCGCACCCGCACGTCGACCGGCACGTCGTTCCCCGAGTCGATGGTCACGGCGCCCTGCCCGGCCGCGGTGGGTCCGGTCGTCTCCGGCAGCGCTCCGGCAGAGGGCTCGGTCACCTCCGCGACCTCGCCCTGGGTCGTCAGCACCAGCTCGACGCGCCGGTTGGCCGCCCGGGCCTCGTCCGAGGTCCCGGTCGCCGTCGGTTCGCTCTCCCCACGGCCCTGCACCGACACGTCGAACCCCGCCAGGTCGGCGAGCTCCCCGAGGCGTGCCGCGACGGCCTGCGCACGACGCTCCGAGAGGCCCTGGTTGTACGCGTCGTCCGCGACGTCGTCGGTGTGCCCGACGACCGCGAGCGCCCCACCGTCGTACGCACCGACCTGCTGCGCGGCCGCCGTCAGCGCGGCGTCGGCCTGCGCTCCGAGGTCCGCGGAGTCGACTCCGAAGAGCACGTCCGAGCCGATGGCCACCGTGACCGTCTGCGACGTGGTGCGGGTGCGCACCTGGCCGCCGACCTGCTCGGTGTAGGAGTCGAGCCGCACCACGGGTGCCGTCGCCACGGGCTCCTCGCGGATCTCGGAGGTCGGGATCGTGAGCACCCCGGCGTCCCCGGCGTCGGCCACGGGCACCCCCTCGACGAGGCCCGCGCCGCCGGGCAGGAGCACGTCGACCGTCGACGTGCTCGGCGCGGCGAACGCCACGTACAGCACCTCGGTCTGTTCTCCCGCCGCCTCGGCCGCGGTGTCCGTCGCGGGGCCGCCCACGGACATGACCCACGAGGCGAACACGGCGTCGCTCTCGGTACGCGCGGGCAGCGAGACGGTCCCCTCGCTCAGGTCGACGAGCCGCACGCCGTTCGCGCCCGGGCTCAGGGACACGAACACGTCCCAGAGCCCGGTCTGCAGCGACGCGTCCTTGGGGCCGGCGATCCGCAGCATGCCGATGTCGTCGGTGACCACGACCGGACCGACCTCGAGCGTCACCCGGTCGCCCTTGAGCACGACCTCCGCCGTGACCGGGTCCGTGCCGGCGGTCGTCGCGCTCGGGCCCGCGCTCGGGGTCCGGGAGTCCACCGGCGTCGGCGGCTCGTCGGGGCTGCACGCGACGCACGCGAGCACCGCGAGCACGACGGGCAGCGCGATACGGACCGTCGCGCGGGCGGGCTGGGGCACTGTGACACTCCTCCGGTACACGCGCGCCGATCCGGTCGCGCACGTGCAGATGGTGCCATGTCGGGCATCGGCGTCACGCCACCGTCACCCCTGTGACACACCTGGGCCGACGACCGCGGGGCAGCAGAACGGGCCGGCCACCCGGAGGTGACCGGCCCGTTCGGCCGTGCTGGATGGTGCTCAGCGGTTCAGCTGCGGATCAGAACCCGCCGCCGAAGTCCTCGCCGCCACCGCCACCGGAGGGCGCGTTGTTGCGCTCCGGCTTGTCGGCCACGACGGCCTCGGTGGTGAGGAACAGCGCAGCGATGGACGCCGCGTTCTGCAGGGCGGAGCGCGTGACCTTCACCGGGTCGTTGACGCCCGCGGCGAGCAGGTCCTCGTACGTGTTGGTCGCGGCGTTGAGGCCGTGACCCACGGGGAGGTTGCGCACCTTCTCGACGACGACGCCACCCTCGAGACCGGCGTTGATCGCGATCTGCTTGAGCGGAGCCTCGATCGCGAGCTTCACGATCTGCGCACCGGTCGCCTCGTCGCCCTCGAGCTTGAGGCCCTCGAACGCGGTCTTGCCGGCCTGGATGAGCGCCACGCCGCCACCGGCGACGATGCCCTCCTCGACGGCCGCCTTGGCGTTGCGCACGGCGTCCTCGATGCGGTGCTTGCGCTCCTTGAGCTCGACCTCGGTGGCCGCGCCCGCCTTGATGACGGCGACGCCACCAGCGAGCTTGGCGAGGCGCTCCTGGAGCTTCTCGCGGTCGTAGTCCGAGTCGGAGTTCTCGATCTCGGCACGGATCTGCGAGACGCGGCCCTGGATCTGGGCGGCGTCGCCGGAGCCCTCGACGATGGTGGTCTCGTCCTTGGTGACGACGATCTTGCGCGCCGTGCCGAGGACCTCGAGGCCCACCGTGTCGAGCTTGAGACCGACGGTCTCGGAGACGACCTGGCCGCCGGTGAGGATGGCCATGTCCTGCAGCATCGCCTTGCGGCGGTCGCCGAAGCCGGGGGCCTTGACGGCGACCGACTTGAACAGGCCACGGATCTTGTTGACGACGAGCGTGGCCAGGGCCTCGCCCTCGACGTCCTCCGCGACGATGAACAGCGGCTTGCCGGCCTGGATGACCTTCTCCAGCAGCGGCAGCAGGTCCTTGACGTTGGAGATCTTCGACTCGACGAGCAGCACGTAGGCGTCCTCGAGGACGGCCTCCTGGCGCTCCGGGTCGGTGACGAAGTACGCCGACAGGAAGCCCTTGTCGAAGCGCATGCCCTCGGTCAGCTCCAGCTCGAGGCCCAGCGCGCTGGACTCCTCGACGGTGATGACGCCTTCCTTGCCGACCTTGTCGAGCGCCTCGGCGATGAGGTCGCCGATCGCCTGGTCGCCGGCGGAGATCGCGGCCGTGGCGGCGATCTGCTCCTTGGTCTCGACCTCCTTGGCCTGCGCGAGCAGGGCGGCGGTGACGGCCTCGACGGCCTTCTCGATGCCCTTCTTCAGGGCGATCGGGTTGGCGCCGGCCGCGACGTTGCGCAGGCCCTCGCGCACGAGCGCCTGGGCGAGCACGGTGGCGGTGGTGGTGCCGTCGCCGGCGACGTCGTCGGTCTTCTTGGCGACCTCCTTGACGAGCTCCGCACCGATCTTCTCGAAGGGGTCCTCGAGGTCGATCTCCTTGGCGATGGAGACGCCGTCGTTGGTGATCGTGGGGGCGCCCCACTTCTTGTCCAGGACGACGTTGCGGCCCTTCGGGCCGAGAGTGACCTTGACGGTGTCGGCGAGGATGTTGAGTCCCCGCTCGATGCCGCGGCGGGCCTCCTCGTTGAAGGCAATGATCTTGGCCATGGGGCTGTGATCCTTCACTGGGTTCGGGTCGGCCGAGGGTGCCCGCGACGGACGGGCACGTCACCCGCGGTCTTGTCCCGCGTGCGACGGCCCTCACCGGACGGCCGTGGTGATTCTGTCACTCTCCACCGGAGAGTGCTAAGTCCAATGGTTAGCACTCGACCCCCGAGAGTGCAAGCAGCGTTCGCTGTGAGCAGCGCCCCCCGCAGCACCACAGGGCGCCCACCAGCGCTATCGTGCGCGTGTGCTGGGTCACGACGACGACGTCGACACTGGTGGTCGGCGGACCGTCGGTGGTCTCGTCGCGCCCCTGCGCCCGTCGCGCCGTGCACGCCACGCCGACCTCCCCCGTCGCACCGGCGGCCTCGTGGCCACCGCGCTCGTCGTCGCGGCCACCACCACCATCGTCGCCACCGCACCCGCCGGGGCCTCGGCCGCCGACGGTCCGGTCGCGCCGGTCACGCACGAGGCGCCGGTCCGCCAGTACGCGACCATCCCGCTCTACCTCGAGGGGCTGACCACGTACGCGGGCGGCCTGCGGGTCCCGCTCGCCGTCGGCACCGACGCCACGTTCCTGCCCGGCACCCACGTCGTCGACCCCGCCGCGTCGACCCTCACGCGCGTGGTCACCGGGGCGGCTCCCACCGGCCACGAGGCGACCGTCCGCGCAGCCGCCACGGTGGCCGGCCGCCAGCGCGCCTGGCTCGCGTCCGGCACCGTCCCGGGCGCCGGCGGACCGTACGAGGACATGGCCCGCGCGGCCCTGCTGGACCTGCACGCGCTGATGCTCCCCGACGGGGCGGCCGTCGCGGCCTGGTCGGAGAAGTGGCGGTACGTCTGGCCGCGTGACGCCTCGTTCGTCGCCGTCGCGCTGGCCCGCACCGGGCACGTCGACGACGCCCTGGAGATCCTCGGCTTCCTCGACCGGGTGCAGGCGCCGGACGGCTCGTTCCAGGCGCGCTACCTGCCCGACGGGTCGGGGCCTCCGGACGACCGCGGCGTGCAGACCGACGGCACGGGCTGGGCGTTGTGGGCGGCCGGCATGGTGCTCGCGGAGATCGCCGACCCCGACGACCGCGCAGCCGCCGCGGACCAGCTGCGTCCGCTGCTGCTGCGTTCCACCCGGCACGCGATCGACCTCGTGGCGCGGGACGGCCTCCCGCCCGCGTCGCCGGACTACTGGGAGGTGCCCGAGGACGCCCTCACCCTCGGCACGGTCGCGCCGCTCGTCGCCGGCCTCCAGCAGGCGTCGGGCGCCCTGGTGCTCACCGGCGACGACGCACTGGCCCGGTCCGCGTTCGACGCCTCGATCCGCTCCAAGGTGGCCGTGATCCGTGCGTTCGGTCCGACCGGGTTCGGCCGGTACGCGGACGGCGGCCACGCGGACGCCGCCAGCGCCTTCCTGCTCCCGCCCTTCCTCACCGCGGCGGTGCCCGGTGCCGACGAGGCGTGGCGGGCGTCGGCGGTGGCGATGGTGCGGCCCGCGAACGGCCTGGCGCCCGGGGCAGGGTGGCGCGACGACGGCGTCTCCTGGACGCCGCAGACGTCGCTCTACGCGTGGGTGGCGGCGGAGAGCGGCGACGCCGACCTGGCCGACGGCTGGCTCGCGTTCCTGGACACCCACCGCACGCCCTCCGGCTCGCTGCCCGAGAAGGTGCTCGCCGACGGCTCCCCCGCGGCTGTCGCGCCGCTGGGCTGGAGCGCGGCCTGCGTGCTGCTGGCTCTCGACGCGCTGGAGGGCTGACACGCCGACGGGCCGCACACCGGGGGGTGCACGGCCCGTCCACGTGGGGGTCAGAGACCGCGGACCTGCTCCGCCTGGGGCCCCTTGGTGCCCTGTCCGACCTCGAACTCGACGTCCTGACCCTCCTCGAGGGACCGGTAGCCGTCCGACTGGATGGCGCTGAAATGCACGAAGAGGTCCTGGCCTCCCCCCGTCGGGGTGATGAAGCCATACCCCTTCTCCGCGTTGAACCACTTCACGATGCCCTGGGCCATGCCAAAACTCCTCGCCGTCCGGGGCCGAGCGCTCCGCCGGCGCCCGGTGCGCGTGAGCCTAGTGGCCGCGCTCCCGCGCCGACCAGGGCTGTCTCGGGGGCCGTCGCGAGGGGTGGATCAGGCGTCGGGATCGGTGACGAGCACGACCGAGATGCCGGTACCGGCGTCCGCCGCGGAGAGCGTCGGGGCGCCCAGGCCGAGCGTGTCGGCGACCAGCTGGGCGGTCGCCACCTGGTCCTCGGTCGCGTAGAACACGACCGAGTCGTCCGTCGTCGCCTCCGTGTTGCCGGTGGTCACGGCGGTGAACCCGGCGGTGGTGAGCTTCTCCGCCTGCGTCGCGGCGAGGCCGCCGATGCTGGCGGCGTTGAGCACCACGATCGGCGTGTCCATCACGGGGGTCGGCGCCGCGGGCTCGTCCACCGGCGTCGTCTCGGTGCCCGTGGGGGTCTCGCCCTCGGTCGGGGTGTCCGCCGGCGCGTCGTCCTGTGCGTCGGGCGCCGTCGACGTGCCCGGGAGCGAGGGGAGGTTGCCGTCGCGCGCCAGGAAGTTCACGGCCGCGAACGCGAGCACGGGTGCGAGCACGACGACCGCCAGGAACGGCCACCACCTGCTCCACGCCGAGCGGGGGGCGCGGTGCACGCCTCGGGGGACGTCGGGGTTCGACGGGACGTCGAACTCGTCCTCGGGATAGGAGTACTCCGCCTTGCTCACGGCCGACAGGCTAACGGCTCAGGCCGTGCGGGCGGGTCCACCTGCGGCCGGACGCGGGCCGTGTCACGTGCAGGGATGCGGACGGGGGCGCACAAAGACGGGTGGATCAGGCGTCGCCGAGGCGACGGGCGGTACGAGCCCGCTGGCGCGAGGACCGCATGCGGCGCAGGCGCTTGATGAGCATCGGGTCGTGCGCGAGGGCCGCCGGGTCGTCGATGAGGGCGTTCAGCACCTGGTAGTACCGCGTGGCCGACATGTCGAACAGCTCGCGGATGGCCGACTCCTTGGCACCCGCGTACTTCCACCACTGACGCTCGAACGCGAGCACCTGCTCGTCGCGCTCGGAGAGCTCCGCCGGGCGGGGGCTGCTGGGTGCCGGGATGTGTCCGACGGTCATCGTCGCGGCGTCCATGCGTCCTCCTGTTGCTCTCGGGGCTCGGCGCGCACCCGGGGGTGCTGACCGACAGCCGTCATCGTACGACCGTAATGACACGCGTGTCATTACGGTCGGCGCGTCGTCGCCCGTGTGCCGTGCCGGTCGTCCGCCCGGCGCGGGATCGGTAGCCTCGCGGGCGTGACCGCCGCACCCCTGGACCAGCTCGTCGCCCCCGACTGGGCCGTCGCCCTCGCCCCCGTCGAGCCCCAGCTCCGTGCGGCGGGGCAGTTCCTGCGCGACGAGGTCGCGGCCGGGCGCGGCTACCTCCCGGCCGGCGACGCCGTGCTGCGCGCGTTCCGGCGGCCGCTCGCCGAGGTCCGCGTGCTCGTCGTCGGCCAGGACCCGTACCCGACGCCGGGGCACCCCATGGGCCTGTCCTTCTCCGTGCAGCCCGACGTGCGGCCCCTGCCCCGGTCGCTGACCAACATCTTCACCGAGCTGGTGGCCGACGTCGGCGTGGCACCCCCGACCAGCGGCGACCTGTCCCCGTGGGCCGACCAGGGCGTGATGCTCCTCAACAGGGTGCTCACGGTCCGCCCGGGGGCGCCCGCGTCGCACCGGCGGCACGGGTGGGAGGCGGTGACCGACCGGGCGATCGCGGCCCTCGTCGAGCGGGGCGGCCCCCTCGTCGCGGTGCTCTGGGGCCGGGACGCGCAGTCGCTCAAGCCCGCCCTCGGGTCGGTGCCGACGGTCGAGAGCGTGCACCCCAGCCCGCTGTCCGCGAGCCGCGGGTTCTTCGGCTCCCGGCCGTTCTCCCGCGTCAACGAGCTGCTGGTGGCGCAGGGCGCGGATCCGGTGGACTGGTCGCTGACCTGATCAGGTCCCCGAGACGATCCCCCACGAGGCCCTGGTCAGGGAGTGCGCGGTCCACACCTCGTCGGCCAGCTGGTCCACCAGGCCGGCGACGAGCACCACCTCGGACCGGTGCTGCACCTGCTGGTCGTCGCGGTAGACGATCACCGCCCGCGCACCGGCGCACCCGGGAGGGACCCGGTCGAAGCGCGTCCCGGCGAGCGAGTAGGCCCCCGTGCCGGGGCTCAGCTCGACCTCGTAGCCCCAGTCGACCGTCGAGATGTCGCACGTCGACGCGGCGGAGACGGTCTGTCCCGCGAACCGCGCGGACGCGAACATGCCCGCGATGGCGAACGCGACCAGCGAACCCGCCCAGAACAGCCGCTCGGACGACGGGCCGACGCGTCTTCGGGTCGACGTCATGACGCTCCCCTCCATGGGCGCGGTCGTGCGTGTGGAGGCGTCGTCAGCGTCCTGCTCGTCGTCGGCGTCACGATCGTGCGGCCGTGACGCGCCCTGCCCCGAGATCGGGACCTGGTCCTCACCCGGCCCATCGACCGGGCCGCAGGTGAGTTGAGGAGTTCGCGAGCGCGGGCACAATGTCCCGGTGAGCAACCAGATCCCGCCCTGGTCCCGGTACGTGGCGATCGGCGACTCGTTCACCGAAGGCCTGTGGGACTCCCCCGACGGCCCCGAGGCGCCGCAGCGCGGATGGGCGGACCTGCTGGCGTCGCACCTGTCGCAGCGACGCGCGGCCGCGGGCGAGTCACCCTTGCAGTACGCGAACCTCGCCATCCGCGGACGGCTGCTGCGCCCGATCCTGGTCGAGCAGGTGCCCGCGGCGCTCGCGCTGGAGCCGGACCTCGTGAGCCTGGTCGGCGGCGGCAACGACATCCTGCGTCCGACCGCCGACATCGACCGGCTGGCCCGCAACCTCGAGGCGGGCGTCGTCCGTCTGCGCGAGGCGGGCGTCGACGTGCTGCTCGGTACGGGGGTCGACGCTGCCGACAGCCCGCTGGTGAAGGCCACACGCAGCCGGGTCGGGATCTACAACGCGCTCATCTGGTCGATGGCACGCCGGCACGGCGCCTACGTGGTGGACCTGTGGGGCATGCGCTCGCTGCGGGACTGGCGGATGTGGGCCGACGACCGGATCCACCTGACCACCGACGGTCACGCCCGCGTGGCGCAGGGCGCTCTGGTGGGTCTGGGGCTGGAGCCCGACGACGCCTCCTGGGACGACCCGCTCACCCCGCTGCCGCCGACGCCCCGGATGACGAAGGCCCGCGAGGACGCCGCCTGGGTGCGGGAGCACGTCTACCCCTGGGCCACCCGGCGGCTGCGCGGGAAGTCGTCGGGCGACGAGCGCGTGCCCAAGCGGCCGGAGCTCTCGCCGCTCGACTGACGTCCCGTCAGGGGCAGTTGATCAGCGTCGCGCCCGACTGCGGGGTGGAGTAGCCGTGCAGCTCCATCTGCGGGCTGCGCCCCGCGACGACCGTCTGGTACGGGTTCCACGCAGGGGTGCCCTGCACCGTGACGGTGCGCGGGTTGGCGCTGCACCCCGACGTGCCGATCAGGACCAGGCCTCCCTGGCCGTCCTTCAGCGACTTGGTGACGAACGGGATGGTGGTGGTGTCCGACAGGTTGATCGTCAGCTGCCACCGCACCGCGGTCCGTGACGTCGTGCTGATGGTCACCGTTCCCAGGTAGTCGGACAGCGGGGTGCCCCAGGCGGTGCCGCTCGAGACGGTCGCCGTGCAGCCGACGGACAGGTCGTCCGGCGTGATGCAGCTGAGCAGCGGGGGCGGTGGCGGGGTGTAGGCCCACGTCGCCGGGACCGCCCAGCCGTTAAGCGTCACGAAGACCGACCCCCCGGCGGAGGCCGGCGGGGTGAACGCGGTCGAGGTGGCGGTGAGCGCGCCGGCAGACACGGTCCCCGTCGCGCCGAACAGGATCGTGGCGGGCGCGGTCGAGCGGTACATGATCACGCGTCCGGTCGTGCAGGCGGTGCCGGTGATCCCCGTGACCCGCACGGACGTGAACTGCCCCTGGGCGTTCGCGGTCCCCGTCGGGACGACGGTCAGCGGACCGTTGGTGCAGCGCGGCGTCGTCATCGCGTACGCACGCGCCTTGCTGGCCACCGTCAGGCGCGCTGCCGAGGCAGGGGCGACCGTGGCGAAGAACGCGAGCAGCACGACGACGACGGCGAGGGCGAGCGCCCCGCGCCCCGTCACCACGGACTTCATGAGGTCTCGCCGGGGGCGGCAGGCTCGAGGTCCGGGACCGCCTCGGGCGGTCCGGCCGCGGCAGGGGTCTCGTCGGCACCCTCGTCGTCCTCGTCGTCGTCCCGGGGCCACACCAGGATCGCGATGGCCAGCACGATGAGGCTGGCCCAGATCCAGGGGCTCGTGATCGCCTGGACCGCCAGGCCGACCTTGGGCACGGAGAACCACTGGACGCCGAGCACCTCGTCGCCGGTGGGGCTGAACGGGTCGACCCAGTCGTTGTTGTCGCCCTGGATCTCCCAGCCGGACGCGTCGCCGCCGATCACGCGGTGGATGATGCGCGGCCCGTCGAGCTCGTGCGGCTGGTAGACGATCACGTCTCCGACGCTGGGTGACGTGCAGCGGGTGACGACGAGGTCACCGGTGTGGAACGTCGGCTCCATGGACTGACCCGTGACGATGGTCAGCGTCGTGCACCCGCCGAGGTTCGTCGGCCACAGCAGGAAGGCAGCAACCGCGAACGCTGCCCAGAGCAGCATCGTCGGGACAGCCCGCAGCACCCGACGCGCGAGTCGCGCGTCGGGTGCCAGGAGCGTGTCCACGTCGTTCACGGTGCTGCCGGGTCAGCGACAGGTCAGTCGATGACGGTGACGGAGATCTGCGCGATGGTGTTGATCTGCGCCACCGTGGTGATGCCGAAGCTCGACAGCGGGATGACCGGCGTGAGGCCGGCGGCGGCGGTGATCGCGGCGGCCTGCGCGTACTCGGCGCCGACGGTGGTGTTCGAGCTGTTCCCGAACGCGACCTTGAAGTGCTTGCCCACGCAGGCCGGGTCGAACGACGTCAGGGTGACCGAGTCGGTGCCGGCGGGGTAGCCGAAGGTCGTCCCGGTGGCCAGCGAGCCGCCGGTGCCCGTCGGGGAGAACGACGCCACGATGGTGCTCGTCTGGCACGCGGCGGCCGTGATGGTGGTGACACCGGACTGGACGAGCTTGCCGTTGGTGCCGGTCAGGTTGAGCTGCGCGGCGGAGGCGAGCGAGAGGCCGGCGACGCCGAGGACGGCGAGCGCGACGGCGATGCCCTTGCGGGACTTCTTGGACGTGGTGGAAGCCATGGTGATCTCCTGGTCAGGTGGGCGCTGGGCGTCGGCACCTCACCGAGACCCTCACGGGAGAACGTCCGAAGACGGTCAACCGCGAACGTAGATCTCATCGACATGGTCACCCGTCCAGGTCTGGGTGGCAGCACCTGGGGGGCCCGAAAGGCCGGTTTCTTTCACCCCGGACGAATCGGGCGGACGGCCCAACCTGGACACCCGTCCTACTGCGCGCCGGCCCCCAGGGGCAGCCAGGCCTCGAGGCGCGCACCCTTCTCGGCGCCGGGCGACAGGACGAGCCGTCCACCGACGAGGTTGAGCCGCATCCCCAACCGCGCCGTGCCCGAGGGCGTCCCGGCGACGGCCGGGTCGTACAGCTCGCCGTCGTTCTCGACCCTGACGTGCAGCACGCCGTCGGCCTCGTCGAGCTCGACGACGAGCGACGAGGCGGGTCCGTGCTTGAGCGCGTTGGTCAGCGCCTCCTCCACCACCCGGACCGCGAGCAGCCGCTCGCTGACCGTCAGGGAGGACGCGGTCGGGTCGTCGAGCGCCCGGACCGCGTCACTCACCGTCAGGCGGGTCGCGATGCTGGCCGGGATGCGGCCGAGCAGCGCGCGCAGGGCGGGCACGAGCCCGAGCTCGAGGCGGTCGGGGTACAGCAGCCGGCTCATCTCGCGCACGTCGATCTCCCGAGTCTCGTCGAGCTCGGTGCGCACCCACACGAGCGACTCCACGTCGTCGTCGCCCATCCCGCGCTCACGGGCGCGGGCGAGGACGTCGGCCAGCCGCGCGTCGACGAGGACGAGCTTGCTCTGCAGGGTGCCGTGCAAGCCTTCCGCGACCGCGCGCCGGACCCGGATCTCCTCCTGCTCGAGCGCCTTGAGCGCCACCTCGACGTGCACCGCGTTCCGGGTGGACGCCCGGGTCCGGACCCGGGCCACGCGCCGGGTGGCCATGGCCCACATGCCGATCCCCGCCGAGATCGTCGCGAGGATGAACCCGCTGACCAGCTCGGCCTCGCGCACGGCGGCGGACGGGTCGTCGTGCACCCCGAACAGGAGCTGGGCACCGAAGCGGCCGACGGATGCCAAAGCCGAGGCGGAGACGACGAACGCGACCATCCACCAGACACGGGTCGCGCGGTGCGCCTGGAACGCCGCGAGCACCCCGACGAGGATGGCAACCTCGGCGATGTTCGACGCGAGCCGGGACCAGAACGGGACGGACGCCCACGCCGGGCTGTCCGCCGCGAACACGTAGGTCAGCTGGAGCGCCGCGCCCACCCCGTAGCCCAGCGCCACGATCGCCGTGCCACGCAGCAGGGTGATCTGGTCGCGTCGCAGGTCGACGCGCTGGAGTGCCAGCACCGCGGCCGAGTCCGTCGACGGGGTCGTCATGGGGCATCTGCTCCGTTCGACGTCGTCGGTGGCGCGCCCGGGTGACGCGTTCGGTCCGGGGTCCCCCGGCGCGTGGCGCGCGTCGAACCCCGGCGGAGACGATACTGGCGCCGATGAGTGTTCCCAGCACCAACCCCCTGCGCATCGCCGTCGTCGAGGACCAGCCGCTGTTCCGGTCGATGCTCGAGCACACCCTGTCCGGCACCCCCGGCCTGCACGTCGTCGCGGCCATCGGCACGGCCACGGAGGCCGCCCGCATCCTGCGCCCGGGCCTGGTGGACTGCGTGGTCCTGGACATCGACCTGCCCGACGGCAACGGCATCTCCCTGGGCGTGACGTTGCGCCGTCGGATGCCGACGCTGGGCATCCTGCTGCTGTCGGCGCACGACGCGATGGACCTGCTGCTCGACCTGCCCGCCGACGTCGCGTCCGGCTGGGGGTATCTGTCCAAGACGTCCTCGACCAGCGAGGAGGTGCTGGTCAACGCGGTGCGCGCGGCCGCGGTCGGGGAGACGGTGCTCGACCCGGCACTGATCGCACGGATGACCCCGCGGGCCGGGTCGGCGGTCGCCCGGCTCACGGACCGGCAGTACGAGGTGCTCAGGCTGCTGGCCTCCGGCTTGTCGAACGCCGGCATCGGCGACCGGCTGGGCATCACGGAGAAGTCTGTACAGAACCATGTGAACGGGATGTACGCCACGCTCGGCATCGATGCCGACCCGCAGCGCAACCCCCGCGTGAGCGCCGCCCTGCGGCTGCTCGAGGAGACCGGGCCGGCCGTCTGACATGCCGTCGACCACCACCGTGATCCGCGGCGAGGACTGGTACGCCCGGGACCTGTCCGGGCAGGAGTTCCGCAACGTCGAGTTCCTGGACCTGGACCTCACGGAGGCGTTCGGCGTCGGCGCCGTGTTCGAGGACTGCGTGTTCCGGAACGCCAAGCTCAACGCCTCCGTCCACACCGACGCCGCCTTCGTCAACTGCACCTTCCACCGCTCGAACTTCTTCGACGTCCGGTTCGAGCGGTGCAAGCTCGTCGGCTCGAGGTTCGACGGCTGCACCTGGGACATCGCCAAGGTCGAGGGCGGCAACTGGTCGTTCGTCGGCCTGCCCGGTGCGGACCTGCGCTCGGCGACGTTCACGGGCGTCCGCCTGCGGGAGGCGGACCTCACCGGCGTCCGCGCGGTGGGCGGCACCCTGCGCGACTGCGACCTGGCCGGCGCGTCGCTGCACCGGGCCGACCTGACCGGGTGCGACCTGCGCGGCAGCGACCTGACCGGGATCGACCCGGCCACCGTCACGCTGGACCGCGCGATCATCACGCTCCCGCAGGCCGTGACGATCGTCGAGGCCATGGGGCTGGACCTGCGCGTGGAGTGACGCTCGTCGCGTTCCCGAGACGTTCACCGCGTCGTCATCCGGTGTCCGTTCTGCCGCACCCGACCGACCGGCACGGTGGAACCACCAGCGTGCACGGCGACGGAGGGTTCCTGCGATGACCACCACCGATGACCAGGAGACCAACCGGCGCCCCCTGCTGCCCATGGCCGGGCACACCGCGGGCAAGCGGTCCGCGGTGACGTGCCACCTGAAGTGCGCCGACGCGTGCTTCCACCCGGTGCCGAACACGAGCGAGAACGAGTACTTCCGGGACATCGCCAGCGCGAGCCTGACCCGCCGCTCGGTGCTGTGGGGGGCGGTCGCCGCCGGCGGTGCGATCGTCATCGGTGCCACCCTCGGGGACGCCCAGCCCGCCGCAGCGGGGGGTCGGCCGAGCCCGCGGCTGGCGTTCACCCCGATCGCCCCCGTGCCCGCGTCGGTCGACTCGTTCGTCGTGCCGGACGGGTACCGGTGGTCGCCGATCATCCGCTGGGGCGACCCGCTGTTCTCCGCGCGCGACGCGTTCGACCCGAACGCCCAGACCGCGCAGCTCCAGGAGCGCCAGTTCGGCTACAACAACGACTACCTCGACATCATCGAGGGGCCGCTCGGGTACAGCGCGATCCTCGTCGCCAACCAGGAGTACACCAACGAGAACATCATGTTCCCGCCGGCCGCCACGCCGGAGCAGCTCGACGAGCAGCGCCGCATCGCGATCGCCGCCCACGGGATGTCGATCGTGCAGCTGTACCGGACCCGCAAGCGCAAGCCGTGGACGTACGTCGTCGGCGCCCCGCTGAACCGTCGGATCACGGCGAGCACCCCGTTCACGTTCAGCGGCCCGGCCGCGGGCTCGGCGCTGCTGCGCACGGTCGAGGACCCCACGGGCACGACCGTGCGGGGCACCCTCGGCAACTGCGCGGGCGGGACCACGCCGTGGGGCACCGTGCTGTCCGGCGAGGAGAACTTCAACGGCTACTTCCGCACCGCCGGGACCAGCGCGTCCGACCTGCGCTACGGCCTGGCCGACAAGGCGACCGTGCGCGGGTGGGAAGCGGTGGACCCCCGGTTCGACGCACGCACCCCCGGCTACGAGAACGAGCCCAACCGGTTCGGGTACATCGTCGAGGTCGATCCGCTGGACCCGTACAGCCCACCCGTCAAGCACACCGCGCTCGGCCGGTTCAAGCACGAGGGGGCCAACGTCGTCATCGGGCGCACCGGGCGGGCCGTGGCCTACATGGGCGACGACGAGCGGTTCGACTACCTGTACAAGTTCGTCTCCACCGACACCTACCGTCCCGGGTCGAGCCGGCGCAGCCGCCGGCACAACAAGACGCTGCTCACCGCCGGCAGCCTCTACGTCGCGCGGTTCACCGGCGACTCCCCCGCCGCGGAGATCACCGGCACCGGCGCGCTCCCCTCGGACGGGGCGTTCGACGGCACCGGGGAGTGGATCCCGCTGGTGATCGACGGTGTCAGCCACGTCCCGGGGTTCAGCACCGAGCAGGTCCTGGTCAGCACGCGGCTGGCCGCGGACGCCGCCGGCGCGACGAAGATGGACCGCTGCGAGGACGTCGAGCCGCACCCGACCTCGGGCCGGGTCTACGTCGTGTGCACCAACAACACGGACCGCGGGAAGGCCGGCAAGGAGGGTGCGGTCGAGCCGAACCCGCGGACGAACAACCGCGACGGGCACGTCATCGAGATCACCGAGGCGGGCAACGACGCCGCCGCCACCAGCTTCGGCTGGAGCATCCTCCTGCTGTGCGGCGACCCCGCCACCAACACGTCGACCTACTTCGCCGGGTTCCCCGCCGACCAGGTCTCGCCCATCTCCTGCCCGGACAACGTCACCTTCGACTCGGCGGGCACCATGTGGCTCGCCACCGACGGAGCCCCGAGCGTCATCGGGTACGGCGACGGCCTGTTCAAGGTGCCGCTCGAGGGGCCGGAGCGCGGTCGCGTGCAGCAGTTCCTGTCCGTGCCGGCCGAGGCCGAGACGTGCGGACCGGTGGTGCGCGACGCGGACGACATGGTCTACGTGGCCGTCCAGCACCCCGGTGAGAACGGCAGCTGGGCCCAGCAGCACTCCTACTTCCCCGACTACGTGGCGCCGGGGTCGCTCGCCGACGGCCGGTGGGGCGGGCCCCGTCCCAGCGTCGTCCAGGTCTGGAAGGCCTGACGCTAGACACCCGCGGAGGCGAGCTCCTCCGCGGTGGGCGGGACGGCGCCGACCCGCGCGACGGTGAGGGCCGCCGCCTGCACCGAGCGCGCCAGCACCTGCTCGACCACCGGGGCGCCCGAGCGCAGCCAGCGCATGCTCACGTCGGCGTCGAGCGTCAGGGCGCTGTCGATGAGGGTCGACATGAAGGCGTCGCCCCCGCCCACCCCCGCCTCGGCGGAGAGCACGGCGATGCCCGGCACGTCGACGACCCCGCGGGCCGTGACGGCCGTGGCGCCGTGCGGACCGCGGGTCAGCACGGCCAGGTCGGGACCTCGGGCGATCCAGTCGCGCAGGACGTCGACCGGGTCGTCGTCCGGGTAGAGGAACGTGAGATCGCTCTCACGCGCCTTCACGATGCCGGCCAGCTCGACGAACTGGAGCGTCCGCCGGCGGGCGTCCTCGCGGGCGCCCACGAGGGCCGGCTCGATCTTCGGGTCGAACGTGATCAGGGACCGGCCGTGGGAGCGGGACACCAGGTCCAGCACCGTGCTGGCACCCGGCTCCAGGTACGCCGCGACCGAGCCGGCGTGCACGCAGCGCGCGGTCACCGTCCCCGGGTCGGCGGCGGGCGCCCAGTGGATCCGGAAGTCGTGCCGCGCCGAGCCGTCGACCCGCAGCACCGCGCGCGCCACCGACGAGCTCCCCTGGGTGACGGACGAGTCGGAGAGCCCGACGCCGGACGCCGTCAGGTACGCGGTGATGTCGTCGCCGCGCTCGTCGCGCCCGATCGACGTGTGCAGCAGCGTGTCGCGGCCGAGCCGGGCCAGCCCCACGGCGATGTTGCCCGCGCTGCCGCCGAGGCGCTCCCGGATCGTCATGCCGTCGTCGTGGACGTCGATCAGGGCCTCGCCGACGACCAGCACGTCGTGTCGTGGGTTCATCGCATCCTCAGTTCACCGGCATCGGGGGTGGGGTCTCGCGGGGCACCCCGAGGCCCGGGAGCCAAGCTCGAACCGGGGCCTCGGGACGCTCGTCATCGAGAGTGACACACGTGTCGTTTCGGGAAGATTTCCCCGGAGCGAACGTTTGGTGCGCACGCCGAGTTCACCCGTTCGGGCCGCACGACGAGGGCCGGCCCCGGAGAACGCCTCCGGCGGCCGGCCCTCGTGCGCCGTGCGTCAGCCCACGGTGGCCGCCGCGATGTCGGGGTTGTCGCTGAACAGCCCGTCCATCCCGGCCTTCACGAACACGCGGATCTCCCCGGCCAGGTCACCGACGGCGTTCGGGTCCGCGCTGCTGCGGAACTCGGCCGGCAGGAACTGGTTCTCCCGGCGGAACGTCCACCCGTGGACCTCCAGGCCGACCTTGTGCGCGTCCCGGATGACCGACGTCGGGGTGGCGAGGGTCCCGTCGGCGGTCCGCGGGATCATCCTGTCCTTGCACAGGCCCACACCGTCGGCGTAGGTGGCGATCTCCCTCAGGCCCGTGCGCGTCACGAGGTCCGTGTAGGTGCGCGGGTCACCGGCGGCGACCAGGTCGTACGGTGCCCCGGAGCAGTCGACCAGCTGGGCGAGCGGGACCTTGGTCAGCCGGTCCAGCTGGCGCAGGTTGCCGGTCTCGAAGCTCTGGATGATCACCGGCGACCGCTTGTCGTTCAGTCCGTTGGCCGTGAGCTGGGCCAGCAGCGGCTCCTCGAGCGACAGCCCGATCGAGTCGAAGTACGTCGGGTGCTTGGTCTCCGGGTAGACCCCGACCGGCTGCCCGTCGCAGCTGACCGAGTGCCGCGCGAGGTCGAGCACCTCGTCGAACGTCGGGACCTGGTAGAGCCCGTCGAACGCGGTGTTGGCCGGCCGGACGGCAGGGAGCCGCTCCTTGGCGCGCAGGGTCTTCAGCTCGGCGAGCGTGAAGTCCTCCGTGAACCACCCCGTGACGCTGCGGCCGTCGATGGTCTTGGTGGCGCGACGGTCCGCGAACTCCGCGTGCGCGGCGACGTCCGTGGTCCCGCTGATCTCGTTCTCGTGCCGGGCGACGAGCACGCCGTCCTTCGTCGAGACCAGGTCGGGCTCGATGTAGTCGGCGCACTGCTGGATCGCCAGCTCGTACGACGCGAGCGTGTGCTCCGGGCGGTAGCCGCTGGCGCCGCGGTGACCGACCACCGTGGTGTCGCCGGCACGGGGTGCACGCACCTGGCGCAGGTCGACGAGGGCCAGCTCCGTGTCGTCCGGGGTGCCCGGGACGCGCGCCGCGTTCCCCGGATAGTTGTTGTCGTTGGCGAGGAGCAGGCGGCCGTCGCGCAGCTGCACGACGGTCTCGAACGACTGCACGGGGAGCGCGAACGGGTCGTCGGTGCCGTAGCCGTCGCCCGAGCCCAGGTGGTCCGGGTTGGCGATCTTCAGGGCGTCGAGCACGAGCGTCTTGCGCACGTAGCCGTCGGCGTCCGTCGTGCCGAGGTCGATCCGGTAGACCCGCTTCATCACGGACGCGGCGCCCTGGAAGTCGTCGCGCTCGATCACCAGCAGCTCGCGCTTGCCAACGAGGAACGCGTCGCCGATGACGTTCGCGTCCTGGTGCGTCTGGTAGGCCCAGGTGCGTCCGGTGTAGGCGCTGGCCACGGTGTCGAACTCGTAGATCGTGCGGCGGCGCTGCTGGGCGTCGTCGACGAACGCGCCCTCGGTGATCGGGTAGAGGAACCGGCCGTCGAGCGACCCGGCCATCGCCTCGAACCCGCGGCTGGCCCGGACGTTGGGCGTCTCCCCCGCGGCCAGGTAGGGGTTCTGGGGCGACTTGCCGCCGACGAACGGCACGGGGGCGGCCAGGAGCTTCCCGGTCGCGTCGACGTGCAGCAGGAACGGACCGAACTCCTCGCCGATCCAGAAGCTGCCGTCCTTCGCGCGGACCACGGACTCGACGTCGAAGTCCGCGCCGGTGAGCAGGCGCTCCGCGGTGGCGTCGTTGACGATCGGGAAGTCGATCCGGTGGTCCGGGTCCCGCAGGGAGACGAACTCCCCGACGCCGATCTCCCCGGCTCCCCCGCCGGCCGTCTGCCACTGCGGCGTCACGTGGTAGATCCGCAGGAGGAAGTCCGCGGAGTTCGCCTTGGTGCCGAACCCGTTGTCGGGCAGCGCCCAGAACGTGCCGTCGCCGGCGTCGACCATGCCGGAGAACCCCGGGATCACCTGGCCGGCGAACGGCCCCTGCCGACCGTTGGCGGGTGTGGCGAGCGCCCCCGACGGCGGCCCGGGGGCGAGGAAGTCGGCGGACAGGGTGGCGCGGGCGACCAGGGTGGGCTGGACGACGGTGTGCCGCCCGTGCTGGTCACCGGCGTTCGCCGGCGTCGGGGCGAGGAGGGCGACCGTCAGGGCCGCCGCGAGGACAGAGAGTGCTGCGGTGCGTCTCATGCCTCCAGCGAACTCCGCGCACACGACCTGCACCAGACATTCCGGAAGGTGACGGATGACGACGGTGTGAACCTCACGTGACTGCGCTCGGTGCGCCCGCGCCCGTAACGTGCGACACATGCGACTCGGAGTGCTGGATGTCGGATCGAACACCGTGCACCTGCTCGTGGTCGACGCCCACCGCGGCGGCCCACCGGTCGCGCAGTCGTCGCACCGGTCCGTGCTGCGGCTCATGCGCTACCTGGAGCCGTCCGGGTCCATCAGCCCCGAGGGGGTGCGCGCGGTGGTCGACGCGGTCGCCGCGGCCGTCGCCGCGGGTGCCACGGCCGGGATCGACGAGCTGCTGCCGTTCGCGACGTCGGCCCTGCGCGAGGCCGGGAACGGTCCCGAGGTGCTCGACCTGGTGGAGTCGACCACCGGTGTGCGGCTGCAGGTGCTCACCGGGGACGACGAGGCGCGCTCGACGTTCCTCGCGGTCAGGCGCTGGTTCGGCTGGTCGGCGGGCGAGATCCTGCTGCTCGACATCGGCGGCGGCTCGCTGGAGCTGGCCGCCGGGGGCAGCGAGGACCCTGACGTGGCCCTGTCCCTGCCTCTCGGTGCCGGTCGGTCGACGGTGTCGTTCCTGCACGACGACCCTCCGACGGCCGACCAGCTCGCCGCCCTGCGCGCGCACGTCCGGGCGCGGCTGTCCGAGGCCCGCGCGCACTTCGCCGGCCGCCCCGACCCGGCGCACGTGGTCGGGTCGTCCAAGACGATCCGCTCGCTGGCCCGGCTTGCGGGCTCTCTGGCGGACGGAGTGGGGCCGCAGGACCGACGGCTGCTGCGGCGGTCCGGGCTCGACGACTGGGTCCCCCGCCTCGCCCGCCTCCCCGCCGACTCGCGACCGGCCCTCCCGGGCATCACGGCCGACCGGACGTTCCAGATCGTGGCGGGCGGGATCGTGCTCTCCGAGACCATGCGGGCGTTCGGCGTCGACGAGCTCGAGGTGTCGCCCTGGGCCCTGCGGGAAGGCCTGATCCTGCAGTACCTCGAGCGACTGTCCTGACGCGGCCGGTCACGCCGAGCGCAGCGACCCGCCCACGGCGCGGGCAGGTCCGAGCAGCCGCAGCACGGACGTCCCGTACTCGTCGTGGTGCTCGACGCTCACGGTCAGCACGCGGCCCTGCTGTCGTCGTCGCGCCCAGTCCAGGACGTCGTCGATGTCCTCCGCGTCCAGCAGCCGCCACTGCTCGCCGTCGTCCCTGCTCGTCCAGAGCTCGACGACGTAGACGGGCTCGGCGATCGACATCGACCGGGCGGAGGATCGTCCTCGTTCCACGCGCATGGGGACGATCGTGCTCGACGCAGGTGAACGGCCGCCGACCGCGGGATGACCGCGGCGTGGCGATGGAGCCCCCTATCGGATTCGAACCGATGACCCCCTGTTTACAAGACAGGTGCTCTGGCCGACTGAGCTAAGGAGGCGGGCGCGCCCAGGATAACCGGGCGCTCCCGCATGGGGAGCGCCCGGTCGTCCGAGGGGTCAGGACTTGGCGGCCTCGACGGCGGCCTTGAGGGCGCCGGGCGTCTGCCACCCGCTGAAGTCCGTGCCGTTGATCAGCACGGCCGGGGTGGACAGCTTGGGCAGGTCGAGACCGGCCTGGTTGGTCGCGGCCGCGACCCACGGGGCGAACGTCCGCCACGTGCCGGCGACCGAGTCCTCGGTGTCCGTGGCGAAGGTGCCGTCCACGGTGTCGGTGAACGTGTCGGCCACCTCGGCCGGCACGCCGACGTCCGTGGCGATCTTCTTGATCTCGGCGTCGGTCCGGCCCGAGGTGCCCTCCGCCGGCTGGTCCTCGTACAGGGCCGTGACGAACGCGGTGAACTGCTCGGGAGCCTGGTCGGCCACGATCGCCGTCGCGTTGGCGGTCCGGGTGGAGTACGAGCTGCCCGCGGACATGCGGTCGAGGATCGAGATCGGGTGGTACGTGATGGTCACGCCGCCCTCCTCGATCATCGCGTCCAGGTCGGCCGCGTTGGTGGCGTCGAACTCGCCGCAGTAGGGGCACATGTAGTCGAAGTAGATGGTCAGGTCGACGTCACCGTCGCCGACCTTGCCGACGCCGTCGCCGCTGACCGGGATGCCGCCCTTGTCGTTGGCGGTGGCCGGCGAGGTGACGTCGGCGAGCAGGGGTGCGACGACGTTCTCGGCGTCCTGGCCGTAGACGACGTCGGAGTTGGCGGCCTCGTTGGCCTTGTTCTGGTTGACGATCGTGAACGCGACGGCGACGAGCGCGAGGACGGCGACGGCGAGGCCGGAGATCGCGAGGATCCGGTTCCGCTTGGCCTTGCGCTCCTGCTCCTTGCGCATCTGCGCGGCCTTGAGGCGAGCCTCGTCGCGTCGCACCGCCTTGGTGGGACGCGGGTCGTTGGTGGGCATGGGTGCTCCTGGTGGGACGAAGGGGACGACGGGTGGGTGCGCGGTCAGGCCGCCGCGGGGGGACCCCGTCGCGCGATGCTGCCGACGAGCACCCGCTCGGTCCACGACGGGACGGCGGGCTGCGGGACCAGGTGCGCACCGGAGGCGACAGGCAGCGGTCGGGCGGCGCGCAGGCCGCCGCGCAGTGCCTGGCCGAGCAGCCGCCGCAGCTGGCGCCCCGCACGCACGAGCACGGCGGACAGCCCGACTCCGCACGCGGTGAGCAGGAGGTACAGGGCCGCGACGGGCGCCGCCACGCTGAGCAGCACGACGGCGCCCTGCGACACCGTGCCCAGTCCGTAGGCGCCCTCGGGGCAGTCGGCGGCGTCGCGGAGCACCGACAGGCGCAGCCCGAGCGGGCCGAGCACTCCCCCGGCGCTCACGCAGTCGTGCAGCAGCACGCGACCCTCGGCGGCGACCGCGGCGGCCAGCCCCGCCAGCACGAACGCGACCACCAGAGACAGGCGCGCGACGGCCAGGTGCGGCCCTCGTCGCGCGATCATGCGGCACAGCGTAGGGGGCGCTGCTGAGGATCCGGGCCTCGTCACGACGGACGGGGCCGCCGGACCACCTCGATGTCGAACCCGAACGACCGCTTCCAGTCCTGCGCCAGCCGCCCGCCTGCCCGACGCACGATCCCCCGCAGCCACCACTCGTCGGGGTCGATCCGCGGGAACGCGTGCTCGACGAGCAGCGGGCGGAACCGGGCGTCGACCGCCTCCACCCGGCGCCGCAGCAGTGCCGCCTCCGGGTGGCGGGCCAGCGACGGGTCGGTCAGCGCCGCCTCGAGCGTGGTGCGCGACATCGCCTCGTTGGCGTACGCGAACTCGTCGCCCCGGTAGCCGTGCTCGCACTCGGCCACGAAGCTCGACCAGCGCTCGAGCACGGCGGAGGGGGTGTCGTCGCGCCACACGCCACGGGCGCGCACCAGGGCCGTGAAGTCGTCGTCGAACGAGGTCACTTGGCGATCTCGCGCAGGAAGAACTCGTACCCCTCGTCGGGACGGAAGTACGCCACGATCACCTCGCCGCGAAAGACTCCCAGCGCCCCGGTGCGCCGGTCGAACCGGACCAGGTCGCCGTTGCTGCGTCGACCCGTCACCACATCGGCCTCTGCCTCCAGCGACATCCCCGCGCTCCTCCCCGGACCACCGAGCCTTCACCCAAGAGGGTGACGCGGCGGCGCGCCAGAAGGGTCCCGCATGGCGAGACGGCTCAGGGCAGGACGGGGGTGGGCAGCGGGGCCCAGGTGATCTCGCTGCCGCTGAAGATCTGGGCGAGGAAGACCGCGGAGGCCGCCAGCAGGACCACCGTGGCGACCAGCGCGCCGGTCCGGCCCGGCGCCACGACCGCGAGCACCCGGCGGGCGCCGATGCGGGTCATCAGCGACAGCGGTCCCCACCAGACGACCGCCGCGCCGAGCAGGACGATCGTGCCGACGAGGATCGCCGCGGTCAGGCCCTGAGGCTCCTGCCCGGACGGTGAGTCGCCGATCACCCAGCGGCCGTCGCCGATCAGCCACCACGACAGGCCGAGCAGGATCACGACGACGCTGGCCCCGACGACGAGCGAC
This sequence comes from Cellulomonas sp., assembly GCF_965229465.1. Taxonomy (GTDB): domain Bacteria; phylum Actinomycetota; class Actinomycetes; order Actinomycetales; family Cellulomonadaceae; genus Cellulomonas. Next base: position 2,342,736 of record NZ_OZ245882.1, on the reverse strand, counting down.
GGGATCAGCCCGACGAGCGAGCGCAGCACGTGCCACGGCACGGTGGCGGCGGCGACGGCCCGGTCGGAGCGGCGCACCCCGGCGCGCTCCCGGCGGCCGTACATGGCCTCGACCGTGGACCCGGCGGTCCGCACGACCAGCACCAGCACCGCGAACACGATGAGCGTCACGCCCGGGTACAGCGCGCCGGCGGAGCCCAGCAGCAGCGCGGCGGCGAGCAGCGTGCCCCAGCGTCGGCGGGCGGGCGGGCGCTCGTACCCGGAACCCTCGGGCTCGGGCTCCTCGGACGCGTCGAGGTCGTCGTTGATCCAGTCGACCCCGTCAGGATCGTCGGGGTCCGCCTCCCACTCCCCGTCGGCCCCGAGGTCGGTCGGGTCGAAGGCGCGGGTGTGCCCGTCGTTAGCGACCGCCGGGGGCACGGTGCCGGACGCGACCGCCACGGTCACCGGCTCGGCCGCCAGGACGGTGGTCCCGACCAGATCGTCGGCGACGAGCACCGCGGTGTCGGTCTCGTCGGCCATCGACTCGCCCTCCGCGACGACGACCGTCAGCGCGGCGACCACGTCGTCCGGGGACGTGCGGTCGGCCACGGCCGGTGCCAGGGCGTGCCGGAGCGCGGCGGTGGTCAGCGGCCCGAGCCCGGCGAGGTCCACGTCCCCCGAGCGTGCCCGCGCGAGCACGACCTCCAGCGGACGCGTGCCGAACGGGTCCCGGCCGGTGGCCGCGAACGCCAGGATCGCCGCCCAGCCCCAGAAGTCGGAGGACTCGTCGGGCTCGTCGCCGTCCAGCAGCTCGGGCGCGAGGTAGCCGGGCGTGCCCAGGACCATCCCCTCGGCGGTGAGCTTGGAGTCGTCCGCGGCCTGCGCGATGCCGAAGTCGATGAGCACCGGGCCGTCGTCGCCGACGATCACGTTCGACGGCTTGAGGTCGCGGTGCACCACGCCGGCGCCGTGCACGGCCACGAGGGCGTCGCGCAGCCCCTCGGCCAGGTCCAGGAGCTCCTCGGCGTCGAGCGGCCCGCGCTCGCGCACATGCTCCTCGAGGTTGTCGCCGGGCACGAGCTCGGTGACCAGGAACGCCTCGGTCGAGTCGGCCTCGGCGTCGAGGATCGCGGCCACGCCCGGGTGCCGCAGCTTCTGGAGCGCGTGCACCTCGCGGCGCAGCCGGTCGCGCGCGACCGCGTCAGACCCGATGTGCGGGTGCAGCATCTTGAGCGCGACCGCGTCGCCACCGCCGTCGACCGCCCGGTAGACCGTCCCCATCCCGCCCGAGCCCAGGGGGGCGACGACGGTGTATCCGCCGATCTCCGTCCCGGGCTCCAGCCCCATCCGCTCCATCCCCGCACCGTAGCCGGAGCCCTCAGCACCCCGCCCGGCAACGCGCGGTCCGACCAGCACAGAGTCCGACCAGCACAGATAGGGTCGGTCGCAGACCCGAGGAGTTGATCTGGTGCCTACCGACGCGCCCGCGCACGGCTACGACTTCGTCGTCGTCGCGAACCGGCTGCCTGTGGACGTGACCCTCGACGACGACGGCGAACCCACCTGGACACGTTCCCCCGGGGGCCTGGTCACCGCGCTCGCCCCCGTGATGGCGAGCACGTCCGGCGCCTGGGTGGGCTGGGGCGGGTCACCCGACCTCGAGCTCGAACCGTTCGACGTCGACGGCACCGAGCTGATCCCGGTGGTGCTCACCGAGGACGACCTCGAGAAGTTCTACGAGGGCTTCTCCAACGACACCCTGTGGCCGCTGTACCACGACGTCATCGAGCCGCCGGCGTACCACCGGCAGTGGTGGGACTCCTACCGGAAGGTCAACCAGCGCTTCGCGGAGGCCGCCGCCGCGCAGGCCGCCGCGGGCGCCACGGTCTGGGTGCACGACTACCAGCTCCAGCTGGTCCCCCAGCTGCTGCGGGAGCTGCGGCCGGACCTGCGCATCGGCTACTTCCACCACATCCCGTTCCCGCCCCTGGAGCTGTTCGCCCAGCTGCCGTGGCGGGTGCAGGTGATCGAGGGCCTGCTCGGGGCGGACCTCGTCGGGTTCCAGCGGGCCGGTGACGCCGCCAACTTCGTCCGCGTGGTGCGGAGGCTCACGGACCTGACGACGCGCGGCCAGGTGGTGACGTTGGCGGAGCCCGACGGGCACACCGGGCCGGGTCGGCACGTGCGCGCCGCGGCGTTCCCCATCTCGATCGACTCGCACGCGTTCGACGAGCTCGCCCGGACCGACGCCGTCCGCGAGCGCGCCCTGCAGATCCGCCGGGAGCTGGGTGACCCCGAGTACCTGCTGCTGGGCGTCGACCGGCTCGACTACACCAAGGGCATCCGGCACCGGATCAAGGCCTACGGCGAGCTGCTGTCCGAGGAGCGCCTGTCCCCGCAGAGCACCACGCTCGTGCAGGTGGCGAGCCCGAGCCGGGAGAACGTCGGGGCGTACCAGACCCTGCGCGACGACGTGGAGCTGCTGGTCGGCCGCATCAACGGCGACTACGGGCAGGTGGGTCACGCGCCGGTGCAGTACCTGCACCAGTCGTTCCCCATGGAGGAGATGGCGGCGCTGTACCTGGCGGCCGACGTCATGTTGGTGACCGCGCTGCGGGACGGCATGAACCTGGTCGCCAAGGAGTACGTGGCGGCCAGGTCCGACGACCGCGGCGCCCTGGTGCTCTCCGAGTTCACGGGCGCCGCCGACGAGCTGACAGGAGCGGTGCTGGTGAACCCGCACGACATCGACGGGATGAAGGACGCCATCACGTACGCGGTGCACATGGACGGGCGCGAGTCCCGCAAGCGCATGCGACGGCTGCGGCGCCGCGTGCTCGGGCACGACGTGGTGGCCTGGTCCGAGGACTTCCTGGCCGCACTGAACGCGGTACCCGTGCGAGGCACCCGTGGCTGACGACCTCGCCGCCGCGCTCGACGCCCTCGCCGCGGACCCGACGCGCCGCCCGCTCCTGGTCGCCCTCGACTTCGACGGCACGCTGGCACCGCTCCAGGACGACCCGGCCGCGTCCCGGATCCTCCCCGAGGGCGTCGACGCGCTCGACCGGCTGGCCGGGACGTCGGGCGTGGCGCTCGCGCTGGTGTCCGGCCGCGCCATGCACGACCTGCACACGCTGGCGCAGGTGCCGGCCGGGACGTACCTCATCGGCAGCCACGGCGCGGAGCGTGCGCGCGTGACGACGTTCGGCCTCGACCGCGACGTCGTCCGGCTGACCGACGAGCAGGCCGACCGGCTGGCGACCCTCGGCGCCGAGGCGGCCCGGATCACCCGCGGCCGCGACGGCGTCTGGGTGGAGACCAAGCCGACCGCCGTCGTCGTGCACACCCGCCTCGCCGAGGACGCGGTGGCCCGTCCGGCGGAGGAGGAGGCGATCGTCCTCGGGGAGCGTCTGGGCTCGGGCGTCCTGCACGGCAAGGACGTCGTCGAGATCTCGGTGCTGCGGGCCAGCAAGGGTGAGGCGCTCACGGCGCTGCGCGACGAGCTCGGGGCGGCCGTGGTCCTGTACGCGGGCGACGACGTCACCGACGAGCACGCGTTCGAGGCGCTCCGTGCCGACGACCTGACCGTCAAGGTGGGTCAGGGGACGACGACGGCGCGCTACCGCGTCGACGGCCCCGAGGAGCTGGTGGCCGCGCTGACGGAGCTCGCCGACCGCCTCTGAGACCTCTGGTGGTCGGTCGCACGACCGAGGCGTAGCGTGCGGAAGATGCCCGGCCGCATGCACCAGGTCGAGCTCGTCGAGGCTGCGGACGAGCCCGTGCGGTCCCCCTCGGCCCGGGTGCCCGGCGGTCGTGTGGACGTCGCGCTCGACGAGGACGCCCCCGAACGGCGGACCGACGACGTGCTGGCCGCCCGGACGTGGCTGCGTCGGCACGCCCGGACGCTCGTGCCGACCGCCGCGGTCCTGGCCGCGACGCTCCTGGTCACCCAGCTCGTGATCGACCGCCGCGAGGCCGCCCGCCTGGCCGCGCTGGCCGCCATCCCCGGCGTCGTGCCGCCCGCGGACTCGTCGATCGGCGTGATCTGGCGGGCCGAAGCCCGGCTGGCGGCCGCGCTCCAGTCCGGCGCGATGGTCGACGGCGTGCTCGTCGGCGGGATCCAGGACGCGGACGGCGCCCCCTCGGTCGTCGGGCTCGACCCGGACACCGGGGCCGTCGCCTGGATCACCCCGGTGGACCTCCCCACCCCCCAGCCGACCCCCACGAGCTCCTCGCCCGAGCTCTGGATCGCGTGCAGCGCGGTGCGCCACGAGGGTTCGCACGTGGCCGCGTGCGTCTCGCAGCAGTACGGCGAGGGCGTCCAGGGCATCCCCTCGTCGGCGGTCTGGGTGCTCGACCCGGACGACGGCAGGCTGCTCGCCGAGCGCGTGGTCGACGGCGGCTCGGGGCTCGCGTTCACGGACGACGCGATGGTGGTCGTCGAGAGGGTGACCGACGACGGCAGCCCGGCGAGGCCCGACGCGGACGCGGTGCGCTGGGCGGTCACGGCCACCGACCCCGTCGGCGGCGACACGCGCTGGACGTGGTCCTCGCCGCTGTCCGGCGTCGTCAGCCGCGACGACGGCCCGGAGGGGCTGTCCGGGACGAGCGGGGCCTCGCTCCAGACCCACGAGGACCGGGTCGTGGTCGGGATCGACGACCACGCCTGGATCCTCACGAGCGACGGGGAGCTGGTGCGTGACGTGCCGCTCGAGCCCGCGTCGTGGCTCCAGCCCGCCCGCGCGGGGGTGTTCATCAAGAGCACCTGGACGTCGTCGGACCTGTACCAGGGCGCCCTGGTGCTGGAGAACGGCACGCAGGTCCCCATCGACGAGACGGCCGGCTGGCTCGCGGTCGACGACGGCTCCGCCCCGGACGTGGTGCTCACGGTCGGCGAGGGCGGGCAGGGGACCGACGGGCTCAGCGGCCGCTCCGCACGCACCGGCGAGCGCATCTGGCACCTGCCGGGGACGATCGTCGCCGCCCTGATGCTGGACGGGACCCTCTACGTGGCCACCAGCGACTCCCTGCGCGCGCTCGACGCGACCACCGGCGAGGTGCTGTGGCGCACCCCGCTCGAGCGCCTGGCGCACCAGCTGGCGACGGACGGCACGTACCTGCTGGTCCCCGGGCTCGGGGTGACGCTGGAGGCGTACTCGCTGCGCGACGGGACGCTGGCCTGGAGCACCGACCTGTCCGAGGAGGTGGCCGGCGACCGGTCCACCGTCTTCGTGCAGGGCTTCCGGTCCGGCTGGCACGACCCGCGGCTGTACGTGTGGATGGACAGCGGCTCCGTCGCCGTCCTCGGGTGAGCGATGAGCGCCCCGGTCGGGCGGGCCCCGCACCTCGCGCCCGTGGAGCTCGAGGAGCCCGACGGGAGCAGTGCCCGGGTCGCCTCGAGAGCGCGGCGGCACTCGGCCCGGGTGATCGCGGCTCTCGTCGCGCTCGTGCTGGTCCTGGTCGGTGTGCAGTCCTGGCTCGACGCCCGCGAGCGCGCACGGCTGCGGTACCTCGCGGACGTGCCCGGCGTCCTGCGCACCCTCGCTGACCCCCCGACCGTGCTGTGGCGGTGGACGCCGGACGTCGGCTCCCTCGTGGCGGGCGACGGCGCGGGTGGCTGGGCCGTCGGCGCCGACTACCACCCGGGCGGAGTGACCCTGCGCGGCACCGACCCCGACACCGGCGACCGGCGGTGGTCCGTGCCGTTCTCGCTCGACGCGGCGCTCCCGCCGGGCGGTCGCTCCGAGTTCCCCTCCGTCTGGGTCCGCTGCACCACCGTGCGGTCGGGCGACGCACCCCTGGTGGTGTGCGCCGCCGAGGTCTCCCCTGTCGCGTCCGGCGGTGCCGCGACTCCGCTCGCGGTGCTGGACCCGGTCACCGGCTCCCTCCTCGCGACCCCCACCGTGCCGGCCGGGTCCCTCTGGGCGGCGACCGGCGGACTCCTGGTGCGCGCCACGCCCACCGAGGACGGACGGAGGGGTGTGCGCTGGACGCTCACCGCGACCGACCCCGTCACCGGGTCCGTGCAGTGGCAGCACGAGACCCCCGTGGTGCCGCAGGTCCACGAGGTCCGGATCCGCGACGACGTGATCCGAGCCGAGCCCGAGCTCGCCGCCGACGCCGACCGTGTGCTCCTCACCGACAGCGGGCACGCCTGGCTGTTCGGCGCCGACGGGTCACCGCGCGGCGACGTCGCGGTCGCGGCGGACGGGCGGGCCGAGCTCGGCAGGTCCGGGGCGCTGGTGTGGATGCCCTGGCAGGACACAGCCGTGCCCGGGGGCGTCCTGGTCACCCGTGCCGGCACGCGCGCCACGGTCGGCGAGCTGCCCGCCCGGCTGTCCGTCGACGACGACACCGCACCCGGGGTCGTCCTGCTCACCGGGGACGACGGCGGCTGGGACGGCGTGGCCCTCGTGGCCCGCGACGCCGGCACGGGCGACGAGCTCTGGCGGGCCGACGGAGTCCGGGGCGAACCGCTGCTCGTCGACGGCGTCGTGCACACCGCGCAGGGTGCCGACGTCGTCGCGCGCGACGCCCGCACGGGCGAGGTCCGATGGTCCGTGCCGGTCGGCGCGGTGCCGTCCTGGCTGGGCACGGACGGGTCGGTGGTGGTCGTCGTCACCCCCGACCGCACGCTCCTCGCGCTCGGCCTCGCCGACGGTCGCCCCGCTCGCAGCGTCGACCTCGCCCGGCTGGCACCGGGCGATGCGGAGGGCATCGACCAGGTCGTGGAGTACGCGGGCCGGCTGCTCGTCCGGTTCCGCGACGGGACGGGGATCGTGCTCGGCTGAACGTGTGGAACGTCACTGTCCGGTGTGGACCGTCCACACCGATATGGCATGATGACCCCGGGTCCCGAAGGACAACCCTCCTTCCGGGACCCGTGTCATCGAGGACACTCTTGACACTCTTCACTACGGATCGTCCGGCACGTACCTGCCGGTGAAGGGATTGATCAGCCATGGCAACGGTCACTTTCGACAAGGCCTCCCGGGTATACCCCGGCACTGAGCGCCCCGCCGTCGACTCGCTCGACCTGCACATCGAGGACGGCGAGTTCCTCGTCCTCGTCGGCCCCTCCGGTTGTGGCAAGTCCACGTCGCTCCGCATGCTCGCGGGCCTCGAGGACGTCAACTCGGGCCGCATCCTCATCGGCGACCGCGACGTCACGGACGTCCAGCCGAAGGACCGCGACATCGCGATGGTCTTCCAGAACTACGCGCTGTACCCGCACATGACGGTCGCCGACAACATGGGCTTCGCGCTCAAGATCGCCGGCACCCCGAAGGCGGAGATCCGTCAGCGCGTCGAGGAGGCTGCCAAGATCCTCGACCTGTCCCAGTACCTCGACCGCAAGCCGAAGGCCCTCTCGGGTGGCCAGCGTCAGCGCGTCGCCATGGGCCGCGCCATCGTGCGTTCGCCCCAGGTGTTCCTCATGGACGAGCCGCTGTCGAACCTCGACGCCAAGCTCCGCGTCCAGACCCGCACGCAGATCGCGTCGCTGCAGCGTCGTCTCGGTGTCACCACCGTCTACGTCACGCACGACCAGACCGAGGCCCTGACCATGGGTGACCGCATCGCGGTCCTCAAGGACGGCCTCCTGCAGCAGGTCGGCACGCCGCGCGACATGTACGACACCCCGGCCAACGTCTTCGTCGCCGGCTTCATCGGCTCGCCGGCCATGAACATCGGCACGTTCCCGGTGCTCGACGGCGTCGCCAACCTGGGCCGTGCCCGCGTCGCCGTGCAGCGCTCGGTCATCAGCCAGTTCACCGACGACGACAAGAACCACGTCACGGTCGGTTTCCGTCCCGAGTCGCTCGACGTCGTGCCCGAGGGCACGCCGGACGGCATCCCGGTCATCGTGAACATCGTCGAGGAGCTCGGCTCCGACGCGTTCGTCTACGGCTCGCTCACCAACGAGTTCGGCCGCGCGGACGCGGTGCACTCCGGTGCCGGCGACGCGCAGGTCATCGTGCGCGTCGACCCGCGCGAGGTCCCCGCCAAGGGCCAGACGATCTACATCCGCATCCGCGAGGGCGAGACCCACCTGTTCCACGCGGGCTCGGGCGAGCGGATCGCCGTCTGATCTGAGCAGTCCCGACAGGGCGGTCCCGGCTTCGGCCGGGGCCGCCCTGTCGTTTCCCTGTCGGCGTTCTCTGAGAGGATCGGCCCATGAGCCCGACGCCGCAGCGCCTGCAGATCACCGCGGCCTCGCCCGACCCCGCCCTCCTCGACCTGCCGTGGCACATCCCGCTCGAGGACTGGCCCGCCGAGACGCTCGCCGCGCTGCCTCGCGGCATCTCCCGGCACATCGTGCGGTTCGCCAAGATGTCCGGTCGCGTGGTCGCGGTCAAGGAGATCGGCGAGACGGTGGCGTACCGCGAGTACGAGCTGCTGCGCCAGCTGCGCCGCCTGGACGTCCCCAGCGTCGAGCCGGTCGGTGTCATCACCGGCCGCAGCGACCCCAGCGGGGAGCGGCTCGAGGCGGTGCTCATCACCAAGCACCTGTCGTTCTCCCTGCCCTACCGCGCGCTGTTCAGCCAGTCGCTGCGCCCCGACACCGCCACGCGCCTCATCGACGCGCTCGCCGTCCTGCTGGTCCGCCTGCACCTGGTCGGCTTCTACTGGGGCGACGTGTCCCTGTCGAACACCCTGTTCCGCCGCGACGCCGAGACGTTCGCCGCCTACCTGGTGGACGCCGAGACGGGCGACCTGCACGACAAGCTCTCCGACGGCCAGCGCGGGTACGACCTCGAGGTCGCGCGCGTGAACATCATCGGTGAGCTCATGGATCTCCAGGCCGGCGAGTTCCTCGAGGAGGACGTCGACGCGGTGGCCATCGGGGACGCCCTGGCCGAGCGGTACGGCGAGCTCTGGCGCGCGCTGACGGAGTCGGAGTCGTTCACCTTCGGGGACCGCTGGCGCGTGCAGGCCCGTATCGACCGCCTCAACGACCTGGGCTTCGACGTCGGCGAGCTCGACATCACCACGGACGTGGACGGCACCAGCGTCCGCATCCAGCCGAAGGTCGTCGACGCCGGGCACCACTCCCGCCGGCTCATGCGGCTCACCGGCCTCGACGTGCAGGAGAACCAGGCCCGCCGCCTGCTCAACGACCTCGACGAGTTCCGCGCCGCCACCGACCGCCAGCGCGACGACGAGTCGTTCGTCGCGCACGACTGGCTGACGGAGATCTTCGAGCCCGCCGTCCGCAGTGTGCCGAAGGACCTGCGCGGCAAGCTGGAGCCCGCGCAGATCTACCACGAGCTGCTCGACCACCGCTGGTACCTCTCGGAGCAGCAGGGCCACGACGTGCCGATGAAGCAGGCCGCCAAGAGCTACGTGAAGAACATCCTGCCCACGCGTCCCGACGAGCAGGCGATCCTCGGCGTGCAGGCGGGCGAGATCCCCGAGACCGACATGATCCCGCAGGTCACCGGGGACGACGACGACCTGATCCTGGGCTAGCTCGAGCGCTGGCGGGACACCTCGAACAGGGCGATGCCCGCGGCGACCCCGGCGTTCAGCGACTCGACGGCCGACGTGATCGGGATGGACGCGATGGCGTCGCACTGCTCGCGGACCAGCCGGGACAGGCCCTTGCCCTCGGAGCCGACGACGAGCACCAGCGGATCGGTGGCGTAGGGCAGGTCGGTGATCGACACGTCGCCGCCGCCGTCCAGGCCGACGACGAACACGCCCGCCGACTTCAGGCTCTGCAGGGTGCGCACCAGGTTGGTCACCCGGGCGACCGGCACGCGTGCGGCCGCACCCGCGGACACCTTCCACGCCGACGCCGTCACGCCGGCCGCGCGCCGCTCGGGCACGAGGACACCGTGCGCGCCGAACGCCCCGGCGGACCGGAGCACGGCACCGAGGTTGCGCGGGTCCGTCACGCCGTCGAGCGCGACGATGAGCGCCGGGCGGTCCGTCTCGGCGGCCGCGTCCAGCAGGTCGTCGTCGTCCGCGTACGCGTAGGGCGGCACCTGGATGGCGACGCCCTGGTGGACGGAGCCGTCGGTGAGGCGGTCCAGCTCGGCGCGGCTGACCTCGAGGAGCGGGTAGTTCGAGTTGCCCGCCGCGCTGATGATCTCGCGCGTGCGGTCGTCGGCCTCGAGGCGGGAGGCGATGTAGACCGTCGACACCGGGATGCCGGCGCGCAGGGCCTCGACCACCGAGTTCCGGCCGGACACGATCTCGTGCGTCGAGCTCTTGCGACCGCCCTTGGACCCGGCGGCGCTGCGGCTGGCCCCGGCCGACTGGCGACCGGACGTCCCGCGGGTGCCTGCGACCGCGCGCCGCTCGGCGGCGACCTTCGCCTTGTGCGCGGGGTGGTACTCGCGGTCCTCGGCCTTCGGCGTCGGCCCCCTGCCCTCGAGCGAGCGGCGGTTCTTGCCGCCGGTGCCCGCGCTCGCGACCTTCTTGGAGCTGCCCTTGCGGACGGCCCCGCGGCGCTCGGAGTTTCCAGCCATGTTCAGTTCTCCCTGTCTCTGGTCAAGCTGGTCCTGCGCTCCGCTGGAGGTCAGCTTTCCTCTGAAGTGTCGGTGCTTGTGGTCGGACTGCTCCTGCGCTCCGCTGCGGGCGAGTGCCGCTCCGCGCCCCTCACCCTCCGCTGCACTCCGGATCAGTCCTCTGTACGCGCGGCAAGTGACCAGCGCGCCCCGGAAGACGAGTCCTCGACCACGATGCCGGCCGCGGCGAGGCGGTCCCGGATGGCGTCGGACGTGGCGAAGTCGCGGGCGGCGCGGGCCTGCGCACGGGCCTCCAGCTCGGCGGCGACGACGGCCTCGAGCGCACGGGCGTACCGGGCGTCGCTGCCGTGGGCGCGCCACTGGCTGCCGCCCGGGTCCAGGCCGAGCACGTCGAGCATGGCGCGCAGCACGACCATCGCGTCGCGGGCCTCGGCCAGGTCGCCGTGCGCCAGTGCGGAGTTGCCGGTCCGCAGGTGCTCGTGCACCACCGCGAGCGCGGCCGGCACGTTGAGGTCGTCGTCCATCGCGGTGACGAAGTCGGCGGGCAGCTCCACCGTCGCCACCTCGGCGTCGTCGGCCACCCCCACCTTCTCGGCGGCGCGCTCGACGAAGCCGGCCAGCCGGTCCCAGGTGGCCTCGGCCTCGCGCAGGGTGTCGTCGGTCCACTCGAGCATCGAGCTGTACTGCACGGCGGTCATCGCGTACCGCAGCACCGACGCCCGCTCCTTGGCCAGCACGACGGTGACCAGCAGCCCGTTGCCGAGCGACTTGCTCATCTTGGAGCCGCCCTGCGTGACCCAGCCGTTGTGCAGCCAGTACTGCGCGAACCCGTAGCCGGCGGCGCGGGACTGGGCCTGCTCGTTCTCGTGGTGCGGGAACCGCAGGTCGAGGCCGCCGCCGTGGATGTCGAACGTGTCGCCCAGGTAGCGCTGCGCCATCGCCGAGCACTCGAGGTGCCACCCGGGCCGACCGCGGCCGAACGGGGTGTCCCAGGAGGCCGTCTCCGGCTCCCCCGGCTTGGCGGCCTTCCAGAGGGCGAAGTCGCGGGGGTCGCGCTTGGCGGTGTCGTCGACCGTGCCGTCGGGAGCCGGGACCATGTCGTCGACCCGCTGGTTGGTCAGCGCGCCGTACTCCGGGTAGGAGCGGACGTCGAACCACACGTCGCCGTGGCCGGTCGTGTAGGCGTGACCGGTGTCGACCAGGCGGTCCATCAGCTCGATCATCGCCGGCACGTGACCGGTCGCGCGGGGCTCGTGGCTGGGGGGCAGTACGCCGAGCGCGTCGTAGGCCGCGCTGAACGCGCGCTCGTTCGCGGTGGCCCACGCCCACCACGGCTCGCCGGCATCGGCGGCCTTGGCCAGGATCTTGTCGTCGATGTCGGTGACGTTGCGCACCAGGGTCACGCGGTGCCCCGTGCGGCGCAGCCAGCGGACCAGGACGTCGAACGCGATGGCCGACCGCAGGTGCCCGATGTGCGGCGGTGCCTGCACCGTGGCACCGCACAGGTAGATGCCCACCTCGTTCGGCACGAGCGGGACGAAGTCACGCACCGTCCGGGTCGCGGTGTCGAAGAGGCGCAGGGTCACCGGTCAAGGCTACCGGCGCGGAACCCTCGCGCCTTTCACACGCCGACCAGCCCCAACGTCCGAGCATCTGAGCGCCCTGGCGACCACATGCTCGGACGCTACAGATGACCTTCCGTGACGTCCGAGGAAGTGAGCGTCGGGGCGACCGGATGCTCGGACGTCAGCCGAACGTGCGCTGCTCGCCGCGGTACGTCGGGGTGGTGGACTCGATCGTGGTGTCCCGGACCAGGTGCACCTGCTCGAAGCGCTCCATGACCTCGCCCGACTTGGCGTGCCGGAACCAGACCCGGTCACCGACCCGCAGGTCCGCGCCGCCGGACAGCCGCAGCGGCGTCTGCACCTCGCCCGCGCCCTCGCGGCTGGTGAGCGCCAGCCCCGACGGCCACACGGGCCTGGGCTGGCGGGACGCGGTCGGCGGTCCGGAGGCGATGTAGCCGCCGCCGAACGCGGTCGCGTAGCCCTGGCCGGGGATCCGCACCACGTCGAGCCCGAAGAACGCGGCGGGCCGGGGGGTGAACGAGCGGTAGGCGTCGAACAGGGTGGGCACGAACAGGCCGGAGCCGGCGGTGACCTCCGTGACCACCGGGTCCGCGGCGCTCGACGCCACCGAGCCGGACCCGCCGGAGTTCACCAGGGTCAGCTCGTGGCCGACGGCGGTCTGCACGGCGTCGACGACGGCGGCCCGGCGCACGGCCAGGTCCCGGATGGACAGCCGCTTGACCGCGCGGACGGCGGGCGACGCGTCGGGCAGCCCGGCCACCTGCGCCTCGTAGAACATGACACCGACCACGTCGACGCCGGACCGGCGGGCGATCGCGGCGGCCAGCACCCCCGCGTCGGAGGACGAGTGCACGGGCGAACGCCGCACCCCCAGGTGCGCGACCAGCGGTCCGAGCCGGAGCCGGAGGGAGGCGTCGACGTCGAGGCAGAGGCGCAGCGTGGCGCCGTGCGCGTCCGCGGCGCGGGCGGCCAGCTCGACCTGCGCGACGTCGTCGACCATGAGGGTCACGGCGGCCGCGGCGACGGGGTCGGCTGCGAGCGCGTCGAGCGCGTCCGTGTCCACGCTGGGGTATCCCAGCAGCACGTCGTCGACGCCGTGACCGACCAGCCACAGCGCCTCGCGCACCGAGTAGGCCATCACCCCGGCGAACCCGGGAAGCGCGAGCACCCGCTCGAGCACGTGCCGCACGCGCACCGACTTGCTGGCGACGCGGATCGGTGTCCCGCCGGCCCGGCGCACCAGGTCGGCCGCGTTGGCGTCGAGGGCGTCGAGGTCGATCACCGCGAGGGGGGCGGGGAGGCCCTTCGTCGCCTCGTCGAGGCGGTCGCCGAGGGTGCGCGTCACGCGCCCGCCTCCGAGTCGGCGGTGGCCCGCGCGCCCTCCGCCCGGGTCACCCCGAAGCGTCCGGCGAGCACCGCCACGGCGACCACCAGGACGATCGGGACCAGGAAGCCGTAGTGCAGCGAGGACGTGCTGCCGATGGCGCCCACGAGCACCCCGCCGAGCACCGCCCCCACGTAGTTGAAGATGTTCAGCCGCGCGACCACCGCGTCCGCGTGCCCGGGGGCGAGCGCGCCGGCGGCCGAGAAGCACAGGGGCGCGATGACCCCGAGCCCGGCGCCGGCGATCGCGAAGCCGACCAGCGCCACCCACGGCCCGGGTGCGGCCACGACGAGCACCAGCCCGACGGCCCCGACGAGCGCCGCGACGCGCAGGACGATCACCCGACCCCACCGGCGCACCAGGGGGTCGCCGGCCAGCCGGGAGCCCAGCGTCGTCGTGAGGTACGCGGCGTAGCCCAGGGGCGCGAACGACGCGGCCGCGAGCAGCACGTCGCCGAGGTAGATGGTGCTCCAGGTGGAGATGGCCGTGTCCGCGACGTAGTAGGCCACCACCCCGAGCCCGAGCAGCAGCACGGCACCCCACGGCACCACGGGCCGCTCGCCCGCACCCACCGGGACCGCGAGCGCCTCGTCGGGCCGCGCGACGCCGTCGGCGTGCACCCCGGCGGGACCGCGGCCCCGCCACGCGCTGCGGAGCACCCAGCCGGCCGCGAGGCCCGCCACGAGCGTCCCCGACAGCAGGGCTACCGCGACGGGGTCGGTCGGGGTGCGGCCGGTGGTGACCGCCACCAGCACCGCGCCGACGATGCCGCCCGCCGACCACGACGCGTAAAACCCCGTGAGCAGCGACCGTCCGTACTCGCGCTGGACCGCCACGGCCTGCATGTTGGTGCCGGCGTCGACCATGCCCAGCCCGACGCCGTAGACCGCGAAGCCGGTGGCCAGCAAGGCGAACCCGGGTGCCACGGCGACCACGACGACCGAGGCCGCCACGATGGCGAGACCCGACCCGAGGACGACCCTGCTCCCGCCGTTCGACCGGGCCACCCGGTCGGCGACCAGCGTGCCGAGGGCGGCCATCACGCACACGCCGAGCACGACGAGCGTGATCTGCCCGTCGTCGATGCCGTACCGGTCCTTGAACCCCTCGAGGCTGGTGAGGAGCACCGCGTAGACGAAGCCCTGCGCGGCAAAGCCTGCCGACGTCGCGACGCGGGCGCGACGGATGACCATGGGCACTGTCGACACGGTCGGCGGTGCGGCGGTCACGCCGGAGTCGCGGCGGCATCGCCGGCGTCCGCGCCGACGGGTTCGAGCGCCACGGGCACGGCCAAGGTGGACAGGTACCGGCCGAAGGCCAGCAGCCCCGCGCGGGCCGAATCGCTGTCCCCGTCCACGAGCCACGCCAGGGAGTAGCCGTCGATGACCGCGACCACCGCGCGCGCGATGTCCCCCCGCGGCGCCGACCAGCCGACGTGGGCGGTGCGCTCGACGAGGTCCAGCACCTGCTCGGCGGCGGCCCACTGCCCGCGGTACTGCTCGATGGCGACCTGGTTGAGCTCGGAGTGGCGCAGCGACGACGTGGTCAGCTCGTAGCTGAGCAGCTGCGGGCCGCGGGACTGCCGGATGCCCGCCCAGAGGGCGTCCAGGACCCCCTCGATCACGGTCTCGGGGTCGTCGACCTCCTCGGGGATGTCCCCGAGGCTCCGCTCGAGGTTGGCCGACGTGATGGCGTGGGCCATCGCGCGCAGCAGCTCGTCCTTGTCCTGGAAGCAGTAGTGAACGACCCCGAGGGACACGCCGGCCTCGGCGGCGACGGCGCGCACGGTGGCGGCGTCGATGCCGTCCCGGCTCGCGACGGCGAGCGCAGCCTCGATGAGCTGCTCACGCCTCTCGGCCACAGGCAAGCGGTTCATGACAGGGTCCCCTCCCTCTGGCGACGGCCCCACCGGCCACCCCCGACCGGCAGACGAGGCCAATGCCTCCCCCACCACACAGTTCAATGTCAGTTGTCACGATAGTCAAGGACTTTGCGCACTTGACTTGGACAATCGACCAGGACGATGGTTCACCATTATGGGACGATCGTCGCCTGCTGGCACCTGGCAGAACTGGGCTCGCACCGCGAGCGCCACGCCGCGCCGCGTGCAGCACCCCCGTGACCTGGGCGAACTTGTCTCGACCGTCCGCGAGGGCGCCCGCGACGGGCTCCAGGTCCGGGCCGTCGGTGGCGGACACTCCTTCACCCCCGTCGCGGTCACCGAGGGCGTCCAGATCCGCCTCGACTCGTTGGACGCGTTCGAGCGTGTCGCAGCCCAGCCGGACGGCACGACGCACGTCACGGTCGGCGCGGGGGTCCGGCTGCACGCCCTGAACGCCCGCCTGGCCGAGCAGGGCCTGGCCATGCGCAACCTCGGAGACATCGACAAGCAGTCCATCGCGGGGGCCATCTCGACGGGCACGCACGGCACGGGCGCCCGGCTGGGCGGGCTGGCCACGCAGGTGGTCGGCGCCCGACTGGTGACCGCCACGGGGGACGTCGTCGAGGTCTCCGCTACGCAGCAGCCCGATCTGTTCGAGCTGGCCCGCCTGGGTCTGGGCAGCGTCGGCGTGCTCGCGGCGGTCACGCTCGAGGTGGTGCCCGCGTACCGCCTGGAGGCCCGTGAGGAGCCGTGGCCGCTGGAGGACGTGCTGGACCAGCTGGACGGGCGCGACGGCCTCGTCGAGGGCAACGACCACTTCGAGTTCTACTGGTTCCCGCACACCCGCCGCGCGCTCACCAAGCGCAACAACCGCATCCCCGACGAGGTGGTGCGCCCGCTGCACCCGGTGCGGGGCTGGGTCGACGACGAGCTGCTGTCCAACGCCCTGTTCTCGGTGGCCAACGGCATCGCCACCCTGGCCCCGTCGACCACCGCCTCGATCAACGAGTTCGCCGCCCGGGCCCTGTCGTCCCGGCGCTACACCGCGCCGTCCGCGGAGGTCTTCGTCTCCCGGCGGCGGGTGCGGTTCCGCGAGATGGAGTACGCGGTCCCCCGCGCGGACCTGATCGGGGTGCTGCGCGAGATCGACGCCTGGATCGAGTCCAGCGGAGAGCGGGTGCCGTTCCCGGTGGAGGTGCGGTTCGCCGCCGCGGACGACCTGTGGCTCTCGACGGCGCACGGGCGCGAGACGGCCTACGTCGCCGTGCACCAGTACCTGCGCCTGCCGTTCGCGCGGTACTTCGCCGCGGTCGAGCGGATCGTCGCGCAGGTGGGCGGCCGACCCCACTGGGGCAAGATGCACTGGCTCGAGGCGGAAAGGCTCGGCGAGCTCTACCCGCGCTTCGCCGACGCCCAGCGGGTCCGCGCAGAGGCGGACCCCGACGGCGTGTTCACCAACCGGTACCTCGACCGGCTGCTCGGGGGCTGCCGCCCGCCCACCTCCCGGGCGGCCTAGCGTCGCGCCACCGTGGAGCCGCGGATCACCAGGCGGCCCGCGACGTACTCGGTGCCCGAGCCGATGTCCACCCCGTCGAGCGCGGCGAACACCCGCTGCGCGGCGGTGCGACCGAGCTGCTGGAGGTTGGCGTCGATGCTGGTCAGCTCCGGGCGCGCGTTGGTGGTCAGCACCTCCCAGTTGTCGAAGCCCATGACCGCGACATCGTCAGGGACCGTCCGGCCGAGGTCGCGGGCGGTGTCGAGCGCCCCGCGGGAGATCTGGTCGGAGCCGCAGAGCACCGCGTCGATCTCGGGGTGCCGGGCCAGCAGCACCGCGGCGGCGTCGCGCCCCCACCGCTCCGACCACTCGCTGTACATGACGTCACCGACCAGGTCGAGACCGGCATCGTGCAGGGCTGCCTGCACACCCTCGGCCCGGTCGCGGGCGGCCGCGTAGGCGTGCTCGCCGGTGATGTGGGCGATGCGCGTGCGCCCGCAGGCCACCAGGTGCTCGACCGCCAGCCGCCCGGCGCTCACGTTGTCGGGCGTGATCGACAGGTCCTCGGGATCGTCGGACGGGGCGTAGGCGTAGACCACCGGGACCGGGATGTCGTGCCCGAGCGACGGTCGGGGGTCGGTCTGCCGGCCGACGACGATCAGGCCGTCCACGCGGCGGCTGAGCAGCGCGCGCAGGTGGTACTGCTCGCGGATGGTGTCGCCGCGCGCGTCGCAGAGGAAGACGTTGACCTGGCCTGCGCCGAACGCGTCCTCCGCGCCCATGAGGATCGGGATGACGAACCGGCCCTCGAGGTCGCTGGTGAGCAGGCCGACGGTGCCGGTGCGTCCGGCGAGCAGGCCGCGGGCGAGCGGGTTGGGGCTGAACGACAGCTGGTCGGCCGCCTCGACGACGCGCTGCCGCGTACTGTCCTTCACCTGGTCGCGGCCGTTCAGGGCCTTGGAGGCGGTCGCGACGGAGACGCCGGCGAGGCGTGCCACGTCGGAGAGCGTCACCGCGCGAGCGGGTTCGGCGCGTGCCATCAGCCACCTCCTCGCGCATCCTCGAGCCGTTCGTGATCGAACTGTAACTGCCGAACCCCGTTGACGCGCCAGCCCCGCCTGACTATGTTCAGAAAACCTTTTCGGTGAGTTTCGGGAATCGGTCGGTTCGAGGCGCAGCTGATGGACGTGCATGTCATGGCGTCGCCGGCTCGCCGAGGAGCCGCCAGCTCCGCCGCCTCGGACTCGCTGGCCGACAAGGGTTTCGCCTTGCAAGAGATCCCCCCCGGGGCGCCGACGACGGCACCCGCTCGACGAAGAGCACGAGGAGATGCCCATGAGGATCACCCGCACCCGGTCGGCCCGTCTGGCCGCCGGGATCGTGACGGCCGGCCTGCTGGTCGGCCTGGCGGCGTGCAGCAGTGCCGACGACAGCTCCGACGAGCCGGCCGTCTCCGCCGGCCCGGACGGGACCGATGACGGCACCACGCTCACGCTCTGGACCCGCGCCCCCCTGGAGAAGCAGGCCAAGCTGCTGGTCGCGGCCTACAACGACACGCACGAGAACCAGGTCGAGCTGACGGTCGTGCCCAACGACGACTACGTCGCGAAGGTCGGCGCCGCCGCGGGCTCGGACGGCCTGCCCGACCTGTTCGCCGCGGACATCGTCTACGTGCCCAACTGGGTGGAGCAGGGCCTGTTCCAGGACCTGACCACGCAGATCGACGGGCTGGCGTTCAAGGACGAGATCAACCAGGGCCACCTCTCGGCCGGGACGGTCGACGGCAAGGAGCACGTGCTCCCGTTCGTGCTGGACCTGTCGATGCTGTTCTGGAACAAGGACCTGTTCGCCGAGGCCGGGCTCGACCCGGAGAAGGCGCCGGCCAACCTCACCGAGTACGCCGAGGCGGCCAAGGCGGTCCAGGCGCTGAACAAGCCCGACACCTACGGCACGGCGACCGGCCTGAACTGCGGCGGCTGCCTGGTGTTCACCTGGTTCCCGTCGGTCTGGGCCGACGGCGAGCAGGTGATGAACGAGGACGGCACCGAGTCGCTGCTGAACAGCGACACCGCCAAGAGCGTCTACTCCACCTGGAAGGACCTCTGGGACTCCGGCGCGGTACTCCCGTCCTCGGAGGACGAGGCAGGACCCACGTGGACCGCAGGGTTCACCGAGGGCAAGGTCGGCCTGATGTTCTACCCGGCCACCCTGCTGTCGTCGACCACCGGGTTCGACGTCGGCGTCGCCGGCATCCCCGGACCGGAGGGCGGCGCCTCGACGTTCGTCGGCGGTGACGGCATCGGCGTCTCCAAGGACTCGGAGAACGCGGCCCAGGCCTGGAACTTCCTGTCCTGGATGATGTCCGAGGACGCGCAGGTGGGCGTGCTGGCCAAGAACAACGACGTGGTCTCGCGCGGCGACCTGGCGGACAACGAGTTCTCGTCCAAGGACCCCCGGCTGATCACGATCAACGAGGTGGCCGGGAAGGGCGACACCCCCGTCGCGCTCAACTTCCAGCAGGCGTTCAACGCACCCAGCAGCCCCTGGCTGACCATGGTGCGCGACGCGGTCCTCGGCGACGGCGCGAACGTCGACGCGGACAACGACGAGATCACGGCGGTGCTCGGGCAGTAGCGCCCGCGGTGGGGTGCCGTCACGCCACGGCACCCCACCTCCCCGCCCGAGACACCGCACGAGAGGCTCCCCGATGACCGTCCAGACGGCCACACCCGCACCACCCCGCAGACGCGCCAACGGCCACCGCCTGCGCGGCTGGGCCTACGCGTCACCGACCGCCCTGTTCGTCCTGGTCCTGTTCGTGGTGCCGCTGGGCCTCGTGTTCCGGATGAGCGCGTCGGACTGGCCGCTGCTGTCGGGTGACCAGGGGATCAACTTCCCCGACAACTTCACCGCCGCGGTCGACAACCGGTTCTTCGTCGACTCCGTGCTGTTCACGCTGAAGTACACGGTCCTGGCGACGGTCCTGCTGATCGCGCTCGGCCTCGGGCTGGCGCTCATGGTGCAGGAGTCGTCGCGCTGGAAGGGCCTGCTGCGCACGTCGTTCCTGGTGCCCAGCGCGCTCGGCCTGGCGTCGGCGTCGCTGCTCTTCTACGTCCTGTACTCGCCGCTGGCCGGGCCGCTGGCGCCCTTCATGGAGCGCATGGGCTGGAGCTTCCTCGGCTCGCCCGACGCCGCGCTGGCCTCGACGCTGTTCCTCATCGTGTGGCGGTACGCCGGCTTCTACATGCTGCTCATGCTCGTCGGGCTCCAGTCGATCCCCGGCGACATCTACGAGGCGGCCCGCATGGACGGCGCCAACCGGTGGCACACGTTCAGCAAGATCACGATCCCGCTGCTCAAGCCGACCCTCGCGCTGACCACGATCCTGTGCGTCACCGGGTCGCTGCTGGCGTTCGAGCAGTTCTACATCCTCACCAAGGGCGGCCCGGACAACAGCACGATCACCGTCGTCCAGCTCATCTACTCGGTCGCCTTCCAGGGCCAGAACGACCTGGGCGTCGCCGCGGCGCTCTCCGTGCTCGTGCTGGCCGCGCTCGTGGTCATCAACGTGGTCCAGCTCCGCGCGTTCCGCGGCTCGGACGAGAGCTGAGGGGCCGACATGACCATCGCCACCGTCACGCACGCGGACCCCACCGCGGAGCTGCCCCCGGTCCGCCGGTCCGCTCCGCCGACCACGATCGCCGGCCTCGCGCTGCGCACGCCCTTCTGGGTGTTCTCCGGCGCGCTCGCCGTGATCTTCCTGTTCCCGCTGGTCTGGACGTCGGTGGCCTCGGTGTCGCCGAAGCCGGGAACGGGTCAGGTCGACGGCTGGGGCTTCGGCAACTACGTCACCCTCGCCCACTACCAGGCCGGCATCTGGCAGTACCTGGCCAACTCCGTGATCGTCTCCGGGCTGTGCGTGATCCTCACGCTCGCCATCTCCACGCTGGGGGGCTACGCGTTCGCGCGGTTCCGGTTCCCCGGCCGCAACGCCCTGTTCATGCTCACGCTGGCCATCCTCATGGTCCCGTACGCGACCCTGCTGATCCCGCTCTACGTGCTGCTCAACACGCTCGGCCTCCAGAACTCGCTGGTCGGCGTGGCCCTCGTGCTCACCATGTTCCAGCTGCCGTTCTCCACGTTCATGATGCGCATCTCGTTCGAGTCGATCCCCCGGGAGCTCGACGAGGCCGCCATGGTGGACGGCTGCTCGTCGTTCTCCGCCCTGTGGCGGGTGCTGCTGCCTGCGGTCCGTCCGGGCCTGATCACCGTCGGGCTGTTCGCGTTCCTGGCCGCCTGGAACGACTTCTTCGCGCCGCTGATCCTCATCAACGACTCCAACAAGCTGACGCTGCCGCTCGCGGTGGCCAACCTGCGCGTGCAGGTGCAGGGCGTCGTCGACTACGGCGCCACCGAGGCGGGCGTCGTCGTGCTGGCGCTGCCGTGCATCGTGCTCTTCCTCCTGCTCCAACGACACTACGTGCGCGGCTTCATGTCGGGCGCGCTCAAGGGATGACGATGACCACCACCACCACGACCGCCGCCGCCACCCCCGTCGCTCCCTCCCACGGCACCCTGCGCCCCCTCGGGCTCGACGAGGTGCAGGTCACGGGCGGGTTCTGGGCGCAGCGGCAGGCCGTCAACGCGACCGCGAGCCTCGCGCACATCGAGCACTGGATGGAGCGCGAGGGCTGGATCGGCAACTTCGACCGGGCCGTGGCCGGCACCCTGCCGCTGGACCGAGGCGGACGCGAGTTCTCCGACTCGGAGGTCTACAAGCTGCTCGAGGCCATGGCGTGGGAGATCGGCCGCGGCGACGATGCCGACCTCGACGGCCGCTTCCGGGCGCTCGTCGGACGCATCGGTGCGGCGCAGGAGCCCGACGGCTACCTCAACACCATGTTCGGCCGGACGGGTCAGCGCCCCCGGTACAGCGACCTGGAGTGGGGCCACGAGCTGTACTGCTACGGCCACCTGTTCCAGGCCGCGGTCGCCCGGGCGCGGACGCGTCCCGACGCCGACGACGGCCTGCTGGCGATCGCCCGCCGCGCGGCCGACCACGTGGTCGAGACGTTCGGCCCGGGTGGGATCGAGTCCGTGTGCGGGCACGCCGAGATCGAGCCGGCGCTGGCCGAGCTGGGCCGGGCCACCGGCGACCGGCGGTACGTCGACCAGGCCGCACTGTTCGTCGAGCGCCGCGGCACCGGGACCCTGGCGGACATCGAGCTGGGCCGCGCGTACTACCAGGACGACGTCCCGGTCCGGGAGGCGACCGTCCTGCGCGGGCACGCCGTGCGGGCCAACTACCTGGCCGCCGGCGCGGTCGACGTCGCGGTCGAGACCGACGACGGCGAGCTGCTCGCCGCGCTGACCACCCAGTGGGAGAACACGGTCGCCCGGCGCACCTACGTCACCGGGGGCCAGGGGTCGCAGCACGAGGGAGAGGCGTTCAGCGACGACTTCGTCCTGCCGCCGGACCGCGCGTACTCCGAGACGTGTGCCGGCGTCGGCTCCGTGATGTTCTCGTGGCGGCTGCTGCTGGCGCAGGGGCTGCCGCGGTACGCCGACCTGATCGAGCGCACCCTGTTCAACGTCGTCGCCACGTCCCCGTCCCACGCCGGCACCGAGTTCTACTACACGAACACGCTCCACCAGCGGGTGCCCGGCACGGTCCCGCCGACGGACGTCGCGAGCCCCCGGGCCTCGTCGTCCCTGCGAGCGCCGTGGTTCGCCGTGTCCTGCTGCCCCCCGAACGTCGCCCGGACGCTGGCCAGCCTCGCGGCCTACGTGGCGACCACCGACGACGAGGGTCTCCAGCTGCACCAGTACGCGCCGTCCCGGATCCGCGCGAGCCTGGTGGACGGTCGCCGCATCGAGCTCGACGTCGAGACCGAGTACCCGCGCGACGGCGTCGTGCGGGTGAGCGTCGTGGCGACCGAGGACCGGCCCTGGACGCTGAGCCTGCGGGTTCCCGCGTGGGCGCAGGGTGCGACGCTGGTCACGCCTGACGGCGAGCAGCCCGCACCTGCCGGGACCGTCGCCGTCACGCGGTCGTTCGCGGCGGGAGACGTGGTCGAGCTGCGCCTGCCGATGGCCCCGCGCGTCTCGAGCGCCGACCCGCGCATCGACGCGGTCCGCGGGTGCGTCGTGGTCGAACGCGGGCCGGAGGTGCTCTGCGTCGAGTCCGTCGACCTCGGGTCCGACGTCGAGGGCGCCCGGCTGAGCGGTGTGACGGAGGTGGACGGCCACGTGCTGGCGACGATGGTCGTCGCCGCGCAGGACGACGCCGCCTGGCCGTACGGGGAGCGTGCCGAGCCTGCCGGGACGACCGCCGAGGTCCCCCTGATCGCCTACCACGACTGGGCCAACCGGGGACCGTCGACCATGCGGGTGTGGCTGCCGCTGGCGTGAGCCCTGGCGCTCACCCGAGGGGGTGATCCCACCCCTCGGGACGGCTCTGCTCTGGCCCTGGGTCGCACGTCAGGTGCAGAGTGTGCCGGTGGCACTCACCAGCAGGGCCGTCGTCGCGATCGCGTACGGCGGGCCGGACGTCCTCCGCCTCATCGACGTCTCCCCGGGCGACCCCGGCCCGGGGAACGTGCTCGTCGAGGTCAAGGCCGCCGGGGTCAACCCCACCGACTGGAAGGGGTACGCCGGCGCCTACGGGACCGACCCCTCCAAGCTGCCGATGCGGCTGGGCTACGAGGTGTCGGGCGTGGTCAGCGCGGTGGGACCGTCGGTGCGCTGGCTGTCACCGGGTGACGAGATCATCGCGTGGCGCGTGCGCGGCGGGTACGCGGACCAGATCATCGTGTCCGAGCTGGTCACGGTCCGCCGCCCGCCGACCCTCGACTGGCCGGCGGCCTCCGGGCTGCTGCTCACGGGTGCCACGGCCGTGCACACCCTGAGCGCGACCGGCACCCACGACGGTGACGTGGTGCTGGTGCACGGCGGCTCCGGCGGCGTCGGCCGCATGGCCGTGCAGCTGGCGATCCTGCGCGGCGCCCAGGTGATCGCGACGGCCTCCCCGTGGCACCACGACGACCTCAAGACCCTGGGCGCGACCCCCGTGGCGTACGGCGAGGGCCTGCTCGACCGGCTCCACGAGGCCGTGCGGAGCACGGGGCCGGTGACGGTCGCGATCGACGCCGTCGGCACCGACGAGGCCCTGGACACGTCGGTCGCGCTGGTCGAGGACCGGCAGCGGATCGCGACCATCGCGGGCTTCGGCCGCGCAGGCGAGCTGGGCATCAAGGCGCTCGGCGGTGGGCCGGGCGCGGACCCCGGCACCGCGGTCCGCGAGGCCGCTCGTGCGCAGCTCGTGGAGCTGGCCTCCGACGGCACCCTCGACGTCCGGGTGGCCCAGACCTATCCGCTCTCCGAGGTCGCGCAGGCGCACCGGGACGGACAGGCCGGGCACTCGGCGGGCAAGCTCGTCCTGATCCCGTAGGGCCCCTCGGAACAGGAACGTCAGAACGGCAGCGGCGGGGGCGTCTCGGTGATCTCGCGGCGGTGCTGGTCGTCGAGCTCGCGGAGACCGGCGCTGGTGGCCTCGAGCACGTCGAGCGGGACACGGACCCGGATCCGGATGGCCTGGACGCCGTTGTCCCGGGTGGGCAGGTGGGAATGGTGGAGCGCTCCCACGACCGGGAGCAGCTCGGTCTTGGCGTCAGACGACTGTGTCACGCCGGGGACGGTACCCGGACATTTCGGCTGGCGCCAGCCCTGGTTTTCGCAAGCGCCACAGACCGGGAGCCGCGCGCAGGGTCGTCAGGCGACATCGATCTCCACGGCCAGCGCGCGCAGCTCGTCCAGCACCCGGCGGACCACCAGGCGCTCGGCGCGGTCCCGGCGCAGCAACGCGTCGATCCGCCGCCCCGCACGCACTCCTGCCAGGGGCACGAGTCGCACGCCGCGCGCGCCGCCGAAGGTGTACCGGGGCAGCAGCGACACCCCGTGGCCGGCCGCGACCAGCGCCTGGACCACGTGGAAGTCGTTCACGCGGTGCACGATCCGTGGGGCAGCACCGGACCGGGCGCCCACCGCGGAGAGCACCTCGGCCACAGGGAAGCCCTCGTGCACCGCGATCCACGGCACGTCGAGGAGGTCCTCCGGGGAGACCTCGGCGCGCTGCGCCAGGGGGTGGTCGAGCGGGACCGCCACGTCGAGCGGCTCGCGCAGCAGCGGCACCACCCGGACGCTCGCGCCGGCCGCCCACCCGGCACCGTCGTCGGGGCGGTGCGCGACGACGACGTCCATCCGGTCGGTCAGGCCCAGGAAGTCGTCCTGCGCGACGTCCTGGTCGGTGAGCTCGACCGTGATCCCCTCGACGGTGGCCATCCGTGTGAGCAGCGCCGGCAGGAGCAGCAGCGCGCCGCTCTGGAACGCGGACACGCGCACCACCCCCTGCGGCCGCACCAGGAACTCGTCGCACGCGGCCCGCGCCCGCTCGAGCGCCACCGCGACACCCACGCCGGCCTCCGCCAGGGCCTCCCCGGCGGGCGTGAGCCGCAGACCGCGCCCGACGCGTTCGGTGAGGGGCACCCCGACCTCGCGCTGGAGCAGCGCCACCTGCTGCGACACCGCCGACGGGGTCAGGTGCAGCACCGCCGCCGCGGCGGTCACCCCGCCGTGCGTCCCGACGGTCCGGAGCGTCTCCAGCGCGCGAGGATCCATGCAGCAACGCTACATCGTTGCATCAGAACTCTTCGCTGGTCCTTCACCGTCTGCCCGTCGCATGCTCGACCCATGCCCACCCGCGACCGCCTGCTCGCCGCGCTCGTCGCCCTGTGCTGGGGCTTGAACTTCCCCGCGATCCACCTGTCCCTGGAGCAGTTCCCCCCGTTCTTCCTCGTCGCGCTCCGGTTCACGCTCATCGCCGTCCCCACCCTGCTGCTGGTCCCCCGGCCCACCGCGCCGTGGCGCTGGATCGGCCTGTACGGGCTCGGGTTCGGCGTCCTCCAGTTCGTGTTCCTCTACCTGGCGATGTCCAGCGGCATGCCGACCGGACTGGCCTCGCTGGTGCTCCAGTCGTCGGCGCCGTTCACCGTGGTGCTGGCCGGGGTGTTCCTGCGCGAGCGCATCACCGCGCGGCAGGGCGTCGGCATCCTGCTCGCGGTGGCCGGCCTGGGCGGGATCGCCGCGCACCGGGCCGGGCTCGACGGGGGCGCAACTCTGGTCCCCGTGCTGCTCACCCTGTGCGGCGGCCTGGGCTGGGCGGTCGGCAACCTCGGCAACCGCCGGGCCGTCCAGGCGCAGCCGGGCGAGCCGTTCCGGCTCATGCTCTGGATGTCCGTGGTGCCGCCGCTGCCGCTGCTCGCGCTCTCCCTCGTCGTCGAGGGTCCTGCGCGGATCGCGGGGTCGTTCCAGGGGCTGGGCACCACCCAGGGGCTGCTCGCCCTCGGCGGGCTGTTCTTCACGGTCGTCGTGGCGACGCTGGTCGGCTCGGGGCTGTGGACCACGCTGATGGGCCGGCACCCGTCCAGCACGGTGGCGCCGTTCTCGATGCTGGTGCCCGTGGTGGGCATCGGCGCGTCCTGGCTGCTCCTGCGCGAGCGCACGTCGGCCACCGAGCTGGCCTGGGGCGCCCTCGTGCTCGCCGGCGTGCTGCTGGGCAGCACGCGCCGGCGTCAGACGACGAGCGCCGTGGCGATCGCCGCCACACCCTCGCCGCGGCCGGTGAGCCCCAGCCCGTCGGTCGTGGTGGCCGAGACGCTCACGGGCGCACCCGCGGCCGCCGACAGCGCGGCCTCGGCCTCCGCCCGCCGCTGACCGATCTTCGGCCGGTTCCCGATCACCTGGACCGTGACGTTGCCGATGGTGAACCCCGCCTCGCGTACCCGTCGCGCGGCCTCACCCAGCAGGACCGCTCCGGCGGCGCCCGCCCACTGCGGCTCCGACGTGCCGAAGTTCGACCCGAGGTCGCCCAGGCCGGCGGCGGACAGCAGGGCGTCGGCGGCGGCGTGCGCGGCGACGTCCGCGTCGGAGTGCCCGGCGAGCGGCCGCTCCCCCGGCCACGCCAGCCCCGCCAGGTGCAGGACGGCGCCCGGCGCGGGGTCGGGGTCGTACGCGTGCACGTCGACGCCGATCCCGGTGCGGGGCAGGGGGCTCACTCGGCGCTCTCCGTCGGCAGGGCAGCGATCAGGAGATCGCGCGCGGTGGTGATCTTGGCGGCCCGCTCGTCGCCCGCGACCACCCAGACGGGTTCGCCGAGCCGCTCGACCAGGCCCGCGTCGTCCGACGCGGCCAGGGCCTCGTCGTGCGCGTGCGCGGCCCCGGCGGAGTGCGCGCGCAGCAGCAGGTCACGCGTGAACCCCTGCGGCGTCTGGACGGCCCGCAGCTCGGCTCGCGGGACCGTCTCGAGCACGGGCTCGACCAGGACTCCGCGGTGCGGGGCGACGCGCTTGATGGTGTCCGTGACCAGCAGTCCGGGAACCACCGCTGGATGACCGTCACGCACGGCCTCGATCACCCGCTCGACCAGGGACGCGGGCGCGAGCGGGCGCGCGGCGTCATGCACGAGCACCAGGTCCACGTCGGCCCCGCGGGGGTCCGCGACGAGAGCCGCGAGTCCGGCGGCGACGGACGCCTGCCGGGTGCCGCCGCCCGCGACGACGAGCAGCGCGACCTCGTCCCCCAGCCCGCTCAGCTCGCGCTCGATGGCGGCGAGGTGGAACGCGGGCGCGGTGACCACCAGCACCCGGACGCGATCGTCGCCCGCCGCGCGCGCTGCCAGCAGGTTGCGGGCGGCGTGCACGACGAGCGACTGCCCTTCCAGAGGCACCAGTGCCTTCGGGAGGGAATGACCGAGCCTGCTGCCGCTCCCGGCGGCAGTCAGGACAGCAGCGACGCTCACCTGGCGGGGGGCGTCAGGACGCGAGGACCTCGTCGAGGATCGCTTCGGCCTTCTCCTCTTCGGTGTGCTCGGCGAGTGCGAGCTCCGACACGAGGATCTGGCGGGCCTTGGCGAGCATGCGCTTCTCGCCCGCAGACAGGCCGCGGTCGGCGTCCCGGCGCGAGAGGTCGCGCACGACCTCCGCCACCTTGATGACGTCGCCCGACGCGAGCTTCTCGAGGTTCGCCTTGTAGCGACGGGACCAGTTGGTCGGCTCTTCGGTGTAGGGCGCCCGGAGGACCTCGAACACCTTGTCGAGACCTTCCTGCCCCACGACGTCGCGCACGCCCACCAGATCGACGTTCTCCGCCGGGACCTCGATGGTGAGATCTCCTTGAGCGACCTTCAGCTTGAGGTACAGCTTCTCCTCGCCGCGGATGGTCCTGCTCTTGATCTCTTCGATCAATGCCGCACCGTGGTGCGGATAGACAACGGTCTCCCCAACAGTGAAAGTCATCTGCAGGTGTCCCCTTTCGCAGAGGGGTATCTTATCACGCCGTTTTTGGCATTTTGCCGCGTGATTACCGGCATCCGCGCAGGTCAACCGCCCATCGCGACGGACGCCGCGCGAGGCTCCGTCCGGTGCCCCGCAGGCCGGGCGGACCCCCGTGCGGCGGCTAGGCTTGCCCCCGGACGGACAACCCGCCGATCAGCCCGCAGCGCCCGACGCCCCGAGGAGTCATCGTGACCTCGCCCCGCCCCCGCACCCTGCGGGCAACCGCCCTCGCCGCCGGTCTCGCCGTCGCGGGGCTCGTGCTCGCCGGGTGCTCCGCGACCAACCCGATGACCACCGAGGACCAGTACTCGGCGTCCGACGGCGTCCGCGTCACGCTCGGCGACGTCCGCGCGTCCAACCTCCTGGTGCTCTCCGCGGCCGAGGGAGAGCTCGGGAGCCTGCAGGGCGGGCTGGTCAACGAGAGCAGCGAGGACCGGTCGGTCACGCTCGCCGTCGGCGACGAGAAGTCGACCGTCGAGCTCGGCCCGAAGGAGACGGTGCTCCTGGGCGCGGGCCGCGCGCAGGAGGAGGGGTTCGCCGAGGTGACCTTCCCCGCCATCGAGGTACCGCCGGGCGGCCTCCTGCCGATCACCGTCTCGACGCCCGAGGCCGGCTCCATCGACGTCCAGGTGCCCGTGCTCGACGGCACCCTGCCGGAGTACGCCTCCGCGGTGCCCACCGCGTCCAGCTGACCAGACGACAGAAGGGGCCGTCGGCGAACCGGCGGCCCCTTCTGCATGCGTCTGCTCAGCCGAAGCGGCCCGAGATGTAGTCCTCCGTGGCCTGCACGCGCGGCGAGGAGAAGATGGTCGACGTCTCGTCGATCTCCACCAGCCGGCCCGGCTCACCGGTCGCGGCCAGGTTGAAGAACGCCGTCCGGTCCGAGACGCGGGCGGCCTGCTGCATGTTGTGCGTGACGATGACGATGGTGTACTCGGCCTTCAGCTCCGCGATGAGGTCCTCGATCGCGAGCGTGGAGATCGGGTCCAGCGCCGAGCACGGCTCGTCCATCAGGAGCACCTGCGGCTTGACCGCGATGGCCCGCGCGATGCAGAGACGCTGCTGCTGGCCGCCCGACAGCCCGGAGCCGGGCCGGTTCAGCCGGTCCTTGACCTCGTTCCAGAGGTTCGCGTGGCGCAGCGACTGCTCCACGACCTCCTCCGCGTCGCTCTTGGAGATGCGCTTGTTGTTCAGCTTGATGCCGGCCAGCACGTTCTCCGCGATCGACATCGTCGGGAACGGGTTGGGGCGCTGGAACACCATGCCCACCTGCCGACGGACCGCCACCGGGTCGACGTCCGAGCCGTACAGGTCGACCCCGTCCATCGCGACGTTGCCCTGCACGTAGGCCCCGGGGATGACCTCGTGCATGCGGTTGAGGGTGCGCAGGAACGTGGACTTGCCGCAGCCCGACGGGCCGATGAACGCGGTCACGGACCGGGGCTCGACCGACATCCCGACGTCGGCGACCGCCTTGAAGTCGCCGTAGAAGATGTTGAGGTCCTTGACGTCGATTCGCTGTGCCATGGTGGATCTCCTTGAAGGGGGCTCAGGCCCGGGTCTTGGGCGCGAACCAGCGGCTCACGCCGCGCGCCACGAGGTTGAGCAGCATGACGACCAGGATCAGCACGAGCGCAGCGCTCCACGCCCGGTCGTAGTTGATGGTCGCGATGCACGTCTCGTCGCCGGGGGTGCAGGGCACCAGACCGGCGGCGTACTGGCGGTACACGTACACGGGCAACGTCATCATGTTGCCCTCGAAGACGTTGCGGTTGATCGAGTCCGTGGCGCCCACCGTGATGAGCAGCGGCGCCGTCTCGCCGATGACGCGGGCGATGGCGATCATCACGCCGGTGGTGATGCCCGCGACGGCGGTGCGCAGGACCACGCGGATGATCGTGAGCCACTTGGGCACACCGAGGGCCAGCGACGCCTCGCGCAGCTCGTTGGGGACCAGCCGCAGCATCTCCTCGGTGGAGCGGATCACCACGGGGATCATCAGCACCGACAGGGCGACGGCGCCGACCACCCCGCTCCTGGCCTCCGGTCCCACCAGCAGGTAGAAGAGCGCGAACGCGAACAGACCGGCGACGATCGACGGGATGCCGGTCATCACGTCGACCAGGAACGTCACTCCCCGAGCCAGGTGCCCCGAGCCGTACTCGACCAGGTACACCGCGGTGAGGATCCCGATCGGCACCGAGATGAGCGTGGCCAGCCCGGTGATCAGGAGCGTGCCCAGCAGCGCGTGGTAGATGCCGCCGGCGTCCATGCCGCCGTAGACGTTGCGCATCGAGTGCGTGAGGAAGTAGAGGTCGAACCGGCCGATGCCGTTCGAGATGACGCTCCAGACCAGCGAGACGAGCGGGATCATCGCGAGCGCGAACGCGCCGTAGATGACGACCCGCATGGTCCGGTCCTTGCGGCGGCGCCCCGGGTCGACCTGCGTCAGGGCGCGACGCAGGGCGACGGCCTCGGGCGAGAGGGTGTCGGTGGCCACGTCAGTTCGCTCCCGAGAAGTCCTTGCGGCGCGCGATGATCGCGCGGGCGGCCAGGTTGACCAGCAGGGTGATCACGAACAGCGCCAGGCCGGTCGCGATCAGCGTCGAGCGGCCGATGTCGTTCGCGTCGTTGAACCGCGCCGCGATGTTCGCCGCGATCGTCTGCTGCTGGCTGGCGACGAGGAGCTTGAACGAGTACAGCAACCCGGGCGACAGGATCATCAGGACGGCCATGGTCTCGCCGAGCGCCCGGCCGAGGCCGAGCATCGCGGCGGACGTGACGCCCGAGCGCCCGAACGGCAGGACGGCCATCCGGATCAGCTCCCAGCGCGTCGCGCCGAGGGCCAGCGCGGCCTCCTCGTGCAGCCGCGGCGTCTGGAGGAACACCTCGCGGCTGACGGCCGTGATGATCGGCAGGATCATGACCGCCAGGACGATCGCCGTGGTCATGAGCACGCGGGGCGGGTTCGACGCGTTGCCGTTGGCGTCACCGGCGAAGAACGGGATCCAGCCGAGGTAGTCCACGAAGAACTGCCAGACCGGCTGCACCTTGGGCGCCAGCACCAGCACGCCCCAGAGGCCGAACACGACCGACGGGATGGCCGCCAGCAGGTCCACCACGTAGCCCAGCGCCGAGGCCATCCGGCGCGGCGCGTAGTGCGAGATGAACAGGGCGATCCCGACCGCGACGGGCACCGCGATGACCAGCGAGACGATCGCGGCGAGCACGGTTCCGAAGATCAGCGGTCCGACGACGGACCAGAGGTTGCCGTCGGCCGGGATCCAGGGCACCTCGGACGCCAGGTCCGGGTTGCCCAGGGCCGGCATGGCCTCGATGACCAGGAAGATCGCCACCGCCGCGAGGACCGCGAGGATGAGGATCCCGGAGCCCACGGCGACGTACCGGAACCCCCGGTCGAGGCCGCGATCGCTCGGGCGCGTGCGGCGCGAGCCGCGCGGGGGCTTGGAGACCGGCGCGACCGGGGGGGTCAGCGCTGTCGTGGGCGAAGCCAACGAAACTCTCCTGTCAGGGGAGGGGGTGGTGCGTCGACGCCCGACGACCGCGTGCGCGGCCGCCGGACGTCGACGGTGGAACGGACTACTTGGTGGTGATGCCGTCGAGAGCCGCGAGGACGTCCGTGCGCAGGGCGTCCGAGATCGCCGCGGAGCCGGCCGCGGTCGCGGCCTTCTCCTGGCCCTCGGCACCGACGACGTACGTCGCGTACGCCTTGACCAGGTCCGCCTTCTCCTGGGTGTCATACGTGTTGCAGACGAGCAGGTACGACACGAGGATCGCCGGGTAGGCGCCGGCCTCGGTCGTGGTCCGGTCGACCTTGATGACGATGTCGCCCTCGGCGCGGGCGTCGTCGCGGGGCGAGACGTCCACGGTCTTGGCGGCCGCGTCGGCGGTCGGGGCGACGAACTCGGTGCCGACCCCGAGCGAGACCTTGCCCAGCTCACCGACCGCGGACGCGTCCGCGTAGCCGATGGTGCCGGTCGCGGCCTGCACGGTCTGGACGACGCCGGACGTGCCGTTGGCACCCTGGCCGACGGCCACCGGCCACGTGTTCGAGACCTCGTAGGTCCACACGTCGGGCGCGGTCTTGGACAGGTAGTCCTGGAAGTTCTTCGAGGTGCCCGAGTCGTCGGAGCGGTGCACGACCGTGATCGGGCCGGACAGCGTCGCGTCCGGGTTCAGGGCGGTGATCGCGGCGTCGTCCCACGTGGTGATGGCGCCCGCGAAGATCTTGGCGACCACGTCCGCGCTCAGGTTCAGCTCGGTCACGCCGTCGAGGTTGAACGCCACGGCGATCGGGCTGATGTAGACGGGCAGGTCGATGCCGGCGCCGCCGAAGCAGCGGTCGGTGGAGGAGGCGAGCTCCTCCTCGTTCAGCGCGCTGTCCGAGCCGGCGTAGTCCAGCGAGGAGTCGAGGAAGCCCTTGCGGCCCGCACCCGAGTCCGTGGTCGTGTAGTTGACGGTGACGTCCGGGTTGGCGGTCTGGAAGCCGGCGACCCAGGCCTGCTGGGCCTTCTCCTGCGCGCTCGAGCCGCCACCGTTGAGGGTGCCGCTGAGGGTGGAGGCCGGGGCGTCCGAGCCCGTGTCGGAGGTCGAGCCCGTGCCGGTCGCGTCGTCCGATCCGCAGGCCGACAGCGTGAGGGCGAGGGTGCCGACGAGGGCAACCGCCCCGATGCGGCCGAGGAGGGGAAGCTTCACTGTGGTCCGTCCTGTCGATCATGTGCGCACCGATGTGTGCGCGGCGATGCTGACCGTAGGAAGTGCACGTGACCGGGTGGACCGCATCGGGTGAACCCCAGGTGAACGGTGGCCGACGAGTCGGACGCGCGTCCGACGCCCTGACGACGACGCCCCGCGCACCGGAAGGTGGCGGGGCGTCGTCGGGCGGGTGCGGCTACTCGTCCTCGTCGGTCAGCTTGTAGCCGAGGCCGCGGACCGTGAGCAGGAGCGTCGGGTTGCCGGGGTCGACCTCGATCTTGGCGCGGACGCGCTTCACGTGGACGTCGAGCGTCTTGGTGTCGCCGACGTAGTCCGAGCCCCAGATGCGGTCGATCAGCTGCCCGCGGGTGAGCACGCGGCCGGCGTTGCGCAGCAGCAGCTCGAGCAGCTCGAACTCCTTGAGCGGGAAGGCGACGATCTCGTCCCGCACCCGGACGGTGTGCCGTTCGACGTCCATCCGCACCGGTCCTGCCGCCAGCAGGTCGTCGTCGTCCGCGTCCAGAGGGGCCGGGGCACCGGCGGTGACGACCGCGGCCTCGCGGCGGCGCAGCACCGCCCGGACCCGGGCCAGCAGCTCGCGCGACGAGTACGGCTTGGTGACGTAGTCGTCGGCGCCCAGCTCCAGGCCGACCACCTTGTCGATCTCGTCGTCCTTGGCCGTCAGCATGATGACCGGCACGTCGCTGACCAGGCGCAGGCGGCGGCACACCTCGGTGCCGGGCAGGCCGGGGAGCATGAGGTCGAGGAGCACCAGGTCGGCACCGAACTCGTCGAACCTGGCCAGCGCCTCCGGCCCGGTCGCGGCCGTGACGACGTCGAACCCCTCGCGCTCCAGCTGGTACGTCAGCGGGTCCCGGTAGGACTCCTCGTCCTCGACCAGCAGGATCCGGGTCATGACGCGCTCCGGCTCACGTGCACTCCTTCGGTTGCGGTGACGGGCAGCTCGGTCACGGGGGCTGCAGGCTCCTCCGCGCGCGGCAGGCGCAGCGTGAAGGTCGACCCGCGGCCGGGCTGCGACCAGACCGTGACCTCTCCCCCGTGGTCGGCGGCGACGTGCTTGACGATCGACAGGCCCAGCCCGGTGCCGCCGGTGTCCCGCGAGCGCGCGGGGTCCACCCGGTAGAACCGTTCGAACACCCGCTCCTGCTCGGCCGGGGTGATGCCGATGCCCTCGTCGACCACCGCGATCTCCACCAGGTCGCCGTCGGTGCGCACCCCTACTCCGACGTGCGACGCCTCGCCGGAGTACGCGACCGCGTTGTCGAGCAGGTTGCGCACCGCGGTGACCAGCAGGTCGCGCTGGCCGAGCACCCGCGTGCCCTGCTGCCCGCCGATGTCGAGGCGCACCTTCTTGGCCTCGGCGGTGGTGCGTGCGCGGTCGACGGCCTCGGCCACGACGGTGTCCACGTCGACCAGCCCGACCTGCCCGAGCGCACCGGCCACCTGGAGCCGCGACAGCTCGATGATCTCGTGCACCAGCGCGGACAACCGGGTGGCCTCCGCCTGCATGCGGCCCGCGAACCGGCGGACGGCCTCCGGGTCGTCGGCGGCGTCCTGGAGCGTCTCGGCGAGCAGCGCGAGGGCGCCGACGGGGGTCTTGAGCTCGTGGGACACGTTCACGACGAAGTCGCGCCGGATCGCCTCGAGCCGCCGCGCCTGCGTCAGGTCCTCCGCCAGCACCACCAGGTGCTCGGCACTGACCTGCGCGACGCGCACCTGCACCAGCAGCACCCCGGGGCCGACGGGTCCGCGCGGCACCTCCAGCACCTCGTCGCGGATCACCCCGTCGCGGCGCACCTGCGCGATGAGGTCCCGGATCGCCGCGGGGGCGATGCGCCCGTCGCGCACGATGCCCAGCGCGTGGGCCGGCGCGCTGGCCCGCACCACGTGGTCGGAGTCGTCGAGCACCACGGCAGCCGAGCGCAGCACGGCGAGCGTGCGGACGAGCCCGTCGTCGAGCTCGGGCTCCGACTGCGCCGGCAGAGCGCGCTGCGAGCGCTCGCTCCAGCGGAACGCCAGGGTCGCCCAGACCCCCGTCAGCAGCCCGAGGCCGCCGGCGAGGAGGAGCAGCAGCCCGTCGATCCCGTCCACGGCACTCACCCTAGGACGCGCCGGAGGGTGCAACACGCCGATGGCGCCACCCGGAGCCCGCCCGCCGTGGAGCGTTCACCGGGCGTTCACTCAGCCGAAGGTCTCCAGCAGCAGCGACCGCTCGGCCTCCGTGAGGTTGGTGGCCACGAGCGTGCTGTGCAGGCCGTGGAACCGCTCACCCAGACGGTCCATGTCCGCGTTCTCCGTCACCGCGCACAGCAGCGAGGTGCCCTCCGTGATCTGCGCGCGGATGCTCTCCAGCTGGGCGTCGTCGATGCCCACCGCGGAGACCGCCTTGGTGATCCCCCCGGCGGCGGCACCCACCGCGGCGCCGAGGAGCGGCACGAAGAACAGGCCACCGAACAGCAGCCCCCAGAACGCGCCCCAGCCCGTGCCGCGGAGCTTGTCGTCGTGCGAGTGGTGCATCGAGGGCTTCGCCTCACCCTGAGGCCAGCTGATGACCGCGTGGTCGACGATCCGCACCAGACCGTCGCCCTGCGCTGCCTTGAGTGCGTCGACGGCCTTCGCGGCCCCGTCGGCGGTGTCGAACTTCCAGGCGGTGAACGTCGTCATCGTCGTGCCCTCTCGTCGGACGAACTTCAGCGGTTGGCGCGCGCGACCTCGTCACCGTGCACCGTCAGCGCCCACAGGATCACGAGGTCCAGGGCGATCGCGATGAGGGACCACCACGGGGTGATCGGCAGCGACACGAACTGCGCGAGCAGGTTGAGGATCACCAGCACGATCGCCGTGACGCGCGCCCAGCCGGCGCCGGAGAACAGCGCGAACCCGACGAGCAGCAGCAGGGCGCCCAGGACGAGGTGCACCCAGCCCCAGGTCGAGACGTCCACGACGGCGATCCCGTCCGGCGTCCAGGAGACGACCGTCTTCGGGGAGAACGCCGCCACCGCCCCCGCGATGATGGTGAAGAGTCCTGAGACGAGGATCGCGAAGGCCGCGAACCACACCCAGCCGACCCAGGCGGTCACCTTCTGTGCCATCTGTCGTCCCTCCGTCGTCCCCGTCGAGCCCCCTTCCGCCATGCTGGCCCAGGTGGGGGTGCCGCTGCCTCACCCGATTCGCATGAGGTGCCGGGGCGTGTGCACAACGGCCGTCGTCCGTTCACCTGGAGGCGCCCGTCCGTTCACCTGCCGATGTCAGCCTGACGCTGCGCGCGGCACCTGCCGTCGCGGCACGAGAGGGAGCACATGCGGGACATCTTCGACGCCGAGCTGCACCAGCTGGGCGAGGACCTGGCGGCGATGAGCGGCCGGGTCGAGCAGGCCATCACCAACGCCGGCATCGCGCTGCTCACCGCGGACCTGGCGCTCGCGGAGTCCGTGATCGCGGACGACCTGGCCATCGACGCCATCGAGCGCGACCTCGACGAGCGCTGCGTCCTGCTGCTCGCGCAGCAGCAGCCCGTCGCCACCGACCTGCGGATCGTCGTCTCGGCGCTGCGGATGAGCGCGTCGCTCGAGCGCATGGGCGACCTGGCCCGGCACGTCGCGCAGGTGGCGCGCGGTCGGTACCCCCGGCACGCGGTGCCGCAGGCCCTGTCCGGCACGTTCGCCGAGATGCACGACGCCGCGGTGCGCGTGGCCCGGCGCACCACGACCCTGCTGAACAGCCGCGAGATCCAGCTGGCCGAGAGCATCGAGCAGGACGACGACCTCCTCGACGAGCTGCACGAGGACACGTTCGCGGCCCTGCTCGGTGGCTCGTGGGCCGGCACGACGCAGGAGACCGTCGACGTCACGCTGCTGGGCCGGTACTACGAGCGGTTCGGGGACCACGGCGTCTCGGTCGCCCGCCGCGTGACGTACCTGGTGACGGGCGTCGGCCGCCCCGAGCTGGACCGCACTGCCGGCTGACCGCGGCTCCGGCCGTCAGTCGCCGAGAACGGCAGTTCCCCGCGAGAACGTCACTCTGACGTGCCGTTCTCGCGGGGAGCTGCCGTTCTCGCGTTGTGCACCAGATCGGTAGCGTGGCCCGCATGGCGGAGCGGGTGCTCGGGTGGGGTGACGACGACGTCGCCGTGGCGCGGCAGCGGCTCGGAGATGTCGTCGCCCAGCTGCCCGAGACCTCTGCCGAGGTCGACGTGTACGGCAACACCGGGTTCTTCACGCGCGGGAGCCGGTTCGCCTGGATCCTGCCCGACCACCACGCCGACGGCCGGCTCGCCCTGTGGTGCAAGACCGACCGGCACGAGCAGCAGGCGATCGTCGCACGGGACCCGGTGCGGTACTTCGTCGCGCCCTACATGGGCAGGTTCGGCTGGGTCGCCGCGCACCTCGACGCCGCGCACGACCCGGACTGGGACGCCCTCGCGGAACTGGTCGAGCAGGCCTGGCGCCGCTCGGCGACGAAGGCGGCTGTGGCGGCGTTCGACGCGTCCCGCCCCCGCCCCTGAGCGCAACGTCCGAGCAGGTGCAGGCCCTGGGCCTCATCTGCTCGGACGCAACGTCCACCTACGCAGCAACGTCCGAGCAGAGGTGGGTGCTGGCCCACTTCTGCTCGGACGTTGTGGTGTGCGGCGTCAGCGGCCCTGGTTGGCCACGGCCTTGATGGCCTCCGCGGCGGCCTCCGGGTCGAGGTAAGTGCCGCCCGGGTTGGTGGGCTTCAGCGTCTCCTCGTCGAGCGTGTAGAGCAGCGGGATGCCGGTGGGGATGTTGATGCCGGCGATCGTGCTGCTGTCCACGTCGTCCAGGTGCTTGACCAGGGCGCGGATCGAGTTGCCGTGGGCCGCGACGAGCACGGTCTTGCGGGCCTTCAGGTCCGGGACGATGTCCGACTCCCAGTACGGCAGCGCGCGGACGAGCACCTGCTCGAGCGCCTCGGCGCGCGGGATCGGCTCGCCGGCGTAGCGCGGGTCGGCGTCCTGGGAGAACTCCGAGCCCAGCTCGATGTCCGGCGGCGGGAAGTCGTAGGACCGGCGCCAGAGCATGAACTGCTCCTCGCCGTACTCCTCGAGCGTCTGCTTCTTGTCCTTGCCCTGGAGCGCGCCGTAGTGCCGCTCGTTCAGGCGCCAGGAGCGCTTGACGGGGATCCAGTGGCGGTCGGCGGCGTCGAGGGCCAGGTTGGCCGTGGTGATGGCCCGGCGCAGCAGCGACGTGTGCACGACGTCGGGCAGCACGCCCGCGTCGGTGAGCAGCGTCCCGCCCCGGACGGCCTCCGCGGTGCCCTTCTCGGACAGCGGCACGTCGACCCAGCCGGTGAACAGGTTCTTCGCATTCCACTCGCTCTCGCCGTGGCGGAGCAGCACGAGGGTGTAGGTCATAGACCCATCCTGCCGCAGGCCCCGAGAGCCGGCCTGGGACGTCCGACCCTCAGACGCGGGACGCCCGGACCTCGCCGGCCACCGAGTAGACCTTCAGCATCTGGTCCGCGGTGGTGTCCCAGCCGAACCGCTCGGCCACCCGTCGGGCACCGACCGCATACCGCGCGCGGTCCTCCGTGGACGACAGCACGTCCGAGATCACGTCGGCCCACACCGCCGGGTCGTGCCCGCGGACCAGCCGGCCGGACACGTCGTGGTCGACGATCGTGCGCAGTCCGCCGACGCACGCCGCGATGACCGGGACGCCGCTGGCCTGCGCCTCGGCGGCCACGAGCCCGAACGACTCGCTGCGCGACGGCATCGCGACCACGTCGGCCGCGTGGTACCAGCGCGCCAGGGTGTCGCGGTCGGCGGGCGGGTGCACGACGACGTCGTCGGCCACGCCCGTCATGGCCGCGAGCGCCTGGAGCTCCCGCACCGCGCTGGACCGACCGGAGGGCCCTCCGAGGATGACGAGCAGCGGGACCAGTCGTCCGGTCTCGCGCAGGACTCCCAGGGCGCTGACCAGCACGTCCGGGGCCTTCAGCGCCTGCACGCGCCCGGCGAACAGGACGATCTGACGGTCGGCCGGCAGGCCCAGGTCGCGCCGGGCCGACGCCTTGTCGCCGGGCACGAACCGGTCCAGGTCCACCCCGGGCTCGACCACGTGCACGCGGTCCGGGTCGGCGCCGTACAGCTCGACCAGCTCCTCGGCCTCGACCGGCGTGCTGGCCACCAGGGCGTCCGCCTCGGCCGCCAGCTGCTCCTCGCCGACCACCCGTGCGGTCGGCTCCGGGGTGTCGCCCGGTGCCAGCGAGGCGTTCTTCACGCGCGCGAGCGTGTGCGCGGTGTGCACCAGCGGCACCTCCCAGCGGTCCGCCGCGATCTGACCGACCTGCCCGGACAGCCAGTAGTGGGAGTGCACGACGTCGTACCAGCCGGGCGTGCGCGCGGCCTCCCAGCGCAGGACGCCGGCGGCCATGCCGCAGAGCACGCCGGGGAGGTCGTTCTTGTCCAGCTGCTCGAACGGACCGGCCGGCACGTGGTGCACGAGGATCGGCGGCGTCACGCCGGGGCCGACCTCGTCGGCGAGCAGGACGGTGCGGGCGGCGTCTCCGACGAGGGGACGCCCGAGCGCGTCGGCGCCGGGCAGCAGCACGGTCTCGGCCTGCTCCGAGGAGGTCGCGCGCGTGAAGATCTCGACGCGCGCGCCCCGGGCGGCCAGCGCGCGCGACAGCTCGAGCACGTAGACGTTCATCCCGCCCGCGTCGCCCGTGCCGGGCTGGTCGAGCGGCGACGTGTGCACCGAGAGCATGGCGACGCGCGGGTTGTGCTCGAGGGTCACGGGCGCTCCTGTCGGCGGACGGGTGTGCCCCATTCTCACGCACTCGACCGACGCCCGCGCGACCGCGGACTACGGGCGGGCGGTGACCTCTGCCGCGTGCGCGCCGGAGGAGCGACGTGAGCCGAGCTTGGAGCGCAGGGCGCTGAGCCCGCTCGGCGGCTTGTAGTCACCGCGGATGGGGAAGATGTTCCCGTCCGGGAGGAAGCCCCCGGCCGTCGACGGGTAGAAGGCGAGCTCCGGCCACAACGTGACGATCTCCTTGAGCCGGGCACCCCGCGCGAACGCGGCGGCCAGCTGCGGGTCGTTGCCCGTGTAGGTCAGCGTGAAGTCGTGGTCCTGCACGACGGTCTCACCGGTCGGCACCTCGCCGCGGCGGGCGGTCCAGCCCCACGGGCTCGGCGGTTCCTGGTGGTTCCGGTCCGGACCGACCCGATAGATGTCAAAGCCGTTGCGCATCGCGGGACCTCCTCGTTCGTCGTCGACGAGGAGGGATCGACAGGTTCCGCGGAGCGCTGAAGGACTTTGGTCCGTTGTCACCCTTTAGGGGATCACCTCACCACCAGAAGGTGCGGGGCGCCGATCCACGGCAGGTAGGTCGGGTCGCCGGCGTAGGTGACCAGCACAAGCGAGGTCCGGGTCCCCGTGGGGAGCGTCACGACCGCTTCGCCACGGGCGTCGAGGGTGGCCGAGCCCTTGCGGGAGCCGTTGACCCAGACGTCGACCGTGCCGGTGGGCGTGACACCGGCGACGCCGGCCACCTGGACGTGCACCTGCTTGGGGTCCGAGCGGCGCACGGTCCAGTCGGTGCCGTCGGTGCGGACCGTCGGCAGGGTCCGGGTCACGGTGAGCGTCGCGGCGGCGGACGTGGAACCAAGGACCGGCGGGTCGGCCGCCGGGGCGCCGCCGTAGACGGCGGTGACCCGGTGCCGGCCGGTGGTGACTGTGGCAGGCAGCTGCACCTTGGCGGTGCCGTCGGCCGCCAGCGGCACGGTGGCCACCGACGTCCCGTCGACGAGCACCTGCACGGACCCGGTCGGCGACCCGCCGGGAGCCGTGACGGCCACCCGGGCGGTGACCGCGTTCCCGAAGGCCACGAAGGACCGCGAGAGCGACAGGCGGGTGGTCGACGCGACGGGCGGGGCGGTCGAGACGCCGAGGACGTCGGCCAGGAGGTCGACCGCGCCGCTCGCCTCGCCGGACATGAGGGCATGCTCGGCGTCGGCCGTCGTGGCGGCGTCGTCCGGACCGGAGGCCTCCTGGGCGAGGTCGCGCACGAGCGAGACGACGATCCCCGCCGCGGTCGCGATGTCGCGGTCGGTACCGTTCAGCTCCTCCGCCGCGGCGAACAGCAGCCGGACCGCCTGCCCCGTGCGAGCCGGGTCGAGTGCCGACCCGTCCCAGATCGGCGCGTCGAGCACGGCCTGGACGGCGTCCTGCGCGTCGCCGGCGGGCAGGGTGGCGACCAGCGCGGTCAGCCGGTCGCGCTGCGCGTCCGTGCGCAGGCCCCAGCCGTACGGGTACAGCGGCGCGTAGACGTCGTCGCCGACGTTGACCGGGACCTGGTCGGCGGAGGCCGGCCAGCTCACCGGGAGGCGTCCGGTGAAGGGCTGCGTGCCGAACAGGACGTCCGCGACGCCCGCACCCTCGGTGCCGGGCAGCCACGACGCGACGAGCGCGTCGATCGCGCCGAGCTGGTCGGTGACCAGCTGGGGACGGCCCGCGACGACGAGCACGACGCACGGCAGCGCGCCGCAGACCGTGTCGATCGCGGTGCGGTCCGCCGCGCTCAGGCTCAGGGACTTGCCGTTGTTGCCGACGTCGCCCTGCCCCTCGGCGTAGGGCGTCTCGCCGACGACGACGACGCCCACCTGCGCGTCCCCGACCGGAGCGGAGGCGTCCTTCGAGTAGGTCACGGACGGGGCTGCCTCTCCCCGGACGCTCACGATCCCCTCGAGGATGGACGTGCCCGGCGTGATGTCGCCCGAGCCGCCCTGCCAGGAGATCGTCCAGCCGCCGGCCTGGTTGCCCAGGTCGTCCGCGTTGGAGCCGGCGACGTAGACCTTGGTGTCGGCGGCCAGGGGCAGCAGGTCGTCCGCGTTCTTGAGCAGCACCTGCGACTTCGCAGCCGCGTCGCGGGCCACCGCCCGGTGCGCAGCGGACCCGACGTCCCCGGCCAGCGACCGGTCGGCGAACGGGGCGTCGAACAGCCCGAGCGCGAACTTCTGGGTGAGGATCCGCCGGACGGCGTCGTCGACCCGCTCCTGCGACACGTCCCCGGAGCCCACCTTGGCGGTGATCGCGGTGATGAACGCGCCGAAGTTGTACGGCGCCATCGCCATGTCGAGGCCCGCGTTCACCGAGCGCGCGGCCTTGTCGGCATAGGTGCCGCCGGGCAGCTTGTCGATGCCCTCCCAGTCGCTGATGAGGAAGCCGTCGAAGCCGAGCTCGTCCTTGAGCAGGTCGGTGTTCAGCGCGCCGTACTCGTGCATGCGGATCGGGTCGGCGCCGGCGACCGAGACCGCGGAGTAGGACGGCATGATCGAGCCGACGCCGGCCTCGATGGCGGGCACGTACGGGTCGACGTACAGCCGTCGCAGCTGGTCGAGGCTGTCGACGTGGGTGATGCCCTGGTCGATCGGGTAGCCGGAACCGGCCAGTGCGGGGTCGTACGTGGTGCCGCCGTCGCCCACCCAGTGCTTCGCCGTGGCGAGCACCGTGTCGGGGCCGGAGAGGTCGGACGCGTCGTCACCCTGGAGCCCGACGATCGAGGCGCCCGCCATCGCGGTCACCAGCGCCGGGTCCTCACCGAACGACTCGTAGCTGCGCCCCCACCGCTCGTCGCGCGTCACGCACAGGCACGGGGAGAACGCCCACGGCACGCCCGTGGCGCGCACCTCCTGGGCGGTGGTCCGCTGGACCTCCTCCACCAGGTCCGCGTCGCGCGCGGCGCCCAGCCCGGAGTTGTGCGGGAAGATCGTCGCGCCCACCACGTTGTTGTGGCCGTGCACGGCGTCGACGCCGTAGATCAGCGGGATCTGCAACCGCGTGGACAGTGCCTGGCGCTGGAAGCCGTCGATCATGTCCGCCCAGCCGGTCGCCGTGTTCTGCGTCGGCACCGAGCCGCCGCCCGAGAGCACGGAGCCCAGGCCCAGGTCGCGGATCTGCGCGGGCGACTGGAGCCCCAGGCGCTCGGCCTGGGTCATCTGGCCGATCTTCTCGGCCAGCGTCATCCGACCCAGCAGGTCCTCCACCCGGTCCGCCGTGCTCGCGCCCGGGTCGAGGTAGGTGGCGCCCACCGCGTTGAGCACGACCGTCGGGCCGGTGCCGACGGCGGCCCCCGTGGCCGTCAGGTCGATAGCCAGCGTGCGGGCGTCGTCGACCGCGGCGGTCGCGTGGGTGACCACGTCGATCGTCTGCGTGGTGCCGGTGGCCGTGCCCGCGGGGAACGTGAGCGTGCCGGAGAACGCGTCGTAGTGCGTTCCCGCCACCGCGGTGCCGGCGCCGTTCGCGTAGTCGACCGTGACGTCCGCCGGGAGCGGCTGGCCGTCGGTCGTCGTGAGGACGACCGGCACGTGCGCGGTCTCGCCGGGGTCGACGAGGACGACGTCCTGGCTGGCCACCGTGGCCGTCGGTGCGGCGACGGCCGAGCCGTAGAGCTGCACGTCGTCGACGGCCCAGGAGACCGCGGTCGCGGTGCCCGGCACCATCGTCAGCGCGTAGCCCCACGCCGACGTGAGGTCGAGGGTGCCGTTGCGCGTCGCCGCGTCGCCGGGCTGGTAGCCACCGAGGGTGAACGCCGAGAACGGCAGGTCGACGATCTTCCAGCGGCTGCCGTCGCTGGACCAGTTGTCCTTGAACGTGGCGGCCCACAGCTCCGAGTGCTCGCCGTCCGGGCCACCGTCCTTGAGCTCGACCTTGATGTCGTCACCGGCCGTGGGGCTCGCGGGGCGCGTCGGCTGCGAGGCGTACCAGGCCAGCCGGATGCCACGGAACGAGCTCCAGTCCTGGCCGGCCGCGAGGTTCTGGCTGAAGCCGCCCCAGCCGCCCGAGGGGATGAGGT
The DNA here is from genome assembly GCF_965229465.1 of Cellulomonas sp. Classification (GTDB taxonomy): domain Bacteria; phylum Actinomycetota; class Actinomycetes; order Actinomycetales; family Cellulomonadaceae; genus Cellulomonas. The sequence continues at coordinate 2,298,991 of NZ_OZ245882.1, read as the reverse complement.
AGTCGCCGGAGAGCACGTGGTTGCCGGCGGGCACGCCGTCGCGCTCCTGCTCCGTGACGGCCAGGCTCACCAGGTCCGCGGCCGAGCCCCACGTGAAGATGCCGACCGTGGTGCCGGGCGCGGCCAGGGGCACGTCGCCCTCGGCGTCCTCGATCGTGCTGACGCGGTCGTACAGGCCGAGGTCGTCGAACGTCCACGCCCCCGCGCCCAGGTCGGTCAGCGTGACCGCGAAGCCGGTGCTCGCGGTCGGGTCGAACCGCGCGTCGGAGGCCGGGTTGCCCTTGAGCCGCAGCTGCGAGAACGCCACGTTGACCTGACGCCAGCCCGCGGCGTCGTCGGTGACGGACCGCTCGAACAGCTGGCCGTTGCTCTTGAGCTCGTACCGCAGCTGACCTCCGCCGCCGGTGCCCAGGAACCAGAACGTGAACCCGTCGTGCGCGGACCAGTCGGTGGCCGCGATGTCGTGCGTGAACCCGAACCAGTCGCCGGCCGCGGGAGTGCCGCCCACCGTCGCGATCAGGCCGTTGCCCCCCCGGTCCACCGGTCCCGTGGACAGCACCGGGGTGACCGGCGCGCTGATGCCCCAGGTGGTGTACCCGGCCGGGACGCCGGACTCGTAGTCGTCGAGCACCGTGACGCCGCCGACGTCGGGCAGGTCGCCGTGCGGCGTGATGGTGACGGTGCTCGTCGTGCGGCCGCCCAGGACCAGGCCCGCGGACGGCTCGGACAGGGTGAGCTCGACCGTGCGGACCTGGCCGAGGGGGCCGTGGTCGACGGTCGGCACCGTGACGCTCGTCTCCGTGGTGCCGGCCGGGAAGGTGAGCGTCTGGTCGACCGCGGTGTAGTCGGTGCCGGCCACGCCGGTGCCGCCGGTGGACCGCACCCGCACGGTGGTGTCCGTGGCCGCCGGGATCGCGAGGATCACCGGGACGACCGCGTCGGTGCCGGCCGGGACGGTGGTGCCGGGGCCGGCGAAGGCCGCGGCCACCTGCGTCGGCGTCCCGTAGACCTCGAGGGAGAACAGCGAGTAGCCGTACCAGTGCAGCCGCGCCGGGTCCCACGTGAAGCTGGTGCGCTGGTTCATCTGCACGCGCACGTACCGGGCGTCGGTGGCCGCGAACGTCAGGTCGTCGGTGCCGCCGTCGCCCGCCGCCTCGGTGTGCACCGCCGTCCAGGACGCCGGGTCGTCCGGCGCGGTCGTCGCCACCTGGACCTCGTACCCGGCGGCGAACGCGGCCTCCCACGCCAGGACGACGTGGTCGACGGACGCCGCCGCGCCCAGGTCGACCTGCACCCAGGCGGTGTACGGGACGTCCTCGTCCGGGCCGTTGCCGCTGGCCCAGCGGGTGGCCGGGTTGCCGTCGATCGCGGCGTCCGGCGGGAAGGTGCCGTCGCCGTCCGACTGGAACACCGACGCGGTCGCCGAGCCGGTCCGCGCCAGGTCACCCGGCGCCGCGGCCGCGGGCGACGCGAGCCCGACGAGCGCCAGCGGGACGACCAGCGCCAGGGCGGCGAGGCTCGCGGGGACGGGGTTCAGGCGGTCGGCACGACGCACGGTCACTCCCTCGTGACATGGCCGCGCTCCGTTGCACAGCCACTTGCGTCCGCGTCCGGTCAGGGCGTCATTGCCCCGCCGTCACGGGCGGCTGCTGCCAGACAACCACAAGCACTTACTGGGCAGTAAGTGGAGAAGATCACGATTCGATAACGGGCTATTCGGAGGTTTCCGGCAGCACGCAGGACGGAGCCGGCAGGGGCAGCGTGGCCACCACGGAGCCGTCGGCCGCGAGCGTGGCGAGACCGCCGGACGCCTGCTCCGCGACGACCGTCCAGCCGTCGACGACCGCGAGGTGCCGCGGCCACGCCCCCGGCAGAGGGTCGTCCGCCACCGGCTCGAGCAGGCCGTCCGCGCGCATCGCGAAGCGCGCCAGCACGTCCGCCGTCCGCACCCCGACCAGCAGCCGGTCGCCGTCCCGGACCACGTGCGAGGGCAGTCGGCGCTCCGCCGCGGGCACCGTCGTGGCCGGCAGGGTCTGCACGAGACTCCCCCGGCCCGACTCCCACGCGAGCACCCGCACCGTCACGTCCAGCTCGCCGACCACGTAGGCGAACCGGCCGTCGGCGCTGAACGTCAGGTGCCGCGGCCCGGTGCCGGCGGGGAGAGCGGCCGCGATGCCGTCCTCGACCAGGTGGCCGTCGACGCGGCGGTACCGGCGGATCTGGTCGGTGCCCAGGTCCACCACCAGCACGAACGCGCCGCTCGGGTCGAGGGCGACGAAGTGCGCGTGCGGCGACTCCTGCCGGCCCTCGTCGGGACCCGAGCCGGTGTGCCCGAACACCTGGTCCGGACCGAGCGCGCTGAACCCGCCGTCCGCGTCGAGCGGCAGCACGCCGAGCGTGCCGGAGGTGTAGTTGGCCACGAACAGGGTGCGGCCGTCCGCGTCGAGCAGCAGGTGGCACGGGTCAGCGCCCCCGGACGGGACCGTGGCGCGGTGGACGAGGGCGTCGCCGACGACGTCGAACGCGCTGACCGTGCCGTCCGCGTGCTCGTTCGCGGCGTACAGGACTGTCCCGCGCAGGGCGAGGAAGCTGGGCGAGGGCGTCTCGACGACCTGACGCGCATCGCTCAGCGCACCCGTGGCGCGGTCGAGGTCAACCCGCCAGATCCCCTCCCCGAGCCCGACGGGCGTGCCCGCACCGGCGGCGGGATAGGTGCCGATCCACAGGGGTCTCTGCTGCGCGCTCACGGTCAGGGAGCCTACGTCGCGGGACGTCCGAGCAAACGGGCGCCAGGGCGACCAGATGCTCGGACGCCAGCGGTTCTCGACCGGGACGTCCGAGGAAGCGAGCGCCAGGACGAGCAGATGCTCGGACGTTGCGGCTCTACAGTCGGACCAGCACGTCCGAACCCGACCGAGGTGGTGGCCATGACCGACGCCGACTCGCCCTACCGAGTGCTCCCCGAGCGGATCCGGCTCGAGGACACCATCGCCATGGTGGAGACCGTGGCAGCGCCCGACCCGACGATGGGCCGCGACACCGAGACGGAGTTCATGCTCCGCAACGCCGGCTGACCGGCAACGTCCGCACATTCACGCGTCCGGGCGGCCGGATGTGCGGACGCTGGCGAACGCACCCGGCGACGTCCGCACTCCGTCGGGTTCCACGCAGCACGAGTGCGGACGCTGCGATCAGGTCTGGGCGCGCAGCCACTCCGCCGGGTCCGCCAGCACGCGGGCCAGGGACGCCAGCGCACCGCCGGTCATCGCCGGGTACTGGCCGGCGCGGGCAGGCGAGACGGCCAGCGGGGACCAGGGCGCGAAGATCACGAGCTCGTCGAGCCGGGCCGACACCTCGTCGTGCACGTGGTCGAACAGCTGGCCGAAGGTGCCGCCGAGCACCACCTCACCGACGTCGACCACGTTGGCCACGGACGCGAGCGCGACGCCGAGCGCCCGGGCGGCCTGCGCGACGGCGGCCGTGGCCCGCGGCTCGCCCGCCGTCAGCGCGTCCAGGAGGGCATCCAGCCGGGCGGTGGACGGCAGGCCCGCCGCACGCAGCATCGCGTCCTGGCCGGCCAGCGCCTCCAGGCTGCCGTCGGAGGCCCGCGGACCGCGGAACGCGTCGATGACGATGTGCCCGATCTCGCCGCTCCAGCCGTGCCGGCCGGGGAAGATCTCGCCGTCGAGCACGATCGCGCCACCGATGCCGACCTCCCCGGAGACGTACGCGAAGCTCGGCGACCCCCGCCGGGCGTGGGCCTCGGCGCGCGCCGCCAGGTTGGCCTCGTTGGCCACCCGGGGCGGGAACGCGGCCAGCGCGGGATGGGCAGAGACGACCCCGACGACGTCGACGTCGCGCCAGCCGAGGTTGGGGGCGATGCGCAGCGGGCCGGTGACGCGGTCGACCAGACCGGGGAGCGCCAGGGCGGTGCCGGCGACGCGCACGCCCCGGGACCGCAGGTCCTCGATCACGGGTTCGGCGAGGGCGGCAAGCCGGTCCAGCACCTGCGCGGCGTCGACCCCCCGCAGGTCGTCGAGCTCCACGTGCTCGGCCAGCACGTCACCGGCCAGGTCGAGCGCGCGGACGCCCAGGTAGTCGACGTTGACCTCCATGCCGACGCCGGCGACGGTCCCCCGCGCGGGCGCGAGCGGCACGGCAGGGCGGCCCGCACGCTGGGTCTGGGTGGGGTCGAGCTCGCGCACCAGACGCGCCTCGATGAGGTGGTCGACGAGCCCCGAGACCGTGGCGCGTGCCAGGTCCTCCGACGCGGCGAGCTGGGCCCGGGACAGCGGCTCCGCGGCATCGACGATCCCCCGCAGGACGACGCCGAGGTTCTGGTCCCGCATCTGCGCCTGGCGGGCCACGCGCGACGGGTCGCGGGGCTCGGGCGTCGGCATGGCTTGACCCTACCGGCTGGAAGGGATAAATTCATCCGGCAAACTAAATTCGTTCATCTCGATGAGGAGACGTGTGATGGCACCGCAGCCCACCCGTGCAGACAAGTTCTCGTTCGGCCTCTGGACGGTCGGGTGGAACGCCCAGGACCAGTTCGGATCCGCCAGCCGCCCGTGGCTGGACCCCGTGGAGTCGGTCCACAAGCTGGCCGAGCTGGGCGCCGCGCACGTGACGTTCCACGACGACGACGTGGTGCCGTTCGGCTCCGACGCCGCCGAGCGCGACCGCATCCTGACCCGCTTCAAGGGCGCCCTGGACGAGACCGGCATCACGGTCGAGATGGTCACCACCAACACGTTCAGCCACCCGATCTTCAAGGACGGCGCGTTCACCTCCAACGACCGCCGCGTCCGCCGTTACGGCCTGCGCAAGGTGGTCCGCAACGTCGACCTCGCCGCCGAGCTGGGCGCCGACACGTTCGTCATGTGGGGCGGCCGTGAGGGTGCGGAGTACGACTCCGCCAAGGACCTCAACGCCGCGCACGACCGCTACGCCGAGGGCATCGACACCGTCGCCGCGTACATCAAGGAGAAGGGCTACGGGCTGCGCATCGCCATCGAGCCCAAGCCGAACGAGCCCCGCGGCGACATCCTGCTCCCCACGGTCGGGCACGCGCTGGCGCTCATCGCCAAGCTCGAGCACGGCGACATCGTCGGCCTCAACCCGGAGACCGGCCACGAGCAGATGGCCGGCCTGAACTACACCTCGGGCATCGCGCAGGCGCTGTGGGCGGAGAAGCTCTTCCACATCGACCTCAACGGCCAGCGGTCCATCAAGTACGACCAGGACCTGGTGTTCGGCCACGGCGACCTGTTCTCCGCGTTCGCCACGGTGGACCTGGTCGAGAACGGCTTCCCGTCCGGCGGCCCCCGCTACGACGGCCCGCGCCACTTCGACTACAAGCCGTCGCGCACGGAGGACATGAAGGGCGTCTGGGACTCGGCCGCCGCGAACATGTCCACCTACCTGCTGCTCAAGGAGCGCGCGCAGGCGTTCCGGGCCGACCCCGAGGTGCAGGCCGCGCTCGAGGAGGCCGGTGTGCTCGAGCTCTCGCAGCCGACGCTGGCCGAGGGCGAGACCCTGTCCGACCTCCTGAACGACCCGTCCGCCTACGAGGAGCTCGACGTCGACGCGGTGGCCGCCCGCGGCTTCGGCTTCGTCCGCCTCAACCAGCTGGCTCTCGAGCACGCCATCGGCGCCCGCTGACCTGTCCCGTCCCGTTTCCTGCGACGTCCGCACTCCGTCGGGTTCCCACCCGCAGGAGTGCGGACGTCGCGGGTTCACCTGGAGGTAGCTCATGGCTCTCGTGGCCGGCATCGACTCGTCGACGCAGTCCTGCAAGGTCGTCGTGCGCGACGCGGAGACCGGCGCGCTCGTGCGCACCGGACGGGCGTCGCACCCCGACGGCACCGAGGTCGCACCCTGGTACTGGTGGGACGCCCTCCAGTCCGCGATCGTCAGCGCGGGGGGTCTCGACGACGTCGAGGCGATCTCCGTCGGCGGTCAGCAGCACGGCATGGTCGCCCTCGACGCCGACGGCGAGGTGGTCCGCGACGCGCTCCTGTGGAACGACACGCGCTCGGCGCCCGCCGCCCTGGACCTCATCGAGGAGCTGGGCGGACCGCAGGCGTGGGCCGACGCCATCGGCTCGGTGCCGGTCGCGTCGCTGACCGTGACCAAGCTGCGCTGGCTGCGCGACGCCGAGCCGGCCAACGCCGCTCGCGTCGCCGCCGTCGCGCTCCCCCACGACTGGCTGACCTGGCGCCTGGCCGGCGCACCGGGGCTCGACGCCCTGGTCACCGACCGCTCGGACGCGTCCGGGACCGGATACTGGTCCCCCGCCACCGAGGACTACCGCCACGACCTGCTCGAGCTGGCGCTGGGCCACGACGCACTCGTCCCGCGCGTGCTCGGCCCGTCGCAGGCCGGTCCCCGGTCCACCGGCGGCGCCATCCTCGGCCCGGGTGCCGGCGACAACGCCGCCGCCGCACTGGCGCTGGGGCTCCTGCCGGGTGACGTCGCCGTGTCCATCGGCACCTCGGGCGTCGTCTCCGCGATCGCGTCCGCCGCGACCGCCGACGGCTCCGGCCTGGTGACCGGCTTCGCCGACGCCACGGGTGCCTTCCTGCCGCTCGCGTGCACCCTGAACGCGTCGCGCGTGCTCGACGCGGCCGCCCGGATGCTCGGCGTCGACCACGCCGGCCTGTCCGCGCTGGCCCTGTCCGCACCGGCCGGCGCCGACGGGCTCGTGCTCGTGCCCTACCTGGAGGGCGAGCGCACCCCGAACAAGCCCGACGCCACAGGAGCCCTGCACGGCCTGCGCCTGGCCAACACCACCCCGGCGCACCTGGCGCGCGCGGCCGTCGAGGGCATGCTCTGCGCGCTCGCCGACGGCGTGGACGCCCTGCGCGCCCAGGGCGTCGCGGTGGAGCGGCTGTTCCTGATCGGCGGTGGCGCGCAGTCCGCCGCCGTGCGCGAGATCGCCCCGTCGGTGCTCGGCCTCGACGTGCGCGTCCCGACGCCCGGCGAGTACGTGGCCGACGGTGCCGCGCGCCAGGCCGCGTGGGTGCTCTCCGGCGCCTCGACCCCGCCGGCGTGGAGCTCCGCCTCGGAGTCCACCACGTACCGCGGCGAGCCCGTGCCGCGGGTGCGCGAGCAGTACGCCGCGGTGCGCGAGCTCACCGGGACGCGTCCCGCCTGAGCGTGGACATGACGAGAGCCCGGCATCGGGGGATGCCGGGCTCTCGTCGCGTCGGTCAGTGGGCTGCGTCGTACGCGGCCTTGACCTCCGCGGAGATGCGGCCGCGCTCGGACACGTGGTGCCCGTGCTCCTTGGCCCACTCGCGGATCGCCTGCGCGTCGCCCGAGGACGAACGACGCCCGCGCGCGGGCGTCGACTTCGAGGCGGAGCGACCGCCGACCTTCCGTGCGTGCCCGACCCACTGAGCAAATGCGTCACGCAGGTCGCTCGCGTGACCTGTGGTCAGGTCGATCTCATACGTGACGCCGTCGAGCCCGAACGTCACGGTCTCGTCTGCAGCTCCGCCGTCGATGTCATCGACCAGCAGGACCTGAACCTTCTGCGCCATTGCTTGCTCCATCTGACAGATGCGGGGAATGCTGTCGTTCTCACTATCGCATCGGCGCATTAAGGCGTCAAACGGTCGGCGGCGATTCCTTCTTGATGGCGGCCAATTCTGCGTCCCGTTCGGCGGCATCCATTCTGGCGATTGCCTGCCGTTCCGTGCGGTCCGCATTGACCAGTGCGCGGATGGCGAACCAGAACAACAGACCGACGCCGATGGACGGCAGGAGCGCCGCCAGGGCGGTGAGCAGCGGGTTCATGAGCTCAGCGGCTTCACCAGCGGGAACAGGATCGTCTCCCGAATACCCAGACCGGTGAGCGCCATGAGCAACCTGTCGATCCCGAGCCCGATCCCGCCGGCCGGTGGCAACGCGTACTCCACCGCCATGAGAAAGTCCTCATCCACGCGCATGGCCTCGTCGTCGCCCGCCGCCGCCAGCAACGCCTGGGCCTCGAAGCGCTTCCGCTGGATCACCGGGTCGACGAGCTCCGAATAGCCGGTCGCCAGCTCGAACCCGCGCACATACAGGTCCCACTTCTCGACAACGCCGGTGATGCTGCGGTGATCGCGCACCAACGGGCTCGTCTCCACGGGGAAATCACGCACGAATGTGGGCGTAAACAGGTGGTCGCCCACCTGGTGCTCCCACAGCTGCTCCACCAGCTTTCCGTGGCTGAGGCGCTTCGGGTCGGTCTCGATGCCGAGCTTGTCGGCGTACGCCTGGAGCACGTCCAGCCCGGTCTGCGGCGTGATCAGCTCGCCCAGCGACTCCGACAGCGACCCGTACATGGTCAGCTCGGCCCACTCGCCACCGAGCTCGTACTCCTCGCCGTCGGGCATCACGACCACGGTGGTGCCCAGCACGTCCCGCGCCGCGGTCTGCACCAGGTCCCGCGTCAGGGCCGCCATCGTGTCGTAATCGCCGTAGGACTCGTACGCCTCGAGCATGGCGAACTCCGGCGAGTGCGTGGAGTCCGCGCCCTCGTTGCGGAAGTTCCGGTTGATCTCGAACACGCGCTCGATGCCCCCGACGAGCGCGCGCTTGAGGAACAGCTCGGGCGCGATCCGCATGTACAGGTCGATGTCGAACGCGTTCATGTGCGTGATGAACGGCCGGGCGGTCGCGCCGCCGGGCTGCGTCTGGAGCATCGGCGTCTCGATCTCGATGAAGTCGCGCCGGTGGAAGTTGTCGCGCAGCGACCGCATCAGCGCCGGGCGCTGGCGGGCGGTCTGCCGGGCGGCCGGGCGCACGATCAGGTCGACGTACCGCTGCCGGACACGAGCCTCCTCGGACAGCTCGGCGCCCTCGAAGAGGTTGGGCAGCGGTCGCAGCGACTTCGCCGCCAGCTGCCAGGCGTCGGCGAGCACCGACAGCTCCCCGCGCCGCGAGCTGATCACGCGCCCGTGCACGAACAGGTGGTCGCCCAGGTCGATGTCCGTCTTGAACGCCGCCAGACGCTCCTCGCCGACGGCCGCCAGGCTGAACATGGCCTGGAGCCGGTTGCCCTCGCCGTCCTGGAGCGTGGCGAAGCAGAGCTTCCCGCCGATCCGCACGAACACCACGCGACCGGCGACGCCGACCTCGTCGTCCGTCTCCTGCCCGGGCTCGAGCTCCGGGTGCTCGGCGCGCACCTGCGCGATCGTGTGGGTGCGCGGCACCCCGACCGGGTACGCCTCGACGCCCGCCGCGAGCAGCCGGTCCCGCTTCTCGCGTCGCACCCGGATCTGCTCGGGGGCGTCGTCGGGGGCAGGGGTGCTCTGGGGCGTCTCGCTCACCGGGCGATCTTACCGGCGGGTCGAGGTCGTCCCCGGCTCCAGGTCGAGAGCCAGGTCGAGGATCGGCGACGAGTGCGTGAGCCCGCCCACCGACAGGTAGTCGACCCCCGTCGACGCCACCTCCCGGGCGCGGTCGAGCGTGAGGTTGCCGGTGGCCTCCAGCTCGACGCGCCCCGTCGACAGCTCCCCCCCGCGCACCGCGGCCACGACCTCCGCCAGCAGCTGCGTGGGCATGTTGTCGAGCAGCAGGAACCGCGCGCCGGCGGCCACCGCCTCGAGGGCCTGCGCCAGCGTGTCCGCCTCCACCTGGATGGTCACGTCCGGGAACCGCGCGCGCACGGCCTCGACCGCGGCGGCCACCGACCCCGCGGCGACCACGTGGTTGTCCTTGACCATCGCCACGTCGTACAGCCCCATGCGCTTGTTGGTGCCGCCGCCGCAGCGCACCGCGTACTTCTCCAGCGCGCGCAGCCCGGGGGTCGTCTTGCGGGTGTCGAGCACCTGGGCGCCCGTGCCGTCCAGGGCGTCGGCCCAGCGCCGGGTGTGGGTGGCGACGCCGGACGCCCGCGAGGCGAGGTTGAGCATCGTGCGCTCAGCGACGAGGAGCACCTGCACCCGACCGGTCAGCACTGCGAGCACGTCACCACGGGCCACCCCGGTGCCGTCCGGGACGCGCTGGTCCACCGTCGGCACCGGCAGTCCGAGCCGGGCGGCGACCTGTCCGAGAACCTCGGGGACCACCACCAGACCGGCGACGACGCCGTCCTGACGGGCCACGAGGTCCGCGACACCGACGGTCTCCGGCCGGATCGTCGACTGCGTCGTGACGTCGCGGCCGGGAGCGGGGCCGAGGTCCTCGTCGAGCGCGACCGCCACGGTGCGGGCGATCCAGGCGGGGTCGAGGGGGATCATGCGTCAGCCGATCTGCGCGCGTCGGGAGACCAGGGTGCCGTCGGCGTCGAGCGACAGCTCCAGCCGGACCTGCCAGGCCTTCTCGGTGTCGGGGAAGTCGCTGCGTGCGTGCCCGCCGCGGCTCTCCTCGCGCTCCAGCGCGGCGTCGGTCAGCACGGTCGCCACCTGGTGCACGTTCGTCGTCTCCCACTCGGCCACCTGCGGCACGGCGAGCAGGCGGCCCTCGTCGGTGCGGCGGTGGGCGTCGGTGGGGACGCTGGCGAGCAGGTCCGCTGCACGCCGGAGCCCGTCGCCCGACCGCAGGGGTCCGGGCCCGTCCGACGCGATCCGCTGCACCCGCGCACGGGACGCCGCCGCGACCAGGGCCTCGTCGCCGGGGCGCGGCACGGGGGTGAGCGCGGGCAGCGCGCCCAGGTGCACCTGCTCGGCGATGTGCCGGGCGGCGCGGGTGGCGAACACCAGGCCCTCGAGCAGGGAGTTCGACGCGAGGCGGTTGGCGCCGTGCACGCCGGTGCAGGCCACCTCGCCGACCGCGTACAGGCCGGGCAGGCTGGTCCGTCCGACCAGGTCGGTGACGACCCCGCCGGAGTGGTAGTGCTGCGCGGGCGCCACCGGGACCAGGTCCGTGGTCATGTCGATGCCGTGCTCGAGCAGGCGCTCGTTGATCGTCGGGAACCGGGCGCGCAGGAAGTCTGCGCCGAGGTGCCGCGCGTCCAGCCACACGTGGTCGGAGCCGGTCTCCTTCATCCGCCGGACGATCGCGTGCGCGACGACGTCCCGGGGTGCCAGCTCGGCCATCGGGTGCACGTCGGGCATGAACCGCACGCCGTCGGTGTCCAGCAGCAGCGCACCCTCGCCGCGCACCGCCTCGGAGACCAGCGTCAGCTGCCCCTTCACGCCCGAGCCGAGCCAGAGCACGGTCGGGTGGAACTGCACGAACTCGACGTCGCCCAGCGTGGCGCCGGCCCGCAGCGCGGCGGCGATGCCGTCGCCGGTGGCCTGCGAGGGGTTGGTGGAGGAGCGGTACACCTGGCCGATGCCGCCGGTGGCCAGCACGACCGCGCGGCCCAGGGCGGCGCCGACGCCGTCGCGCTGCCCCTCACCGATCACGTGCAGCGTCACGCCGCACGCGTGCCCGGGGGTGCCGTCCGGTCCGGGCGGACCCGTCAGCACGTCGAGCACGAGCGCGTGCTCGATGACCTCGATGCCCGGGTCCTCGCGCACCGCCTCGATCTGCGCGACGAGCGCGCGGGAGATCTCCGCCCCCGTGGCGTCACCGCCGGCGTGCGCGATCCGGTCGGCGTGGTGCCCGCCCTCGCGGGTGAGCGAGATGCTGCCGTCCGAGGCGGTGTCGAACACCGCACCGCGCTTCACGAGCTCGCGGACGCGCGCGGGACCCTCGGTGACCAGCACCTCCACCGCGCGCGGGTCGCAGAGGCCCGCACCGGCGACGAGGGTGTCCTGGAGGTGCGCGGAGGGCGAGTCCGACGGGTCCAGCGCAGCCGCGATCCCGCCCTGCGCCCACACCGTGGACCCCGACGCGAGGATGTCCTTGGTGACCAGCAGCACCCGGGGCACGCGGGTGCGCAGCTCGAGCGCGGCGGTCAGTCCGGCGATGCCGGAGCCGACGACGACCGCGTCGGCCTCCACCGTCCAGCCGGGTTCGGGCGCAGCGAGGCGGGTGGCGAGGCGGGTCACCGCCCGACCATCGCACGTCCCTGCGCGAACGGCACACCGCTCGGTGCCAGCCCGGCCCAGCCGTCCGGGACCTGGCCGGGGTCGTCCCCCACCTCGGCGATCCGGTTCTGCGCGTCCACGAGCACGACGTGGGGCTCGTAGGTGCGGGCTTCGGCGTCGGACAGCTGCCCGTAGGCGATGAGGATGACGACGTCCCCGGGGTGCACCAGGTGGGCCGCCGCGCCGTTGACGCAGACCTGCCCGGAGCCCGGCTGGCCCGCGATCGCGTAGGTGGTCAGTCGCGCGCCGTTGGTGACGTCCACGACGTCCACCTGCTGGCCGGGCAGCACGTCCGCCGCCGCGAGCAGGTCCGCGTCCACCGTGATCGAGCCGACGTAGTGCAGGTCCGCCTGCGTGACGGTGGCGCGGTGGATCTTGCCGGTCATCATCGTGCGCACCAGCGAGCTCACGCGCGCACCTCCACGAGGGCGTTGTCGATGAGCCGGGTCGTCCCGACCGTCGCCGCGACGAGCAGCAGGGCCTCGCCGACGAAGTCCGCGGGCACCTCGGCGAAGGTCACCGGGTCGACGAGCGCGACGTAGTCGACCTCGGTCTCCTCCAGCGCCAGCCGCGCACCGGACCGGATCTCCTCCGCCGTGCCTCGGGCGTGCAGCGCGCGGGACAGCCCGAGGGCGCGGCGGCGCTCGTCGTCGCTGAGGTAGGCGTTGCGGCTGGACAGGGCGATGCCGTCCTCGTCGCGCACGATCGGCGCGCCGACCACCGTCACCGGCACGTCGAGGTCCCGGACCATCCGACGCACGGCCGCCAGCTGCTGGGCGTCCTTGGCGCCGAACAGCGCGACCTCCGGGCGGGTCAGGTGCATCAGCTTGAGCACCACCGTGAGCACGCCGTCGAGGTGACCCGGCCGGCTGACGCCCTCCAGCACGTCCCCGATCGACCCCGCGCTCACCCGCACGATCGGGTCGCCGTCCGGGTACACGACCTCCGGTCCGGGGGCGAAGACGATGTCGTCGGGGCCGAGCAGGCCGGGCCCGGACAGCAGCGCGAGGTCACGGTGCAGGTCACGGGGGTACCGGGAGAGGTCCTCCGACGGCGAGAACTGGAGCGGGTTGACGAAGATCGTCACGACGACGGCGTCGGCCAGCTCCTGCGCACGGGCGACCAGCGACAGGTGGCCGGCGTGCAGTGCGCCCATGGTCATGACGACCGCCCGGCGGTAGGGCCGTGCGGTGTGCGCGGTGCCGGCCTGTCCCTCGGTGCGGGGCACGGCCTGCACGTCCTGGACGGCGAGCGCCGCCGCCAGCTCCTCGCGCGTGTGCACGAGCGTCGGCGTGGTGGTCTGCGTGGTCATTCGTCCTCCTGCGGGTCCGGCCCGTCGTCCACCTGCAACGTCCCGACGTCCTCGTTGATGCCGTCCAGCAGCTCCTGTGCCGCGGCCGCCGAGATCAGGCCGGCCGCGAGCGCCCGACCGGTCGCCGAGCGCGCCAGGGCACGGTATCCCGCGACGACGTCGACCGCCCCCGTGGCCGCGGCGAACGCGGTCAGGGCAGAACCGTGCTCGCGGACCGTCCCCGAGTCCCCGCGCCGGACCGGCCCGGTCAGGGCGCTGATCGCGCCGGGTCCGTCGGTCGACTCCGCGCGCAGCGCGCCGTCCAGCGCGGCCTCGAGCAGCGGGGTGAGCATGCGGCCCGGGTCCGCGACGCCCGCCGCGGCCAGGGCCTGCGCGGCCTGCGCGACGAGCACCACGAGATGGTTCGCGCCGTGCGCGAGCGCCGCGTGGTAGAGCCCGCGGGCGTCCTCGGCGAGCACCACCGGCTCACCGCCGATCTCCACGACGAGCGCCTGGCCGATCGGCAGCACCGGGCCGGGTGCGGTGACCGCGAACGAGCACCCGACCAGCCGGGAGAGGTCCAGGGACGTGCCCGTGAAGGTCATCGCCGGGTGCAGCGCGAGCGGGATCACGCCGGCCGCGCGCGCGGGGGCGAGCACGTCCACGCCGTACCGCCCGGACGTGTGCACGACGATCTGGCCCACCTGCCACGCGCCCAGGTCCGCCAGCCCGCGCACCAGGTCCGCGAGCGCGTCGTCGGGGACCGTGAGGAGCACCAGCTCCGCGCGCCGGACGACCTCGGGGATGTCGAGCACCGGGACGCCGGGCAGCAGCACGGCCGCCCGCTCCCGCGACGCCTCGGAGATCGCGGAGACCGCCACCACCGGGTGACCCGCGGCCCGCAGCGCGCTGCCCAGCACCGCGCCCACCCGACCCGTGCCGATGACTCCGACCCCCAGCCGGCCCGGGCGGTCGGCCGGGTCCGGTGGGGTCACGCGTCCGCTCCCGTGCGCGGCGGGACTACTGGCTCGTCGCGGGACGCCGCCGGCTCCGGGGGGGCGGTCGCCGGCTCCGGGTCCGGGTCCGCGGGTGTCGGCGCACCGACCGCGCGCATCCACTGCTCCGGCGTGGCGGACGCGCGAGCGGTCCGCGCGCGCTCGGCCTGCTCGTCGAGCAGGGCTGCCGCGACGCCCGCGTCGAGGTGCTGGACGCGAGGGGCGACGGGACCGGGGGTGGAGTGCAGGACGAAGGACGCGAGCCCGAGGCGCCGCTGGAGCGGGCCCTGCGCCAGCCCGAGGGACTGGGTGCGCTCGTGCGGCACCACGTCGACGCTGCGCCAGATCCGGCCGGACCGCGTGACCAGCGCCCGGTCGGTCACGCGCACGCCGTGCCGACGCCAGCCGACGGGGTCCACCCAGCGCGCGCGACGCGGCGCCGCCGTGAACCCGCCGTCGGTGTCCTTGCCGGTCAGGGCGGCCTCGACCAGCGCCGCGGGATCGTCGACCCCGAGGTCCGGCAGCACCAGCCAGAGCGCGGTCATCGCCTCGTCGCGGGTGGCCACCGGGTGCAGGACGGTGTCCCGCTGCTGCTGGTCGCTCTGGCCGTAGCCCGCCACGTTGATCTCGACGCGCCACCAGTCGGGCCCGCGCCACAGCGGACCCTGCCGCAGCCGGATGGCCTGCACGCGTCCGGGCGGCACGGTCTGGGCGCGGGACTCGGTCAGACCGTGCCGCAGCCGGATGCCGTCGGGCGAGATCGCGGCACGGAAGTTGGCGCCCTGGTTGATCCGGCTCCACACGAACGTGACGGCACCGAACAGGGGCGCGACGAGCACGAACGCTGCGCTGATGTCCCGCGACGCGATGCTCACCGTGATCGCGGCCGCCACGATCAGCAGCAGGGTCGGCACCGTGCCCGACCGCAGCGTGGACTTCACGAGCCGGCCCATCGGCAGCTCGTACACCTGGCGCTCGGGGGCGACCTCGAACGCCAGGGGTGCCGCGGGCGCCCCTGGCGTGCCCGTCGTGCCCTCCGGCGTCGCGACGGCGGCCGCCGCGACGGTGCCCGGGCGCTGGAGCCCGGCGGCCAGCGCGAGCAGCTCGGCGCGCAGGGCCTCCGCCTCGGACTCGCGCAGGAACGCGAGCGACACCGCGGACCCGCTGCCGCCGGCCACCTCGAGCTTGAGCTCGGCCAGGCCGACCAGCCGGGCGAGCAGCGGCTGCACCACGTCGACCGCCTGGAGCCGGTCGAGCCGTGCCTGGCGCTGCTGCCGGAACAGGATCCCCGTGCGCAGGTGGACGGCCTCGTCGGTGACCGCGAACCTGGTCACGCGCCACGCGACCGCGGAGTACCCGAAGCCGATCAGACCGATCAGCAGGATGCCGCCCAGGAGCGCCAGGAACGCCGTGCCGTGCATCAGGTCGATCGCCTGGCGCAGGTTCTCGCCCACCTGGAACCAGCCGATGGCCAGCACCGCGACCAGGACCTTCCAGCCCTTGAGCGCCGGCGTGACCGGGTGCATGCGGCGCCACCCGGTGACGTACTCGTCGCTCTCGACCTCGACGTCCGGTGTCCGGGGCGTGCCAGGTGCGTCGGGTGTGCCGGGTGTGCCGGGCGTGCCGGGTGAGGTGGTCACAGCCCCGCCAGCCGCGCCTCGCCGCGGGAGGCCATCCGGTCGCGCAGGCGCGCGGCCTCGTGCGGCGGCAGCCCGTCGATCGACGCGCTGGTGGCCGGCGACGCGGTGTGCAGCTGCACGGAGGCGATGCCGAACCTGCGCGCGAGGGGCCCCGCGTTGACGTCCACGTACTGCATGCGCCCGTACGGCACCACGACGAGCGAGCGGAACATGATGCCGCGGCGCACCAGCAGGTCGTCCGCGCGCTCCGCGTACGCCATCGCGTTCACCTGGCGCGGCACCAGCCACGCGATCCAGAGCCCGAGCAGCGCGATCACGGCGGGGAACACCCACAGCCAGGCCTCACCGACGAGCACCGCCATCAGGACGAGCAGCGCGAGGACCGGGGTCAGCACGATCGCCGTGACGGTCAGCCGCGCACCGACCAGGCGTCGCGACACCGGGGTCCACGTGACGTCGGCGGGGTCGAACGGCTCGCGCGTGCTGCGAGGATCAGCCGGGACGGCGTCGGAGGTCATGGGGCCATCCTTCCACCTGGTCAGGTGGCGCTCGGGTCCGTGGCGGGATGCTCGCGCGCCGCCTCGGCGCCCTCCTCGGGCGGGGGCACCCGGCAGAACCACTCGACGACGAGCCCCACCGCCGCGAGCACGATCGCTCCGCCCGTCGCGACCCCGGCCGCGACGGCGCGGCCACCGTTGCCCGGCACGCCCAGGTCGCCGACCAGCGTCAGCACCTGCCCGCCGTACCAGCCGGCCAGGAGCGCGCCCGTGTAGCACGACGCCTTGGCCAGCACGGCCGTCCGGGCGGCCCGGATGGGGTCCAGCGTCGGCCGCTTGCCGCGCAGGAACTGCCGCACGGCCCAGCCCATGGAGAACACCACCGCGGCGATGAGCACCTCCACGGCGACCACGAGCCCCGGCACCGACGGCAGCATCCCGCCGCGCCCGGCGACAGCGCGCAGCACGATCCACGTGACCGCGGACCCCGTCGCGGCGATCAGCAGGAGGGTCTGCCAGCGGGTGCGGTGCATCACGCGTCCAGGACCCCCGGGCCCGGGAGGGGGGCGCGCGGGCCGGCCGGCACGGCGGCGGTGTCGCTGCCCACGGCGGGGATCGGCGCGGTCAGCCAGTCCAGCGCCAGCCAGCGCACCCCGTCACGGTCCGGTGCGGTCGCGGCCAGCGCCCCCACCGGTCCGCCGCCCAGACCCGGCAGCACCGCGTGCGGGGCCACCTGCGCCCACGGCTGCAGCACGAACGCGCGCTCGTGCGCCCGCGGGTGCGGCAGCTCGAGGTCGTCGGTCACGGCCAGCACCGAGCCGTACAGCACGATGTCGATGTCCAGGGTGCGCGGACCCCAGCGCTCCTGCCGCTCGCGTCCGTGCGCCTGCTCGATCGCCTGTGTCGCCCGCAGCAGCTCGCGTGGCGCCAGCGTCGTGGTGCCCAGGACGACGGCGTTGAGGTAGTCGGCCTGCTCGGGGCCGCCCACCGCCGAGGTGCGCGCCAGGGCCGAGACCTCGACCACCTCGACGCCCGGCGTGCCGGCCAGGTCGCTCACGGCCTCGCGCAGGGTCTCCTGCGCGGGCCCGAGGTTCGCGCCGAGCGCGAGGACGATCTCCACCGGGCCGTCGGGGGCCCGGTCGAGCGCGTCCGTGACGATCTCGCCGTCGACCACGGCGCCGCCTGCGGGCACGGTCTCGAGCTCCGTCGAGGGGGTGTCCGGGCCCTCGACCGACAGCCCGCCGGGTGCGGGGGCGACGGACTCCCCCCATGCGCCGGCGGAGAGCGCGGCCGGCGCCACCGTCGGGGCACCGGGGCCGGGGGTGACCGGGAACGACGCGGTGGCCGTCGGCACCGGACGGGAGGCGGGCTCCGCCGCCGTCGGGCGCGGGACGTACGGCTCGGCGGCCGGGAGCTTGGTGCGGTCGCGGTGGATGGCGACGACCACGTCCCCGAACGGCACCTCGATGGGCGCGTTGGGCTTGTGCACGGCGACGTCGACGGCCTGCACGACGCCGGACGCCAGGACCGTGGCCGCGATGCGCTCGGCCACCGTCTCGATCAGGTCGACCGGCTCCCCCGACAGCACCGCCGCCACCTGCTGCGCCAGCGCGCCGTAGTCCAGCGTGTGCGCGAGGTCGTCGCGCGCCGCGGCGCGCCGCGTGTCCAGGTGCACGACGACGTCCGCGACGAACGTCTGCCCCTCGCGCCGCTCGTGCTCGAACACGCCGTGGTACCCGAGGGCCGTGATGCCCGTCAGCCTGATCTGGTCGAGCCGGCGCCCGCTGGCGTCCAGCGCGTCCGGTCGGCTCTCGTCGTTCGTGGTCACCGCGTGCTCCCTCCGGTTCTCGCGTCCTCGTCGACGGCAAGCTCGTCGTCATCAACGGGGCCCGCACCCGCACCCGTCGCACCTTGCCACGCCGCCGCCACCCGCACGGCGTCGGCCGAGCCTGCCACCTCGTGCACCCGCACGCACCAGGCTCCCGCGGCCGCGGCCAGCGCGGTCACCGCCGCCGTGGCACGGTCTCGCGCGAGCGGCGGTGCCGGCTCCGCGTCGGGGCCCGCCAGCAGGTGCCCGAGGAAGCGCTTGCGGCTCGCGCCCACCAGCACCGGGAAGCCGTCGGCCACCAGCTCGGGCAGCCGCGCCAGCAGCGGCCAGTTGCTGGCGCCCGCCTTCGCGAAGCCCAGACCGGGGTCGAGCACCACCTGGTCGTCGTGCACCCCTGCGGCACGCAGCGCGTCCACGCGGGCGGCCAGCTCGCGGCGCACGTCCGTCACCACGTCGTCGTAGTCGTCGTGGTCGTCCATCACGTCCGCGTGGCCGCGCCAGTGCATGGCGACGTACACGACCCCCGCCGCGGCCACCACGGAGTACATGTCGTCGTCGGCCAGCCCGCCCGAGACGTCGTTGACCACGACGGCGCCGCGCTGGACGGCCGCCCGGGCGACCACCGCTCGGGTGGTGTCGACGCTCACGGTCGCGCCCCGGTCCACCAGCTCCTCGACCACCGGCAGCACCCGGGCCAGCTCGTCCTCGACGGCCACCCGGCGCGACCCCGGCCGGGTCGACTCGCCGCCGACGTCCAGCAGGTCCGCGCCCTGCTCGAGCAGCTCCAGACCGTGCGCCACCGCGGCGCCCGGCGTGAACCACCGGCCGCCGTCGGAGAAGGAGTCCGGGGTGACGTTGACGACGCCCATCACGAGGGTCCGTCCGAGGTCGTGCAACCGGGCCGGCAGCGGTGCCGGACGGGCGGAGGAACCTGGGCCTGTCACGGGGTGAGCCTAGGGTCTGCCGGGTGTCAGCGGCCGAGCACGAGGCTCATGGCCTCCGCGCGGGTGGCGACGTCGCGCATCTGCCCGCGCACCGCCGAGGTCACGGTGCGCGACCCGGGCTTGCGGACGCCGCGCATCGACATGCACAGGTGCTCGCACTCGACCACGACCAGCACTCCGCGCGGCTTGAGCTCCTCGACGAGCGCGTCGGCGATCTGCGAGGTGAGCCGCTCCTGCACCTGCGGACGCCGCGCGTACACGTCGACCAGCCGGGCGAGCTTGCTCAGTCCGGTGATGCGGCCGTCCGTGCCGGGGATGTAGCCGACGTGCGCGACACCGTGGAACGGCACGAGGTGGTGCTCGCAGGTGGAGTACACCTCGATGTCCTTGACCAGCACCATCTCCTCGTGACCGATGTCGAAGGTGGTGGTCAGCACGTCGCCGGGCTCCTGGTACAGACCCGCGAAGATCTCCCGGTACGCCCGTGCCACCCGCGCCGGCGTCTCCCGCAGGCCCTCGCGGTCGGGGTTCTCCCCCACCGCGAGGAGCAGCTCGCGGATGGCCGCCTCGACCCGGTCCTGGTCGTACTCGCCGACAGCCTTGCCGGTGAACGTCACCGGGCCGATGTCGGACGCCTGCATCTCGGCCATCGTCGCCCCTACACGTCCGGCGTCTGCGCCGGGGGGAGCTCGATGACCTGCTCCTTCGGGTGCCCGAAGGCGGCGGCGGCCTCGTCCTCGGGGATGATCGGGTGCCCGTTCTGGGCGGCCTTCTCGGCGGGGGTCATCACCGGCGGCCGGTCCGAGACCGCGCGCTGGTCGCTGGACAGCCACACCTGGCGCGGCTCCCGCTTGGTGATCGGCGCGAAGATCGTGGCCAGCTGCTCCTGGTTCAGCGTCTCCTTCTCCAGGAGCTCGAGCACGAGCGCGTCGAGGACGTCGCGGTACTCGACCAGGATCTCCCAGGCCTCGTCGTGCGCCCGCTCGATGAGGGAGCGCACCTCGAGGTCGATCGACGCCGCGATGTCCTCCGAGTAGTCCCGCCCGTGGCCCATGTCGCGGCCCATGAACACCTCGCCGGAGGCCTGGCCGAGCTGGATCGCGCCGAGCCTGGCACTCATCCCGAACTGCGTGACCATCTTGCGGGCCGTCGCCGACGCCTTCTCGATGTCGTTGCTGGCGCCCGTGGTCGGGTCGTGGAACACGAGCTCCTCGGCGACGCGACCGCCCATGGCGTAGGCCAGCGTGTCCAGCAGCTCGTTGCGGGTGGTCGAGTACTTGTCCTCGGTCGGCATGACCATCGTGTACCCGAGCGCGCGGCCGCGCGGCAGGATCGTCACCTTGGTGACCGGGTCCGTGTACCGGAGCGCCGCCGCGACGATGGCGTGACCGCCCTCGTGGTACGCGGTGATCTTGATCTCCTTGGAGTTCATGATCCGGGTGCGCTTCTGCGGGCCCGCGATGACGCGGTCGATGGCCTCGTCGAGCGTGTGGTCCGTGATGGTCTGCTGCCCGGTGCGGGCCGTGAGCAGAGCGGCCTCGTTCAGCACGTTGGCCAGGTCGGCGCCGGTGAACCCCGGGGTGCGGCGCGCGACCACGTTCAGGTCCACGTGCGGCGCCATCGGCTTGCCCTGCGAGTGCACGGTGAGGATCCGCTCGCGGCCCTTGAGGTCGGGCGGGTCCACGGCGACCTGGCGGTCGAAGCGACCCGGGCGCAGCAGGGCGGGGTCGAGGATGTCGGGCCGGTTGGTGGCCGCGATGAGGATGACGTTCGCGTTGACGTCGAACCCGTCCATCTCGACGAGCATCTGGTTCAGCGTCTGCTCGCGCTCGTCGTGCCCGCCACCCATGCCGGCACCGCGGTGGCGCCCGACGGCGTCGATCTCGTCGATGAAGATGATCGCCGGGGCGTTCTCCTTGGCCTGGTTGAACAGGTCACGGACACGGCTGGCGCCGACGCCGACGAACATCTCGACGAAGTCCGAGCCGGAGATCGAGTAGAACGGCACGCCCGCCTCGCCGGCGACCGCGCGGGCCAGCAGGGTCTTGCCGGTCCCGGGAGGGCCGTAGAGCAGGACGCCCTTGGGGATCTTGGCGCCGACGGCCTGGAACTTGGCCGGCTCCGCGAGGAACTCCTTGATCTCCTGGAGCTCCTCGACAGCCTCGTCGACACCCGCGACGTCCGAGAACGTGACCTGCGGGGACTCCTTGTTGACCAGCTTGGCCTTCGACTTGCCGAAGCTCATGACGCGCGAGCCGCCGCCCTGCATGTTCGACATCAGGAACCAGAAGATGGCCAGGATGATGATCAGCGGCAGGACGAAGCTGAGGATGCTGGCCCACCACGCCGTCTGCGGGACGATCGAGGTGTAGCCCTTGTCCATCTTCGCGTCCGCGATGGCGTCGACCACCGACTCGCCCTGCGGGACGACGTAGTTGAACTGGACCAGCTTGCCCAGGTTGTCGTCGCCCTTGGTGAAGTCCTCCGTGAGGGTCAGGTCGACGCGCTGGACGCCCTCGGTGATCTTCGCCTGCTCGACCTTGCCGTCCGCGATGAGCGACAGGCCGTCCGACGTGTCGATCTTGCTGATCTTCGGGGCCGCGAGCGTGGACGCGCCGATGTACAGCAAGATCACGGCGATGACGACCCACACGATGGGGCCACGGGCTAGTCGCTTGACGTTCATGGGCGATCGGGGCAGAGCCCCTCAACCTCCGCTCGCGGGACAGGTGGCCTCGAAGTTACACGGGGAACCTGGGCGGGACCGACCGTGTTCACCGAGGGCGCACTAGGCCGTCCGACGGCTCAGGCGCCGTACACGTGCGGAGCCAGCGTCCCGACGAACGGCAGGTTCCGGTACTTCTCGGCGTAGTCCAGGCCGTAGCCGACGACGAACTCGTTGGGGATGTCGAAGCCCACGTAGCGCACGTCGACGTCGACCTTGGACGCCTCGGGCTTGCGCAGCATCGTCGCGATCTCGACCGTCGCCGGCCCGCGGGAGCGCAGGTTGGACAGCAGCCACGAGAGCGTCAGGCCCGAGTCGATGATGTCCTCGACGATGAGCACGTGCCGACCGGTGAGGTCCGCGTCGAGGTCCTTGAGGATCCGCACGACGCCGGACGACTTGGTGCCCGACCCGTACGAGGAGACCGCCATCCAGTCCATCTGCACGGTCGAGTGCAGCCGCCGGGCGAGGTCCGCCATCACCATGACCGCACCCTTGAGGACGCCGACGAGGAGCAGGTCCTTGCCCGCGTAGTCGGCGTCGATCTGCGCCGCGATCTCGTCGAGCCTCTGGTGCAGCTGCTCCTCCGAGAGGAGAACCCGCTCGAGGTCGTCGCCCATGTCCGCAGGGTCCACCGAAGTCACTCCTCTTGATCCACCGCCCGTACCGGCACTTCCCGCGGGGCGGGGGCCGGACCCAGGGCAAGCCTGCCACACGAGCGACCGGCCGCGACCCCGCCCGGGAGGGCCACCGCACCCTGCCCGTGCCAGTCCGTGACCAGCGCGTCGACCGCCAGCACGTGCACCCGCAGGAGCGCGCCGGCGGGGCTCCCGGCGGCGATCGCGGCGGCCCGCAGCGCCCGCGTGCGCAGGGCCGGGGGCGCGGCGGCGAGCGCGTCGACGTCGAGGCCACCCTCGGCCGACGCCGCCGTCAGCAGCTCGGCGGCCAGGGCGTCCAGCAGGTCGGCGTCGTCGCGCAGCTGGGCCGCGGTGCGCGCCAGCGCGTCGGCGACCCCCGGACCGAGGACGCGTTCCAGGGTGGGCAGCACCTCGCTGCGGACGCGGCTGCGCAGCGACGCGTCGGGGTGCGTGCCGTCGTTGGTGGGGTCGTGCCAGGGCGTGAGGTCCTGCGCGGCGCACGCGGCGAGGGTGTCGGCGCGGCGCAGCCCCAGCAGCGGGCGTCGGAACCGCCCGCGGGTGTCCGCCATGCCCGCGAGCGTGCGCGCCCCCGAGCCCCGGGCCAGTCCCAGCAGCACGGTCTCCGCCTGGTCGTCGAGCGTGTGCCCGAGCAGGACGGCGGCGGCACCGAGCTCGTCGGCGGCACGCTCGAGCGCCGCGTACCGGGCGGTGCGCGCGGCGGCCTCGCCCGGGCCGTCGACCTCGACGCGGACCACGACGGCATCGAGGCCGAGCGCGCGGCAGGCCTGCGCCGCCTCGTCGGCCACCCGTGCGGAGCCGTCCTGGAGCCCGTGGTCGACGACGACGGCCTGTGCACGCCAGGACGTCGTGGCGCGCGCGGCGACGAACGCGACGCCCGCCGCGAGCGCCAGCGAGTCCGGACCGCCGGAGCAGGCGACGAGCACCAGCGCGTCCGGCGGCAGGTCCGCGACCGACGCGACGACTGCCGACCGCACCTGCGCCACCGCTAGGGCGGGACCACTCATCCGTGCACCCGTCGCACCCAGGCGCGCGGGTCGGAGATCTCCCGCGGGCCCGGCAGGTGCTCCGCCGACGTCCAGACCGCGTTGAGCCCGTCGAGGCCGACGTCCTTGCGCACCGCCCGGACGAACGCCGCGCCGTCGCGGTACTGCGCCAGCTTGGTGTCCAGCCCGAGCAGCCGGCGCAGCACGCGGTCGGCGCCCCGCGACTTCGCCGCCTCGTCGCGACGGGCCTCGAACGCCTTGCGGATCTTGCGGACGCTCGGCACCACCCCGGGGCCGACCTCGTCCATCGCCACGTCCGCGTGGCCCTCGAGCAGCGCCATCACCGCGCCGACCTCCTCGAACACCACGCGCTGCCGCGGGGACAGCAGGTCGAGCACCCCGATGCCGTCGTCGGCGCCGCCGGTCACCGCCCGCGCGACGGCCTGGAGCAGCTCGCCGACGCGCGGCACCAGCGACTTGTCGGCGACCAGGTCCGTCATCAGCTCGGCCGCGCGGCTCCGCATGTGGTCCGCCAGCCAGGGCGCCGCGGCGAACTGGAGCGCGTGGGTCTGCTCGTGCAGGGCCACCCAGAGGCGGAAGTCGGACGGGTCCACCCGCAGCCGTCGCTCGTGGTGCAGCACGTTCGGGGCGACGAGGAGCAGCCGCCCGCGGCCGTCGCGGGACGAGAACGGGTCGAACTGGCCCAGCACCTTGCCGGACAGCAGCGCGAGCACGCCGCCCACCTGCACCGCGGCCGCCGAGCGCGCCGTCGAGGACGGCGTCGTCGCGGACAGCGGGCCGGTCATCGCGGCGAACACCTCGGCGTTGGCACGTGCCCAGCGCGGCCGGTCCACCACGAGCACCGTCGAGACCTGCTCGGGCGGGGTCCCGTCCGCGGCCGACAGCCCCGTGATCGCGGCGGCGTGCACCGCGGCCCGTGCGGCGGCGTCGCGCAGCTCGTCGACCAGCGCGGTCAGCTCGGCACGGTCCGCCGTCGGGCCCGGCGCGGCCAGCCGTCCGGCGATGCGAGCGGCGAGGTCCCAGTCGACCGGTCCTTCGGGGGTGTCCACCGGGTCAAACTAACCGCAGCCGCACCCGGACAGCGTGGTGACGAAGGAGTCGATCGCCGCCCGCGGCCCCCACTGGCCGCCGTCGGGGGTCGCGTCCGCCATCACGACGAACACCAGCTGACGCGCGTCGGCGTCCAGCACGGTCCCCGCCAGCGACGTCACGTGCGGCAGGCTGCCGGTCTTCGCGCGCACCAGCCCCCGGGCGGGCGACTGGGTGTACCGGTCGCTCAGCGTGCCGGTCAGCCCCCCGATCGGCATGCCCGTCGCGACGTCCCGCAGCACGCCGTGCGCGGGGTCGGTGGCCAGGCGCAGCAGGCCGAGCAGCAGGTCGGGCGGCAGCACCGACCCCGCGCCGAGGCCGGACGCGTCGGACAGGTGTGCGTCGGTGGTGTCGATCCCCTCGACCGCGACCGCGTGCAGCACCGCCGTGGTCCCGCCCTCGAACGAGGCCGGCAGCCCCGCGTCGATGGCGACCAACCGGGAGACCAGCTCGGTGATGGTGTTGTCCGACGTGTCGAGGAAGTGGTGCACGATCCCGTCCAGCGGGGCCGACCGGACGATGCCGAGCTCCCGGCCGTTCTCCGGCGTCTCCGACCTGCGCGGCGTGCCGTCGACCGTGATCCCGACCTCGGCCAGCCGCTGGGCGAAGGTCTTCGCCGCCGCGAGCGACGGGTCGGGGTAGCGCGGCGGGTACTCGCCGGGCGAGATCTTGGCGGTGTCGACCGCCAGCGCGGTGACGGGGGCGACGAAGCCCGCGGCGATGTCCGCCGGGTTCCACGTGGGGCTCAGCGTCGGACCGGAGAACAGGTAGTCGTCGAACCCGAGGCTCACCGTCGTGGCGCCCTCGAGCTGGAGCACCTTGGCCACCTGTGCGGCCAGGTCGGCCAGTCCCGCGTGACCCTCGACCGCCGCCGGGTCGCCCGCGCCCGCCGCGAGCATCATGTCCCCGCCGCCGACCAGCACGATGCTGTTGCCCTCGCCGCGCACGACCCTCGTCGGCAGGGTCACGTCCGGGCCGAGGGTGCTCAGTGCCGCGATCGCCGTCACGAGCTTCGCGGTCGACGCCGGCGTGCGGCCGGCCTCCGGCAGGTGCGCGCCGAGCACGTCGCCGGTCAGCTGGTCCGCGACGACCACCCCGACGCTCGAGCCCATGCGCGGGTCCGCGACGAGCCCGTCGACGAGCGCCTGCACGCTCCCCGCCGCCGGCACGGGCGCCTGCGGGTCCAGGTCGGCGAGCGCGGGGACGGTATCGGCTGCCTCGACCGCGCCCGGTGCGGTGGGGAACGGGAGCGGGTCCGGCGGCGGGTCCTCCAGCGTGACCATGCCCGGGACCACGTCGTACGCGTCCGCCGTGACGTAGGCCCCGCCGGCCAGCACGAGGACGAGGAAGGCCGTGCCGACGACTCTCGCCGCTGTGGTCATCGTCACCCCGCCCCGCTCAGTCCCTGATGGGACGCCCCGTCCCGCGGTGCGTCAGACTACTGTCCGAGACAAGGGCGCCCCAGACACCCCGGCGCGCCGCACGACGACGAGTGTCGCGCGACCGCCGGTCCCATCGCGGGGGCGGACGTGGGGATGAGGAGAGCTGCTGTGGAGTTCGACGTCACGATCGAGATCCCGAAGGGTCAGCGCAACAAGTACGAGGTGGACCACGCCACGGGGCGCATCCGCCTCGACCGGATGCTGTTCACCTCGACGCGTTACCCCGACGACTACGGCTTCATCGAGGGCACCCTGGGCGAGGACGGCGACCCGCTCGACGCCCTCGTGCTGCTGGAGGAGCCCACGTTCCCCGGCTGCCTGATCCGCGCCCGCGCGCTCGGCATGTTCCGCATGCGCGACGAGGCCGGCGGCGACGACAAGGTCCTGTGCGTGCCGACGGGCGACCAGCGCGCCGCGTGGCGCCAGGACATCGACGACGTGTCGGACTTCCACCGCCTCGAGATCCAGCACTTCTTCGAGGTCTACAAGGACCTGGAGCCCGGCAAGAGCGTCGAGGGCGCCCACTGGGTAGGCCGCTCGGAGGCCGAGGCCGAGATCGAGCGCAGCCGCCAACGCGCCATCGACACCAACTACTACAGCCACTGACCCTCCCAGCCCCACCCGCAACGTCCGAGCAGATGTAGGCCCAAACCTCCATCTACTCGGACGTTGCGCTGTCTTGAGATCAACGTCCGAGTAGATGAGGGCCCCGGGGCGCTTCTGCTCGGACGTTGCCGAGGATGGCGAGCCGTCCACAGGTAGCGCACCCGCTTCGGTCATCCACACGTTGCTCGCCCGCGGCTCCAGGACGAGCGCAGCTCGTGGACCGTGCGCCCAAGAACATCGATCGCTCCGGCCGCGCTCGACGCCGAGCACACATCGCCGCGCGTGCGGTCGACCAGGCCGGACTGCTCACGATGGCCCAGGTCCGCGGACTCGGTATCACCACGGCGCAGATCCGTGCGGAGATCGACGCCGAGCGGTGGCGCCTGGTCCGGCGGCACACGCTCGTGGTGGCACCCCCGACGAGAGACGACCACGCACACTGGTGGCTGGCGGTCCTCGAGTGCGCGCCGAGGTGCGCGGCCGACGAGGTGCCGCGGGCGGCCTTGGCCGGTGTGACCGCACTGCATGCAGCGGGCCTGACCGGCGTCCACGGCGACGGGTTCGTTCACGTGGCCGCTCCCAAGTCCTCCCGGCCACTGCCTCCTCCGTCCGGCGTCCGGGTTCACGAGACCAGGCGGTGGCGAGACGACGACATGATCACAGCGGGGATCAACCGCTCTCGACCCGAGGTGGCTGCCGTTCAGGCGTCGTTGTGGGCGCGCAGCGACAGGGAGGCGGCACTGTACATCGCCGCCACGGTGCAGCAGCGACTGGCGTCGGCCGACGACGTCGCCGCGGTGCTGGAGCGGGTGCAGCGCGACAAGCGACGACGCCTGCTCGGCACCGTCGTGGACGAGGTGCGCGGCGGTGCGCACTCGATCAACGAGCTCGACTTCGCAGCGCTGTGCCGTCGACGGGGATTGCCCGAGCCTGATCGCCAGGTCGTCGTCACGCGCGCCGAGGGCCGGGCGTACCTGGACGTCCGGTGGCGACGATGGCGCGTCGTGGTGGAGATCGACGGGGTCGGCCATCTGCAGCCGGACCGCTGGATCGACGACAGCCTGCGCCACAACGAGATCGCCCTCAGCGGCGATGTCGTCCTCCGCGTCCCGAGCCTCGGGCTCCGGCTCGATCCGTCGCCCTACCTGGACGCCGTAGCCAGGGCCTTGGAGCGCGCCGGCTGGCGACCAGGATGACCCAACGTCCGAGCAAGTGGAGGCCAGAGCCCACATCTGTTCGGACGTAGCCAAAGACAGTCGCCAACGTCCGAGCAGATGGAGGTCGGGGCCTCTATCTGCTCGGACGTTGAGGTGACGAGGGTTACGGGCGGCCGGCGAAGGGCATCGTGCTGCCCCAGCGCATCTTGGTGGTGCGGAGCGGGTCACCCGGCTTGGAGGCCTCCATGATCTGGCCGCCGCCGGCCCAGATGGCCACGTGGTAGATCGCGTCCGGGTTGTTCGCGTCGGTGGACCAGAACACGAGGTCGCCGGGGCGCAGGTCGTTGTAGCTGATCTTCAGGACCTGCTTGTACTGGTCGCGCGTGGTGCGGGCGAGGTTGACCCCCGCCGTGCGCCAGGCGCCCATCGACAGGCCGGAGCAGTCGTAGCCGTCCGGTCCGACGCCGCCCCAGATGTACGGGAGGCCGGTCTTGGTCTGCGCCCAGGCCAGCGCCGCGGCGCCACCGGCTGCCGAGCCCTTCGACGTGCCGGTGCCGAGGCCGAACTTGGCGGGGGCCGGAGCGGGTGCCGGTGCCGGCGCGGGGGCCGGCGCGGGGGCAGGGGCTGGTGCAGGAGCCGCGGGTGCCGGAGCAGGGGCGACCGGCGTGGTCGCGGCCGGAGCGGTCGTGGTCGTCGGAGGGGTGGCGGCCGCAGGGGTCGTCGTCGTGGGCGGGGCGGCGACCGTGGTGGCGGGGCGCGTCGTCGTGGCCGGCGGTGCGACCACGGGACGCAGGGCGGCGGCGCGGGCGGCGGCCTCCTCGCGGTCGCGGCGCTGCTGGTCGACGAAGTCCTGCCGGGCCCGCTCGACCTCGGCGCTGGTCTGGCGAGCGGCGGCGAGCGCGGTGATGAGGCTGTCGCGCTCGGTGGCGGCCGCGGCCAGGGCTGCGGTGGCGTCGTCCTGGGCCTGCTCGGCGGCGGCGAGGGCGTCGGCGGCGGAGGCCTTGGCAGCCTTCGCCTCGTCCGCGGCCTCGGTGGCGAGCGTGGCGAGGGTGGTCGCGACCAGCTGCGTCGCGCGGTACTCCTGGACGGCCTGGTCGGCCTTGCCGCTGATGCGGTCCAGCGACGTGGTCCGGCGGGCGACGTCCTGGAACCCGTCCGACGACAGGAGCGCCTGGAGCAGGTCGTTCGAGCCGCCGGACCGCGCGAGCTCCCGGGCGATCGCGACGAGCTGGCGGCGGGCGTCCTCGGCCTTGGCGGACGCGTCCTCGGCCTGGGAGACGGCGTCGACAGAGGCCTGCTGGGCGGCGTCGGCGTCGACGACGGCCCGGTTGTAGGCCTCGCCCGCCTGCTGGACCTTGAGCTCGGCGGCGTCGGTCTCGGAGCTCAGCTGGGCGAGCCGGACCTCCATCGAGGCGACCGAGCGCTCCGCGGACCTCACCGCGCCCTGCGCCTGCTGCACGTCCTGCGCGGACGGCGGCGTCGGGTCGGCCAGGGCGCTCGACGCTCCGCCGGCGAGCAGGGTGGCGACGAGGGCGCCCGCGACCAGGGCCCTGCGCGTGCTCCTGCTGTGGCTCACCGTCGACGCTCTCCCTGACCTGGATGGACGGCCCTGGTGGCCGTTCCTCGAAGGACGCTACCTGCGAAAACCTCAGGAGTGAACACCTGTCACACCAGTCCCACGAGTCACAGCCATGTGCTTTGGGACGAACCGGACGCGATCCGTGCGACATCACCCGTTCGCAGCAACGGACACCTCAAGATCCACATCGTGAGACGGCTGTTCCACCGACCGGACGGATCCGCCTACCCTCGGCCCATGACCCGCCGAATGTGTCGCTGACCCAGCGCACGCTCGGCTGTGCCCGCGGGCAGGTCACCGTCACCAGCAGACGGTCCTGAACCCCGCCCGAGCCATGGCTCGATCCGTGCGCCACTCCCCCCTCCGCGGGACGGATGTCGGCTGCCCGAGGCCCTCCGCGGATCCGTGCACCACAGCAGATCCATCGACAAGCCCTTCGACAAGCCATCGACAACGGAGCGCAGCACCATGAGCAACGAGAACTGGAACTTCGAGACCCGCCAGATCCACGCCGGCCAGGAGCCCGACCCGACGACGGGCGCCCGCGCGCTGCCGATCTACCAGACGACGTCGTTCGTCTTCCCGGACGCGCAGACGGCCGCCAAGCGGTTCGCGCTCGCGGAGCTCGGGCCCATCTACACGCGCATCAACAACCCCACGCAGGAGGTCGTCGAGAACCGGATCGCGTCGCTCGAGGGCGGCGTCGGCGCGCTGCTGGTCGCCTCGGGCCAGGCGGCGGAGACGCTGGCCATCCTGAACATCGCCGAGGCCGGCGACCACATCGTCGCCAGCCCGTCGCTGTACGGCGGCACGTACAACCTCCTGCACTACACGCTGCCCAAGCTCGGCATCACCACGACGTTCGTCACCGACCCGCACGACGCGCAGGCGTGGAAGGACGCGGTCCGCCCGAACACCAAGCTGTTCTTCGCGGAGACCATCCCCAACCCGAAGGCCGACATCCTCGACATCGAGCTCGTCGCCGGCGTCGCGCACGACTCGGGCGTCCCGCTGATCGTCGACAACACCGTGGCGACGCCGTACCTCATCAACCCGCTGCAGTGGGGCGCGGACATCGTCGTGCACTCGGCCACCAAGTACCTGGGCGGCCACGGCTCGGCCATCGGCGGCGTCATCGTCGACGGCGGCTCGTTCGACTTCGCGCAGCACCCGGAGCGGTTCCCCAACTACAACACCCCCGACCCGTCGTACAACGGCCTGGTGTTCGCGCGGGACCTCGGCGTCGGTGGCGCGTTCGGCGTCAACCTCGCGTTCATCCTCAAGGCCCGCGTGCAGCTGCTGCGCGACCTCGGCCCGGCGATCTCCCCGTTCAACGCGTTCCTCATCGCGCAGGGCATCGAGACCCTGTCGCTGCGGATCGAGCGCCACGTGCAGAACGCCGAGAAGGTGGCCGCCTGGCTCGAGGCGCGCGACGACGTCCTCTCGGTGCACTACGCCGGTCTCGAGTCGAGCCCGTGGCACGCGGCCCAGCTGAAGTACTCGCCGCGCGGCGCGGGCGCGGTGCTCGCGTTCGAGCTCGAGGGCGGCGCCGACGCGGGTCAGGCGTTCGTCTCCGCGCTCGAGCTGCACTCCAACGTGGCGAACATCGGAGACGTGCGCTCACTGGTCATCCACCCGGCGTCGACGACCCACAGCCAGCTCACGCCCGAGGAGCAGGCGCTGTCCGGTGTCACGCCGGGCCTCGTCCGCCTCGCGGTCGGCATCGAGCACATCGATGACATCCTGGCGGACCTCGACGCGGGCTTCCGGGCCGCGAAGGGCGCCTGACCGAGCATGAGCACGACGCCGCCGAGACCGCCGGAGCGCAGCACGCGCACCGGCGGTCCGGCGGCGCACCCCGAAGGGAAGCACGTGCCCGACCTGACCCTGTCCCCCGCCCGACCACGCACCCTGGGCTCGCGCGCCCCGCAGACCGACCGCGGTCCGGTGCCCGCGAGCGCGGCGTGGCACGACGGCGACCCGGTGGGGCGTCGACAGTTCGCCGACCTCGGCCCGCTCAAGCTCGAGTCCGGTGGACGCCTGCCGGCCGTGCGGCTGGCGTACGAGACGTGGGGCGAGCTGAACGAGGACGGCAGCAACGCGGTGCTCGTCCTGCACGCGCTGACCGGCGACTCGCACGTCACCGGCGAGGCGGGCGACGGGCACCCGACACCTGGCTGGTGGTCGTCGATGGTGGGACCGGGTGCGCCGATCGACACCGACCGCTGGTTCGTCGTCGCGCCCAACGTGCTCGGCGGCTGCCAGGGCTCGACCGGACCGGCGTCCCCCGGTCCCGACGGCCAGCCGTGGGGCAGCCGGTTCCCGCTGCTGACCGTGCGCGACCAGGTGGCCGCGGAGATCCGGCTGTCCGACCTGCTCGGCATCGACTCGTGGGCGCTCGTCATCGGCGCGTCGCTGGGCGGCCTGCGGGTGCTCGAGTGGGCGGCCAGCGCTCCAGAGCGCGTCGAGTCGATCGCCGCGATCGCGACGGCGGCGCAGACGTCGGGCGACCAGATCGCCGGCTTCCACACGCAGCTGGCCGCGATCCGGGCAGACCCGCACTACCGCGACGGCGACTACTACGACGCCCCCGACGGCGAGGGGCCGCACGTGGGCCTCGGTCTGGCCCGGCAGATCGCGCACCAGACCTACCGCAGCCCGCTCGAGCTGGACACCAGGTTCGGCCGCATCCCGCAGGGCGGCGAGGAGCCGCTCGAGGGTGGCCGGTTCGCGGTGCAGTCCTACCTGGACCACCACGGCGACAAGCTCAGCCGACGGTTCGACGCCAACACCTACGTGGTGCTCACGCGGACGATGATCACGCACGACCTCGGCCGCGACCGGGGCGGGGTCAGCGCCGCGCTCGGGTCGATCACCGCGCGCGCGCTGGTCATCGCCGTCGACTCCGACCGGCTGTTCCCGCCCGCGCAGTCCGAGCGGATCGCGGCGGGCATCACCGACGCCTCGCTGCACACGATCCACTCCGACTACGGGCACGACGGCTTCCTCATCGAGGAGGACCTCGTGGGCGCCTACGTGCGGGAGTTCCTGGAGCTGTCCGCCGAGCGTCGGTAGCCGGCTCAGGCGCCGACCGCGCCGCCCGCGGCGCCCGCCTCGTCGGTGTCCGCCACCAGGTGCCGGGACAGCACGGCGAGCAGCAGCACCGTCGGGCCGGGCAGCCGCTCGGCACCGACGGTCAGTTCCAGGCGCCGCTTCAGGAAGCCGCGCGGGTGGACCTCGAGCAGGACGGCCCCCTGCGGATCCACCCACCGGAACGTCGTGGTCAGCAGGCCCGCCGACTCCCAGCGCACGTCGCGCCCGTCCACGACACCGGACCGTCGGCTGGTCCAGCCCGCCCGGCCCACCTCGGCCACGGTCTGACCGGTCGCCGCGTCGCGCACCCCGAGCGCCCCGCGACGGTCCCGCGTGACGATCCACGGCACCCCGGCGCTGTGCACCTCGTCGGTGCGCTTCTGCGCTCCCGGGCTGATCCGGGCCACGACTCCCTGCGGTCCGACGACCTCGACGGTGCTCCGGCGGGAGGCCGCCGGCGTCGTCGACAGGGTCGAACCGGGGTGGCCCACGGAGTCCCACGGGGCGAAGTCGACGGGCTCGGACATCGGCCCATCCTGCCGGAACGCGCCGGTACCGCGGGGCGGTTCGAGCGGGTGCGCGGACGGGGATGTGCACCGGACCGGACGCGGGCACGATGGGCCCCATGTCCTCCGGAGAGCTCGACGACGCCCGCACCGCCCTGCACGCCCAGTGGGACCGGCTGCGGTCCTGGGTCACCGACGTGGTCGACGACGAGGTGGCCGACGCCCCGTCCGTGCTGGACGGCTGGACCGTCGCGGAGCTCGTCGCGCACCTCGGCCGCGCAATGGAGGCCCTGGCGGTCTGCGTCCCCGTGCCGGACGGCACCGTGCCGCTGACGCTCGGCGAGTACGTCGGCACCTACGCGGGCCGGGCGGCCGACATCGCCGAGACCACCCGCGCGCTGGCCGTCGAGATCGCCCACGACCCGCTCGCCGAGGTGGACCGGCGGGCGCAGGCCGCGTTCGCGCAGCTGGACGCGCTGGGCCCCGAGGACCGCGTCGTGCAGGCACGTCGAGGACCGGTGCTGCTCAGCACGATGGCGGTCTCGCGGGTGCTCGAGCTCGTGGTGCACGCCGACGACCTGGCGCGGTCGGTGCCGAGGAGCTCGGACCCGGTGGACCCCGGCGCGCTGCGGCTCGTCGCCGACAAGCTGCTCGAGATCGTGGTCGCGCGCGGCGGATGGAGCCTGGAGATCGCCGACGCGCGGACGTGGGTCCGGCTCGCCGCCGGCCGCGTGCCCTACGACGTCGACGTGCTGGCCGTCGCCCTGCACCCGCGCTACACCTCCGACGCGGTGCCCGACCTCGGCCGGATGCTGCCGATCCTGTGACGGCTCACCAGAACCGCGGCTGACCCGGGACCGACTCCAGGTCCGACAGCAGCAGCTCGCGGTCGTCGTCCTGGGCGATCTCCTCGGCCGCCGCGAGCGCCTGCTCGGTCCACGACCGCGCCTGGTCCTTGTCGCCGGCCACGGCGTGCGCGCGGGCCAGCGACTCGTACGCGTACGCGAGGTCCCAGTCCGCGATGCCGTGCGCCTGGCAGATCTCGAGCCCGCGCTGCGCGTGGTGCAGCGCCGGCTCGACGCGGCCCAGGACGCTGTACACCCGCGACACCTGCCACTCGCCGCGGCTGCGGTTCTCGGGCGCGCCCACCTGCCCCCAGTGGTACCGGGACGCGTGCGCCATGTGGACCATGCGGTCGTCGTCCTCGACCGTGCGGTCCTCGTTCTCGAGCAGCCTCCAGACCCCGTTGAAGAGGTCGACGGCCAGCCGGCGCTCGTCGTGGGCGGTGGAGGGCTGGGTGTCCTGCGCGGTCATGGCGGTTCCGTCCTCGAGGAGGTGGTCGGTGCGGTGGAGCTCGCCGCGGACCCGGTCCAGGCGCGCCTGGAGCCGACGCCGGTGCGCCGCGAGCACCTGCGGGACGACCGACTCGTCCCGCAGGCAGGCACGGACCTGCTCCAGCGGCACGTCGACCGAGCGGAGCAGCTGCACCAGACGCGCGGTGGCCACCTGGTCGGGGGCGTAGAGCCGGTAGCCAGTGACCGGGTCGACCTCCGCCGGCGTCAGCAGCCCGATGCGGTCGTAGTGGCGCAGCGCCTTGGCGGTCAGCCCGACCCGGCGGGCCAGCCGGCCGACCGTGAGCAGTCCGTCGTCCATGTCCGTGAACCTAGGGCCTTGCCGCGGGGGAACCTCAAGCGCGGCCACCGCGACGGATACGTTGGGTTCGTGATCGCCGCCTACGCCGCCCGCTTCTCGTCCGACGACCCCGTGAGCGGCCTCGAGGTGGGTGAGCAGCCGGCGCCGGAGGCCCGCGCGAACTGGTCGGTGGTCGACGTCCGCGCGGCCGCCCTGAACCACCACGACGTGTGGACGCTGCGCGGCGTCGGCATCCGCGCCGAGCAGCTGCCGATGATCCTGGGCACCGACGCCGCGGGGGTCACGGCCGACGGGCGCGAGGTCGTCGTGCACGGCGTGATCGGCGGGGCGTCGGGGCACGGAGTGGGCGCCGACGAGCCGCGCAGCCTGCTGTCCGAGCGCTACCCCGGCACCCTCGCCGAGCAGGTCGCCGTGCCCACGTGGAACCTCGTCGACAAGCCGGCCGCGCTGTCGTTCGTCGAGGCCGCGTGCCTGCCGACCGCCTGGCTCACCGCGTACCGGATGCTCTTCCGCTCCGGCGGCGCGACGCCCGGGCAGCGCGTGCTGGTGCAGGGCGCCGGTGGCGGGCTGGCCTCGGCGGCGATCCTGCTCGGCGCCGCCGCCGGGCTGGAGGTCATCGTGACCAGTCGCGACGAGGACCGCCGCGCACGCGCCCTGTCGCTCGGCGCCGCCGCCGCGGTCGAGCCCGGCGCCCGGGTGCCGCGGGTGGACATCGTGCTGGAGAGCGTCGGCAAGGCCACCTGGTCGCACTCGGTACGTTCGGTGCGGCCGGGCGGGACCATCGTCGTCGCGGGGGCCACCAGTGGGGACGCCGAGCCGGCGGAGCTGACCCGGATCTTCTTCCAGGAGATCAGCGTGGTCGGCACGACGATGGGCTCGCGCGACGACCTCCAGCACCTGCTCGCGTTCCTCGCCCGCACGGGGGTGCGCCCGCTGGTGGACTCGACGTTCCCGCTGTCCGACGCGCGGGACGCCGTCCGACGCCTGGTGGACGGGAGCCAGTTCGGGAAGATCGTCCTCGAGCCATGAGCCCAGGAGGCGGGTGGGTCGACGACATCCTCGGCCCTGACTACCAGGTCCGGACCCTGCCCCTGCGGCCCGACGACGAGGGCGACGTGGTGGCCAGCCTGGTTCGCTACGCGCCGCCGGCGCCCGAGCCGCTGCGTCCGTCGCGCGCGATCCTCTACGTCCACGGCTGGTCCGACTACTTCTTCCAGACCGAGCTCGCCGAGTACTGGCACGCGCGCGGCGCCGCGTTCTACGCCCTCGACCTGCGCAAGTACGGCCGCAGCCTGCGTCCGGGCCAGACCCCGGGGTACATCGACGACCTGGAGGCCTACGACGAGGAGCTCGAGGCGTCCCTGGCCGTGATCACCGCCGACCTGGGCGCCCGCGCCCGCGTGATGGTCATGGGGCACTCGACCGGCGGGCTGATCGCGGCGCTGTGGGCCCACCGGCACCCCGGCGAGCTGAGCGGGCTCGTGCTGAACAGCCCCTGGCTGGAGCTGCAGGGGTCGTCGGTGCTCCGGCACGTCAGCACCCCGGCGATCGCGCGCATCGCGCGGTTCCAGCCGAAGGCGCCCCTGCCCAACATCGACCCCGGCTACTACGCGCGGACCCTGAGCAGCGCGAGCGGCGGCGAGTGGACCTACGACACGGTGTGGCGTCCGACGCCGTCGTTCCCCGTCCGCGCGGGCTGGCTCCAGGCGATCATGGCCGGGCACGCGCGGGTGGCCCGCGGCCTGACGGTCGAGCAGCCGATCCTCGTCCTGGCGTCCAGCCGGACCGTCATCAACCCCCGGTGGAGCGAGGAGATGCGCCACGCCGACGTGGTGCTCGACGTCGAGCTGGTGGTGCGCCGCGCTGTGCAGCTGGGGACGCACGTGACCGTGGTGCGGATCCGGGACGGCCTGCACGACCTCACGCTCTCGCCGCAGCCCGTGCGCAGGCGCCTGTACGCCGAGATCGACCGCTGGTCCGCCGCCTACGGGTGGAGCTGACCGGGCGTCACGGACGCAGGATGCCGGTGGCCTCGGCGAGCGTCGGACCGCCCTCGCCCAGCCGCCACGCCCGCCAGCCGTCGACCAGGTTCTCCGCGGCCACCGCCGCCGACGCCGCCGTGTCCGGGTCCGCGTGCAGCTCGCCCGTCGGCAGCTCGATGAGCCCGTCCGTGCGGAGCATGGCGACCAGCCGCTGACCGCGGCGTGCCCGCACCCACACGAGCGTCGTGATCGCGCGGCGGCTCTTCGCCAGCGTGGCCAGCTCGGGCAGCGCCCTGAGGTCGTCGTCGAGGATGGTGTCCCGGACCGGGGCGAGCTCCTCGGTCGGTGCCGGCGGAGCGAGCGGCGCCGGGGTCGACGGCCGCGGGGGCATCGGGACGGTCGGGACGGTCGGTGTGGCCGGGGTCGAGGGGAAGCTCGACGAGATCGGCAGCGGCGCCGACACCGGGACGAACGGGCGCGGTCCGGCCACCTCGTCCGTCCGGTCGCGGGGCGGGGTGCGGGGCACGACGTGGTCGGCGGCGGACCGCAGGCCCACCACCGGCGTCAGCGTGGTCGGCGCCTCGTGCACCGTCGGCCGGGGCTTCTGCTCCGTGGCAGGCCGCGGTGCCGGCTCGGGCGGGGGCACCCGCAGCGGGGTCGGGGCCGGCGGCGCCGGGGTGGCCGGCGGCGGGGTGACCGCGCGCAGCTCCCCCGTCGCGGGCGTGCGCACCGGCCCGGCCGTCGGGACGTAGGGCTCGTACGCACCCGCGGTGAAGCCCTCGCTGGACCGCACGAGGCGCAGCGCAGTGGGCTCCACGGATCGCCGGGCGCCCTCGTGGGTGGCCAGCGGGGAGACGTCGAGCAGCCGGCGGTCGTCGACACCGCGCACGACGCCCACCTGGAGCACGTCCACGTGGCGGCCGGGGCCGCGCAGGAAGCCGAGCGTGTCCCCGGCCTCGGCAGCCACCTCGGAGCACAGCAGGACCAGCCGGACGCCCTCGCGCCGGCTCGTCTGGGCACCGAACGCCGCCTGCTCCCGGAACGCTGCGAAGTCGACCGCGAACCGGCTCGGGTCCGGGTGGTAGGCCCGCGCCAGGTCGGTGGTGGTCATGCGCGCGGCCGCACCCGCGTGCCGCAGGGCGGAGATGACCGCGTCGTCGTCGACCACCTGCACCACGTCGATGACCACGGGGCGGCCGGTGGAGTCGAGGGCGAGCAGCTCCGGCAGGTCCGCGTGGTCGGGGGCACCCGTGCGGGAACGGACCGCGAACAAGGGCTCGCCGGCGATGGCGGCGAGGTGGTGCGTGAGGAGGGAGGCACACTCCTGCGCGAAGGATCCGGTCAGGGGCTGCATCGGCTGGACTAGGCGCGGTCGGCCCTCGTCGAGCTCGAAGATCGGCATCTGTCTGGCCTTCCGCGTCCCGTCGTGCGCCCCGCGCGCCCCGACCGGCACGCTCGCGACCACACTGTCCCACAGCGCGCTTGGCACGTCAGCCCGTCCGTCGGACGTGCCGGTCGGAGATCGGTCACATCACCCGGATGCGTCCTGTTTCCGCCGTCCGGATCGTCCGGTCGGCCGCTTTCGTCACCCGTTGGTGAGCGCGGCCTCGACCCGCTCGACCTTGCCGGTGAGCTCCCCCACGTGCCCCGGCCGGATGTCCGCCTTGAGCACCAGGCTCACGCGGTGGCCGTGCCGGCCGACCGCGTCCGTGGCGCGCTTCACGACGTCCATCACCTCGTCCCAGTCGCCCTCGAGCGTGGTGAACATGGCGTCGGTGCGGTTGGGGAGCCCGGACTCGCGGACGATGCGGACGGCATCGGCGACGGCGGCGGTCACGGACTCGCCCGCACCGAGCGGGGCGACGGAGAAGGCGACGAGCATGCGGCCAGCCTAGGCCGACGTCTCGACCGCGCGGCGGGCGGGCAGGTGCGCGGCCAGCAGCTCGGCCAGGTGCACGCCCTGCACCCCCGCCAGCTGGTCCGCCTGCGTGCGGCACGAGAAGCCGTCGGCCAGGAACACGTCCCCCGGGGCGGCGTCGCGCAGCGCCGGGAGCAGCGCGTTCTCCGCCACCGCGACGGACACGTCGTAGTGCCCCTTCTCCATGCCGAAGTTGCCGGCCAGGCCGCAGCAGCCCGCGAGCGCCGAGAACTGCGCGCCGGCGTCGGTGAGCAGGCGGCGGTCGGGCGTCCACGTCATCACCGAGTGGTGGTGGCAGTGCGGCTGCACGACGGCGGTGACGTCCGACAGGTCCGGCACCTGCCAGCGGTCGCCCGGACCGATGGGTGCGGGCGCGGTGAGCAGCTCCGCCAGGGTCCGGGTCTCGCGGGCGACGGCCACGGCGCGCGGGTCGTCGGGGAGCAGGTCACGCAGGTCGGAGCGCAGGACCGCGGTGCACGACGGCTCGAGGCCGACGATCGGGATGCCGTTGACCGCGAACGGTCCGAGCACGCCGAGCAGATGGGTCAGCTGCTTCTTCGCCCCGTCCAGCTGCCCGGTGCTGATCCAGGTGAGGCCGCAGCACGCGTTGTCCTGCGGGACCAGCACCTCGTACCCGGCGTCGACGAGCACCGCGACGGCGGCCTGCGCCACGGACGGCGCGAGCGTGTCGGAGAACGAGTCGGTCCAGAGCACCACCTGCGGCCTGCGGGAACCGGTCGTGCCGCCG
Organism: Cellulomonas sp.; assembly: GCF_965229465.1. Classification (GTDB taxonomy): domain Bacteria; phylum Actinomycetota; class Actinomycetes; order Actinomycetales; family Cellulomonadaceae; genus Cellulomonas. Next base: position 2,259,666 of record NZ_OZ245882.1, on the reverse strand, counting down.
CGCTGGGTGCCCTTGCCGGGACGTCCGAGGAACCGGTCGCCGGGACGCGCACCTGCTCGGACCTTGCGCTCGGGGTGGTGACGACGCTCGCTCCCGCCACCGGACGGGACCAGCGTGACGTTCCCGCTGCCCGTGCCGCGCACCCACGCGCGGAAGGGCCGCCGCGCGAACGTGACCATCTGCCGTCGGGTGTCCATGCCGCCGCCGGCCAGCACGACCTTGGCCAATGGACGGATGCCGAGCACCGCGTTGGTCAGCGCGGACAGCCCCGGGACACCGGTGATCAGCCGCGCCCAGCGGGGCAGCCAGCCGAGCGCGTAGTGCGACGCCGGGCGCAGCCTTCCGCGATACGTACGGTTCAACACCTCGGACTTGTACTGCGCCATGTCGACGCCCGCGGGGCAGTCCGACGAGCACGCCTTGCAGGACAGGCAGAGATCGAGCGACTCGTGCACCTCGGGCGACGACCAGCCGCCGCCGACCAGGGTGCCGTTCGCCATCTCCTGGAGGACGCGCGCGCGTCCGCGGGTGGAGTCCTTCTCGTCCCGCGTCGCCAGGTAGGACGGGCACATGAAGCCGCCGGTCGCGGTGCTGTCCGCCCGGCACTTGCCGACACCGACGCAGCGGTGCAGCGCGGTGGTCAGGTCCCCGGCGTCGTGCACGAACGAGAACCCGTGCCCGTCGGCCAGCAGCGGGCGGGCCCACGGGCGGCGCAGGTCGGCGTCGAGCGGGCGCGGCCGGACCAGCACCCCGGGGTTGAGCAGGTCGCGCGGGTCGAGCAGGTCCTTGAACGCGCCGAACAGGTCGATCGCCTGCGCGGAGTACATGACGGGCAGCAGCTCCGAGCGGGCGCGGCCGTCGCCGTGCTCACCCGACAGCGACCCGCCGTGCGACGCGACGAGCGCCGCCGCGTCGGTCATGAACGCGCGCAGCGGGTTGCCCGACCGCTCGAGCGGGATGTCCAGACGCAGGTGCACGCAGCCGTCGCCGAAGTGCCCGTAGGCCAGACCGTCCACGGCGTGCGACGCCATGAGCGCCTCGAGCTCACGCAGGTAGGCGCCGAGCCGTTCCGGCGGGACGGCCGAGTCCTCGAACCCCGGCCACGCCTGCTCGCCGGACGGCGTCCGACCACCCAGGCCGGCACCGTCCTCGCGGATGCGCCACATCGCGGCGGCCTCGGGTCCGGGCGGGAAGAGGCCCACGGCCGTGGTTCCGGCATCGCCCGCCAGCGCATGCGCCCGCTGCAGAGCCTCGTCGAGGTCCGCACCGCCCACCTCGACCATCAACCATCCCCCGCCGGTCGGCAGCGGGGGGACCGCCGACGCACCGCGCACGCGGCGGACCACGTCCACCAGCCGGGAGTCCATGCCCTCGATGGCCAGCGGGGCGTGCGCGAGCAGCGCGGGGACGGCGTCGGCCGCCGTGGGCATGTCCGGGTAGCCGAGCACGACGAGCACCGGGGCGGCCGCGACCGGCACCAGGCGGACGGTCGCGCCGAGCAGCGTGGCAACGGTCCCCTCCGTGCCGACCAGCGCCTTGGCCAGGTCGGTGCCCTTCTCGGGCAGCAGGTGCTCGAGCGAGTAGCCGGAGACCTGCCGGCCGAACCGGCCAAGCTCGGTCCGGATGACGTCCAGGTTGCCGCGGACCAGGGCGTCGAGACCCGGGACGACGTCGAGCGCGCCCGCCCCCGACCGCGCCTCGAACCGTCGCCCGGCGCCGTCCACCACGTCGAGAGCCAGCACGTTGTCCGCGGTCCGCCCGTACGCCACCGCGCGGGGGCCGCAGGCGTTGTTGCCGATCATCCCGCCGAGCGTCGCGCGCGCCTGCGTCGACGGGTCCGGGCCGAAGCGCAGACCGTGCGGGGCCGCTGCCTTCTGGAGGGCGGCCATGATCACGCCCGGCTCGACGCGGGCGGTCTGTGCGTCCGGGTCGATCTCCAGGATCCGGTTGACGTGCCGCGAGAAGTCGAGCACCACCCCCGTGCCGACCGCGTTGCCGGCGACCGACGTGCCTCCCCCGCGGGCAGTCAGCGGGACACCGAGGTCGCGCACCACCGACAGGGCCGCGAGCACGTCGTCGGTGTCCCGCGGGAACGCGACGACCTGCGGGACCACGCGGTAGTTCGACGCATCGGTGGAGTACTCGGCGCGCCGGCGGGTGCTGTCGTCGACCTCCCCGCGCAGCGCGGACCGCAGGGCCTGCACCACGTCGGCGCTGCCCACGTCACCTGCCACGGTCTGCGTCACGGCCACCACGGGGGCAGTCTCGCACCGGCGACCGTCTCCCCCGCACACGTCACCGAGGGATGGTCACGCGACAGGGACGTCCGAGGAAGTGAGCGCCAGGGCGACCAGTTGCTCGGACGTCCCTGGTCCACGCGGTGCAACGTCCGAGGAAATGAGCGCCAGGGCGACCAGTTCCTCGGACGCTGCGGGTCGTGTCAGGCCAGCGACGCGTTCAGGGTGATCTCGGTGCCGGTCAGGGCCTTGCTCACCGGGCACGTGGCTTTGGCGTTCTCGGCAGCGGCCTGGAAGCCGTCCGCGTCGAGACCCTCGACCTCCCCGCGGACCGTCAGGACGATCCCGCTGATCCGGAAGCCGCCGGCGGGGTCGGGGCGCAGGGTGACGTCGGCGCTGACCTCCAGGGCGATGGGCGTGCCACCGGCCTCGGCGATCACGGCGGACAGCTGCATGGCGAAGCAGGACGAGTGGGCGGCCGCGATGAGCTCCTCGGGGCTCGTCGTGCCGTCGGCGTCCTCCGCGGCGCGCTTCGGGAACGAGACGTCGAACGTGGCCGCGCCGGAGCTGCTGAGCTCGACCTGGCCACCGCCCTCCATCAGGGTCCCGTTCCAGGCGGTGCGTGACGTGCGCGTGGGCATGGTGCTCCTCTGGTCAGTCGGACGGGCGTGAGCCCGGGAGCTCCACGCTATGCGCCGGAGCGCTCAGCGCGCGCGCTCGAGGTGCGCGGTGACGATCTGCGCGGGCGCACCGGCCTGCCGCAGCGCCCAGGCGGCACGTGCGTGCAGGGCCCGGCGCTGCTCGGGCTCGAGCCCGTTGTACAGCGCCCCCCGCACCAGGTCGTGGCCGAACACCAGCCGGTCGCCGCGGGCGCGGACCACGCCGGCGGCCAGCCCGTGCCGCAGGGTGCGCCAGCAGTCGCCGACCGGGTCGCCGGCCAGGGAGGCCAGGTCGGCGATCACGAACGACGAGCCCAGCACCGACGCCTGACCCAGCAGGGCCAGCACCTCGGGCCCCAGGTACTCGACGCGACGCCGGACCACCTCGTCGAGCGGCGTCAGCCACCGGACGCCCGTCGAGTCGAGGACGCCGTCCGTGGTGACCAGCGCGCCGGCCGCCCGGGCCGTCCGCACCACGTCCGCGACCAGACGGGGGTTGCCGCCCGTCGTCGCGAGCGTCCCGCGCAGCGCCGGGCCCACCGGGGTGCCGACGAGGTTCTCGGCCAGCTCCACCGTGGCGCGCGCGTTCAGCGGCCGCAGCTCCAGGTACCGGGCGCCCGCCCGCGTCCACGCGGCGACCACCTCGGCGAGCTCGGGCCGGTACGGGACCGGGCGCATGGTGAGCACCACGAGCGCCCGCGGCACCGCACCCTCGTGCGCCAGCTGGAGCAGGACCTCGAGCGAGGGGGCGTCGGCCTCGTGCACGTCCTCGAGCACCAGGGCCCACGGGCGGCTGTCGCCCCGGCGGCGCAGCAGGGCTGCGAACAGTTCGGCGGCGCGGTCGTACCGGGCCACCGAGCGGACGGGGTCGGCATAGATCGCGTCCAGCAGGTCGGTCAGCTCCGCCTCAACGGGACCCCGGCTGGACCGGCCCGACCGCACCAGCAGCGCGTCGGAGAGCAGGGCGAACGGCCAGGCGCGCATCTCGGTGGCGCGGGCTGTGCGCAGCTCCACGTCGAGCAGCCGGGCCGAGCCACGCAGGGCGTCGACCAGGCTCGTCTTGCCGACGCCGGCCTCACCCTCCAGGAGCACCGTCACGCCCACCCCGTCGGCGGCCGTCGACAACAGGTCGTCGAGGTCGTCGAGCTCGGCGGCCCGGCCCACCAGGGGCCAGGTCCGCCCCGGCTCGGCCGAGGTGCTCATGCGCCCGATCGTAGGGCCGCGGTGGCGCGTCCGGGTCGGACGGACCACCACGAACGATCAGTCCGTGTACTCCCAGTGCCACGCCTCGGGCTTGCTGCCGCCGCTCTCCGCCCAGGACGGGTGCGTCCAGTTCAGCGCCGGGGCGTTGGCGGTCATCCAGCGGTACTGCTTGGTGCCGAACGTCTCGATGCCGCCACCGAGGTCGACCGCCACGCCGCTGCCGTGGTTCGACGTGCCGGGCGTCGCGCACAGGTAGCCCTTGGTGCGCTGGCACAGCACCTGGCCCGCGTACGAGCGGTAGGAGTCGCTGACCGAGAGGTTGGCACCGAACTTGTCCCGGTAGGCGGCGTTGAGGATGTCCAGCTGCTCGGCGGCGTCGCAGCGCAGCCGCACGGACGCGTCGAAGCTGACGCCGCAGAGGGCGGAGTCGGGGATCTTGCCGTTGGCGTAGCCGAGCAGCGACTGCTTCCACGCGGCGCGCCGGGCTGCCTCCGACTCGGCGGCGGCCTGCGCGGCGGCAGCGGCGTCGGCGGCCGCCTGTGCGGAGGCGGCGGCAGCGGCCGCGGCTGCGGCGGCGTCAGCGACCTTCTTCGCCTCGGCGCTCTGCTTCACGACGGCCGTGGCGGTCGCGACCGCGGCGACGGCCTCCCGCAGCTCGGCGGTGGTGGAGTCCTCCGCGCCGGTCTTCGGCGCGACGGTGGGTACGGCGGCCGGCGTCTGCTCGAACACCGTCGCGGGGTCGGTCTCCGTCTGCGGGGCCGGGGTACTGGTCGCGGCGGCGGTCGGCTCGGCCGCGGTCCCTGCGGTGCCCTCCATGCCGGCGACGTCGTCGCGGTCGTCGGAGCGGGACGTGGCGGCGCCGCGGTCGACGTCGGCGGTCGCGACGGCGAGCACCTCGTCGAGGTGGTCGGTCGCGGCCTCGAGGGCCTGGAGCTGGGTGGCGTCGATCGCGACCTGCGCCGCCTCCGCCTGGACCGTCTGGGCGAACTCGATGGCGTCGGTGGCGACCTCGACCGCACCGGCCCGCGCCTGCTCGACCTGGGCGGCGGATCGGTGGGCCGGAACGACGCCCGTGAGCGCGCTCCCACCGTCACGGGCATTCGCCGACACCGCGACCATCGCGCACATGCTCACGGCGAGCGCCGCGACCACGGCACCCTGGGCGAGGCGGGCGGGCTGGGGGAGGGCACGTACGGGCGCAGGGCGCGCCGCAGCGTGCCGGCCACCCGCTGGCCGACCTCGGAACGGAATCTTGTTACTCACGCGTAACACGTTAAGTTCTTCGGACGGTCGCCCCTGACACTTGAGGCCCCAGGGCGGGGGAGATCTCGTGTGGATCTCGTCACGTCTCCGTCACACAATTCACAGGCGCGGGCCGCTACGCTTTCGCCGTGCTCCCCGAACCACCCCCCGCCCCGACCGCCGCGCCCCCGGTGCCGCAGGGCCTCGACGACCTCTACGACATCGCCCGGCTGGCCGACCGGCTGGGGGTCGAGCACGCCACCATCCGCGTCTGGCTGTCCCGCAAGGTGCCGTGGCTGCCGCAGCCCGACGGTCGGCTGAACGGCGGCGCGGTCTGGCGCGCGACCACGCTCGAGGGCATCGAGATGCGCCGCGAGCGGGGCCGTCCGGGACGCAAGCCGAAGTTCGTCCCGCCCCCGTCGGCGGCGGACGTGCCGCGCACGGGGATGATCCCCGTGGTCCCGGTGCGGGAGTCCGTCTAGAGCACGGTCAGGCGCAGCGCGCCCGGGGCCGACGCCGGTACCGCCGGACGCAGCGGTCGGACCGGCCGCAGCCGCTCGTACGGCTCGCCGAGCGCGGGCCGCGGATCGGGCTCCCCACGGTTGGGCCACAGCGAGAACGCCCGCTCCGCCTGCGCGGTGATGGTGAGCGACGGGTTGACCCCGAGGTTCGCGGAGACCGTCGAGCCGTCCACCACGTGCAGGCCCGGGTACCCGAACACCCGGTGGTAGGCGTCGACCACGCCCTCGTCCGCCGACCGGCCGATGGTGCACCCGCCGAGGAAGTGCGCCGTCATGGGCACGTCGGCCACCTCGCCCAGGCTGCTCGCGGCGAAGCCGCCCAGGTGCGCGGCCATCCGCCGGTAGGCGGCGTTGGCGGCCGGGATCCAGGTGGGGTTGGGCTCGCCCTCCCCCGGCGTCGACGTCAGCCGGGTGGTCCCGCGCCAGGTCCGCCGTGGTCGCACGGTGATCGACGCCCCGCCGGTCTGCATGACGAGCCCGATGACCGTGCGCTGCGACCAGCTGCCCAGGCCCAGCAGCAGCGACGCCACCTGTCCGGGATGCCGCAGCACGTTGCCCAGCCAGCGCACCGGTCGGGGCACGCGCCCGCCGCCGTCGGTGAGGACCGTGCTGAGCAGGCCCATGAGGTTGGACCCGCGGCCGTAGCGCACGGGCTCCAGGTGGGTGTGGTCGTCCAGGTGGACCGAGGACGTGATCGCGACGCCGCGGGTCAGGTCCGGCCGGCGTCGCCACCCGCGCCAGCGCGTCGCCGCGCCGCCGAGCGACTCGCTGTTGGTGCGGGTCAGCGCGCCCAGGCGGTCCGACAGCCGCGGCAGGGTGCCGTCCGCCTTCATCCGGTGCAGGAGCTGCTGGGTGCCCCACGTCCCGGCCGCGACGACCACCTGGTCGGCGGTCACGGTCCGCCCCGCCCCGCGGCGACCGGTCCGCTCGGTGCGGACCTCCCAGCCCTGAGCGCAGGGGCGCACGGACGTCACGGTCGTCTCCGCGACCACCCGCGCGCCCGCCCGCTCGGCCAGGTAGAGGTAGTTGGTGGGCAGCGTGTTCTTGGCGCCGTGCCGGCAGCCGGTCATGCACTCGCCGCACTCCAGGCAGCCGCGCCGCTCCGGTCCGGCACCCCCGAAGAACGGGTCCGGCACCCGCGCGCCGGGGACACCGAACACCACGCCGACAGGCGCCAGCCGGAACGAGTCGCCGACGCCCAGGTCGACCGCGGCCTTGCGCACGATCTCGTCGGACGGCGTGCACGTGGGGTTGTCGACGACCCCGAGCATGCGGCTCGCCTGGTCGTAGTACGGCGCCAGCTCCGCCCGCCAGTCGGTGATGCCCGCCCACTGCGGGTCCGCGTAGAACGCGTCGGACGTGGGCCGGTAGAGGGTGTTGGCGTAGACGAGCGAGCCCCCGCCGACGCCCGCGCCGGCCAGCACCACCACGTCGGGCAGCACGTGGATGCGCTGGATGCCGAGCCAGCCGATCCGTGGCGCCCAGAGGAACCGGCTGACGTCCCACGAGGTGCGCGGGAGGGTCTCGTCGGTGAACCGTCGCCCGGCCTCGAGCACCAGGACGCGGTAGCCCTTCTCGACGAGCCGCAGGGCCGCCACGGACCCGCCGAAGCCGGAGCCGACGACCACGACGTCGTAGCGCACGGTGCCTCCTCACGGCGTCCATGGCGGAAGGCCCGATCGTAGGCTCACCTCATGGGTGCGCACGCCGACCCGACACGCGCCGCCGACGTGGACGACGCGATGCACGAGCTCGCGCGCCAGCGGTTCCTGCCGGAGCAGCAGCGCGCCCGCGCGGCCGAGGACCACCCGCTGCCGCTGTGGCACGGGCAGACCAGCTCGCAGCCGAGCACCGTCTCGTTCATGCTCCGGCTGCTCCAGGTGCCCGTCGGTGCGCGCGTGCTCGACGTCGGGTCCGGCTCCGGCTGGACGACCGCGCTGCTCGCCCGGCTCGTCGGACCGAGGGGCGCCGTGCTCGGGCTGGAGCTCGACCCCGAGCTCGCCGTGTGGGGCGCGGCCAACCTCGACGCGTGCGGCCTGCCCTGGGCGCGCATCGAGCAGGCGACCCCGGGGGCCCTCGGCCGGCCGGTCGACGGCGGGTGGGACCGGATCCTCGTCTCGGCGGCACCGAGGCGGCTGCCCGCGGCCCTGGTGGACCAGCTCGGCGAGGACGCACGCATGGTGATCCCGGTGCGCTCGACCATGCACCTGGTGGAACGGCGGGACGGGCGGACGGAGATCACGACTCATGGGTCGTTCGTCTTCGTGCCCCTGCGCTGAGCCCTCAGGTCACGAACAGGAAACGATCATTCCGCCTGAAGGTGACGAATGCCGTACCTGCCAGTAACGTGCACCGGGCGTGCGTCAACGTGTGACTACCGTCACGTCGCGGGCGCACGCACGTCGATCCTCCTCGAAGCCAGGGATGCGCACATGCCACGTCGACCCGTCCTCGCCGCCGTCACCGCCCTGTCAGTCGCGATCAGCACCGCGTTACTCGGCGCCGGAGGCGCGTCGGCGGCACCCCCGCCGACAGGGACGGGCTTCGAGATCACGAAGCCCAGCGGCCAGACCGAGTTCAAGCCCGGCCGCTACATCGTGACCCTCGCCGACGAGGCGGTCGCCACCTACGACGGCGGCGTCAGCGGCTACGCGGCCACCAAGCCCGCCGAGGGCGACCAGCTCAACGCACGCAAGGCGCCCGCCAAGAGCTACCGCGACTACCTCGCGGACAAGCAGGAGGCCGTGGCCGACTCGGTCGGTGCCTCGATCGACGCCTCCTACACGCTGGCCCTCAACGGGTTCGCGGCAGACCTCACCGCGGCGCAGGCGGCCACGCTGCACGCCGACCGCGAGGTGCTCTCCCTGGTCCCGGACGAGCTCAAGCACATCACCGCCGAGCCCTCGACGTCCTTCCTGGGGCTCGACGGCCCCGGGGGCGTCTGGGAGTCGATCGGCGGCGCCGACCAGGCCGGTGACGGCGTCGTCCTCGGCGTGCTGGACACGGGCATCGCGCCCGAGAACCCCGCCTTCGCGGGCAGCCCGCTGGGCACCACGGCAGGCGCCGAGCCGTACCTGGACGGTGACACGATCACCTTCCAGAAGGGTGACGGCAACGTCTTCCACGGCATCTGCCAGACGGGCGAGCAGTTCACCGCCGACGACTGCTCGACCAAGATCGTCAGCGCTCGCTACTTCCTCGACGGGTACGGCGCCGCCAACATCGGCGACGCGTCCACCGGCGAGTACGTGTCCCCGCGCGACGGTGACAGCCACGGCTCGCACACCGCCAGCACGGCGGCCGGCAACGTGGGCACGCCGACCTCGATCGGCGGCATCGACTTCGGCACCATCACGGGCGTCGCGCCCGCGGCCAAGATCGCCGCCTACAAGGTCTGCTGGTCCGGTCCGGACCCGTCCGTGCAGACCGACGACGGCTGCGCGAACTCCGACATCCTCTCCGCCATCGACCAGGCGGTCGCCGACGGCGTCGACGTCATCAACTTCTCCATCGGCGGCGGCGCGGCGACGACCGTGCTCGGGCCTGAGGACTACGCGTTCCTCGGCGCAGCGGCGGCGGGCATCTTCGTCTCCGTCTCCGCGGGCAACGCCGGACCCGGCGCCTCGACCGCGGACCACGCATCCCCCTGGTACACCTCGGTGGCCGCATCCACGATCCCCAGCTACGAGGCCACGGTCACGCTCGGTGACAGCCAGGCCTTCGCAGGTGCCTCGATCACGGTCGACATGGACCCGGCCGCGGAGCCGCTCACCGGTGCGCTGGTGAACTCCACCGCCGTCGGCCTCGCCGGCGCGACCGCCGCGGACGTGCGACTGTGCGCGCCCGGCTCCCTCGACCCGGCGCTCGTCCAGCCCGACACGATCATCGTCTGCGAGCGCGGCGTCGTCGCCCGCGTCGACAAGTCGGCCGAGGTCGCCCGCGTCGGCGGCATCGGCATGGTGCTGGTCAACGTGACCCCCAGCTCGCTCGACACGGACTTCCACTCGGTCCCGACCGTGCACCTCAGCCACATCTACCACGACGCGGTCGTCGCCTACGCGGCCACCGCCGGCGCCACCGCGACCTTCACCACCGGCAACGAGCTCGGCACCACCCCGCCGGTCCCGCAGGTCGCCGGCTTCTCCTCGCGCGGGCCGATCCTCGCGGGCGGCAGCGACATCATCAAGCCGGACATCGCGGCTCCGGGCGTCTCCATCCTCGCCGCCGGCGCCAACGCCGAGGGCGGGGAGCCCACGTACGAGTTCCTCAGCGGCACGTCCATGGCCTCGCCGCACATCGCCGGCCTCGCGGCCCTGTACCTCGGTGAGCGTCCCGACGCAGCACCCTCCGAGATCAAGTCCGCGATGATGACGACCGCGTACGACACCGTCGACGACGCGGGCGACCCCGTCACCGACCCGTTCGCGCAGGGTGCCGGGCACGTCGACCCGACGAAGTTCTTCGAGCCCGGCCTGCTCTACCTGAACGGTCTGCCGGACTGGTACTCGTACCTGGCGGGCCAGGGGTACGGCGCTCCCGCCGACCCGATCGACGCGAGCGACCTGAACATCGCCTCGATCGGCATCGGCAGCCTCACGGCCACCCAGACGATCACCCGCACCGTCACCTCGACGCAGGCGGGGACCTTCACCTCGTCGGTCCAGGGGCTCCCGGGCATCGACACGGTGGTCGAGCCGTCGACGCTCACGTTCGGCGGGGCCGGCGAGGCGAAGACGTTCTCGGTGACCTTCACCCGCACCGACGCGGCTCTCGACGAGTTCGCGACCGGCTCGCTCACCTGGACCTCGGGTGACACGGCCGTCCGCAGCCCGATCGCGGTGCAGCCGGTCGCGATCCTCGCTCCGGGGTCCGTCTACGGGACGGGCACCACCGGCTCGGTCGACATCGAGGTGACGCCCGGCTCCACCGGGGACATCCCGCTGGCGACGACCGGCCTGACCGCCGGCGAGCTGCTCGCCGACCCGACCGGCACCGAGACCGAGCACAGCGGTTCCGGTGCCACCGGCGACTCCGCCGAGTACCTCGTCGACGTCCCGGCGGGTGCTGCGTTCGCGCGGTTCGACCTCGACGCCCTGGACGACTCGGCCGACCTCGACCTGACGGTCTACCTGCTGGACGAGGCAGGGGACGTGGTCGCGGGCTGGCAGTCGGCGACCGCGTCCGGCGACGAGCGCGTCGATCTGGCTGAGCCCGACGCCGGTACCTACGCGGTCGTCGTGGACGTCTTCAACGCGACCGGCAGCGTCGCGTGGGACCTCACGGCGACGTCGGTGCTGGACGGTGGAGCACCGCTGGCGCTCGACCCGTCCGTGCTGGCCGGGGTGCAGGGCGTCCCCGTGGGCTACACCGCGTCGTGGGCGGACCTCACGCCGCGGACCACCTACGTCGGTCTGGTGAGCTACGGCGACATCGGGGCGTTCACGGTCGTGCAGGTCGCCACCGGCGAGCCGGCGACCCCGACGACCACCACGCTGGCGGTCACGGGCGACACGACGGTCGGCTCGGAGCTCACGCTCACGGCCACCGTCGCACCGGCCGAGGCCGCGGGCACCGTCACGTTCCTCGACGGGCAGACCCCGGTCGGCTCGTCGGCCGTCACCGACGGCACGGCGAGCGTGAAGGTCACGCTCGGCGCCGGGGCGCACTCGCTGACCGCGAGCTTCGCCCCTGCGGACGCGAGCCTGTTCGCGCCGTCCACGTCGGAGGCCGTCCCGGTCGAGATCGCCAAGTCGACCTCGACGACCACGTTCATCCTGTCCCGGACGTCCGCCCCGTACGGGCAGCCGACCAAGGCAGCGATCGTGGTCAAGGGTGCGACCGCACCGCCGACGGGCACGGTCGAGATCAAGGACCGTGGGGTGACGGTCGCCACCGGCACGGTCAAGGTCACCGGCCTGCGGGGCGTCGCCGACGTGGTGATCCCCGGCACGCTGCGGTCCGGCAACCACCACCTGACCGCCGTCTACACCGGCAACGCGGACGTGTCCGGGTCGCAGGCGCAGCGGTGGTTCACCGTCACCAAGGTGAAGGCCACGGCGTCGCTCACGGCGACCTCGTGGACCGTCTCCAAGGGCGACAAGCCCGTGGTGACCATCACGGTCACCGGCCCGAAGGGTGCACCCGCGCCCACCGGCTCGGTGTCCGTGTCGCTGGGCCTCCAGCGGGTGGCCACGGTGCCGCTCACCAACGGGGTCGCCAAGGTGACCCTCCCGGCGGTGCAGCACTCGACCGTGGTGCTCGCCAGCTACAGCGGTGACGGCGGGTACCTGCCGACCACCACGTCGCACGCCCTGACGGTCAAGCGCTGACCCGCCTGGCTCCGTGACGAGGGCCGCGTCGACCTCCGGGTCGGCGCGGCCCTCGTGCGTCCGACGGTCAGTTGCCCGGGTGCACCGAGACGCCGACCGGGCGATCTCGGGGTGTCGGGGGTCAAGCGCAGGGGTGACTCCGTCGATACTCGGCACATGGGACTGTTCCGACGTGCCGAGACGCCGACCGACGGGTCGACGGTGCCGCACCCGCACACGCCTGCCGACGACACCCGCTCGGTGCAGGTGGAGCCGCTCAACCCTGCCGAGCTGGTCTGGGCCGCGCAGCACCGGGAGATCATCACCGGCCTGTGCGCGGGCCAGGTCGACACGCAGACCCTCGGCGACCTGTTCGACCGCGTCCAGGCGATCTGGTTGCAGTCCGACGAGCGCGACCGCACCGACCCGGAGTCGCTGGTGCACGCGTTCGGCGTCACCCTGGGCGACCTGGTCGCGCAGCGGGTGCCGGGGCTGGTGTGGGGCTCCGCACGCGGTGACGGCTCCCCCGAGCTGGTCCTGACGCACGCGGAGCACGACCTCGTGGTCTTCCCCGTGGCCGCCGTCGGGCAGTCGTGGGGCAGCGCGCCGGTCGGGTGGGTGTCCGAGTACGTGACCGAGGCGGCGCAGGGCGCGCAGGCGATCCTCTCCCGGGGCTCCCAGCCCCGCTGATCGCCCCGCTCCTAGAACAAGACGTCGGGCTCCGCGGCCCGTGCCGGTTCCGGAGCGACGTCGCGCACGCTCCGGGCGGCGATCCCGGCGAGCTCGTCGGCCCGCTCGTTGAACTCGTCCCCGCGGTGACCGCGGACCCACACGAAGCTGACGCCACCCGGCCGCTGCGCGATCGCCGCGTCGATGGACTGGATCAGGGCCAGGTTCTGCACCGGCCCGCCGGCAGCCGTGCGCCAGCCCTTGCGCTTCCAGCTGTGCACCCACTCCGACGAGCACTTGATCGCGTACTGCGAGTCGGCCTGGATCACCAGGGGCTCGTCGCCGGGGTGCGACCGGATGGCCTCGAGGACGGCCATGAGCTCGGCCACCTGGTTGGTGCCGGAGGCGTGACCGCCGCTGGCGCTGCTGCCGTCGTGGTTGGCCCAGGCCCACCCGATCGCCCCGCCGGGGTTGCGCAGGCAGGAGCCGTCCGTGCTGACCGTGATCACGGGAGGTGATTCTGCCCTGCGTTCGCGGGGTCGCTGCACCCGAACGGGGGCATTCGGTGCACGGCCCCTCACGTCCGGCCCGGATCACGTCGATGTGCACGGTATGACGACGTTCGACGACACGGACTTCTTCTCCGACGCGTTCACCGGGTTCGGTGCCGACCAGGCGCCCCGGCGTCGGTCCGGCATGCTCACCGCGCTCGTCCTGGTCGCCGCGGCCGCGCTGGTGGCCAGCGGCATGATCTGGGTGCGGCTCGCGCAGATCCCCGTCGCGCTGCCCACCGTGGACCCGGCGACGACGCTCGCCGTGTTCGACCACGCCCAGCGGTCGGTGGACACCGTCGCGGCCGACGACCTCGCCGGCAGCCTCATCGACCCCGCCAGCACCCGGTTCCTGGCCGCGACGGCCGACACGCGCTACTACGCCGGCGTGTCACGGACGCACCTGCTCTGCGTGCTGAGCCTGACCACCGGCGAGCTGCCGACCACCGGGTGCACGTCGACCGAGGGCGGCGTCGTCGACCTCGTCATCGGCGACGAGCTCATGGTCGTGAACGCAGGAGGACCCGCCCCGGCAGCCGCGGACGGCTGGCGCGAGGCGGGCCCCCAGGTGTTCCTGAAGGACTGAGGTCGCTCACTCCTGCGGGAGTCGCAGCCGCGCACCGAGCGCCGCGGCGCCGATGACCGCGCCCGCGCACGCGAGCACGATGTCCTTCACCACGTACTGACCCGTCAGGGTCGGTCCGCCGGCGGGGAACAGCTCGCCGTAGAAGAGCACGATCGGCGACATGATGCCGACCAGCGCCGCGGCGAGGATGACCAGGCCCGTGCGCAGGAACAGTCCCGTGACCAGCGTGAGCCCGATGACGGTCTCCATGATCGCGGTCAGCAGCAGAGCCGCCGTCGGGCCGACGAGGCCGAACGTCAGCGTGCCGATGGTCCGCTCGGCCAGCTCCGCCGCCGGGCTCATGCCGGGGAAGAACTTCAGGACGCCGAAGCCGAGGAACACCAGCCCGAGGCTGATCCGCAGCGCGGTGATGGAGTAGCGGGTCAGCACGGTCGCCAGTCCCGCCACCGCGCGGTCGACCAGCGACGGCTGCGGGACGGTCGGGGCGAACGTGTTGCTGGGGATGTGGGACGACGTCGTGGCCGCGGGGTGCCGCTTCGACACAGTGGACGTCAGGGTGCGGGCAGAGGACATGGGGACGTGCCTTTCCGGTCGAGACCCCGGGGTCGGGGTGCAGGGTGCCGGTGGTCTCCGGCACGGGCGTGGCTACCGGTCGGTAACGCACGTCCGAGCAGGAGGACGCTTGTCCATGTCTGATACGTCCGATTTCCGGGTCGTGCCCGACTTTCACCCGGCGAGCGCGTCCACCACCCGCTTCACGCTCGACGACAGCCCCCACGTCTCGGCCAGCGCGACAAGCGCCCCGGCGTCCGCGACGACGCTCGGCAGCCGGTCGTCGAGCTCCCCGACGGGAGCGTCCGGCGCCACCCGCACGACCGCCGGCGCGACCGCCAGGTAGTCGGCCGACTCGACCAGCCGCCGACGCTGCGTCGCGGTCAGGCCCGGGTCGCCGGCGTCGCGCGCGGCGAGGATCCCGTCGAGTGAGCCGTACCGGTGCACCAGCTGCGCGGCAGTCTTCTCCCCGATGCCGGGCACGCCGGGCAGCCCGTCGCTCGGGTCGCCGCGCAGCACGGCCATGTCGGCGTAGCCGGGTCCCGACGACACCGCGTACTTCTCCTTGAGCACCGCCTGGTCGATGGCCATCAGATCCTTGATGCCGCGGATCGTGTAGAGCACCCGCACCGGGACCGCGTCGTCGACCAGCTGGAACAGGTCCCGGTCCCCCGTGATGACGTCCACCGGTGCGCGGTCCTCCTTGGCCACCTCGCGCGCGACCAGCGTGCCGATCACGTCGTCCGCCTCGTAGCCGGGCACCCCGACGCGCGCGATGCCGAGCGCCTGGAGCACCTCGACGATGATCGGCACCTGCGGCGAGAGGGTGTCCGGCACCTCCTCGACCCCCGTGGTGCCCGGCACCTCGACCGCCACGCGGTGCGCCTTGTACGACGGGATCGCGTCCACCCGGAACTGCGGCCGCCAGTCGTCGTCCCAGCACATGACCAGCCGCGTGGGCCGGTGGTCGTTGACCAGCCGCGCGATCATGTCGAGCAGCCCGCGCACCGCGTTCACGGGCGTCCCGTCGGGCGCCTTCACGGAGTCGGGCACCCCGAAGTACGCCCGGAAGTACAACGAGGCGGTGTCCAGCAGGAGCAGCTTCTCGGTCCGTTCACCCATGCCCGCGAGTCTGTCAGCAACGACCGACGACGACCGAGCATGTGCGCACAGCGGCCGGACTCGCGGGCGACAGGGGCGGCGAGAACAACCTCAGTGGCGCGACGGGGGGCGGGAACGGCACTCAGGTTGTTCTCGGCGGTCCGTGCACCGACCGTCCGGCATGACGAAGGCCGGTCGGCGTCCCTCCGACGCCGGCCGGCCTTCGTGCTCTCTCCGCAGGGCTTCCCCGAGGGGTCAGCCCGCTGCGGAGAAGTCCAGCTGGTCGTCCACGACCGCGATGACGCTCCACGTAACGCCGTCGGCGTCGGCGAGCTCGTACGTGGGCACCAGCACCGACGCGCCCGTCGGCAGGGTGGTCAGGGCGACACCCAGGCGTGCGGACACCAGGGTGACCTCCTGTACCGGCCAGGCCAACGGGCTGCCTGCCGACGGCGTCGCGGGGACCGTGGGCTCGGACTGGACCGGCGAGCTCACCGAGTCGTCGGCCACCCGCGCGCTCTGGCCGGCCAGCGGCATCACGCCACCGCCGCCCGAGATGCCGAACCGCGGGTCGCCCAGCCGCTCGACGGCCTCGGTCGGGCTGACCACGTCGTACGTGCCCAGCTCGATCATCGGCGCCAGCGGGGCGTACACCGACTGGACCCCGTCGGCCACGACCGTGACGCTCGCCGTGACCCCCGTGAGCTGCCCGTCGAGCGTCTGGCTGGCGGTGACGTAGGTGACCTGCGGGCCGGACGCCTCGGTCGAGGCGGCGAGCTGGTAGTCGGCGACGTCGATGCCGAGCGCGACGAGGACGTCCTTGGCCTGCTGCACCGCGGCGTCCCCCGTCGGGGCGTCCAGGGGGGTCGGGCACTTGCTCTCCTCGCCGTCGATCGCAGGCTCGGGCAGGGCGACGCCACCGTCGGTGGTCCCGGAGTCGGGCTGCACGGCACCGTCGGGCGCCGAGAACTGGCAGTTCCACGGGTCCCGCGTCGGGTCGTAGTACGACAGGCTCGCCAGGCCGTCCGCGGACAGCGAGACCGACGGACCGGAGCCGTCGGTCGGTCCGACCGACCAGGTGCCGTACTCCTGCCGCGGCTGCCCGTCGACGCCCAGCGCCGCAGCGGCGGCTGCGACGGTCTCCTCCGAGTAGGTGCCCGCGGCGTCGAACCCCCACGCGCCGCCCGAGCCGCCCTCGGTGGACAGCCCGGACGCGGTGAACACCGTCCGGCCGCCATACCAGGGGTACATCAGCTTGGCGGACTCCGGTCCCCCGGCCGCCATCGACGTCGCGGCCTGGTCGCGCGCGACCTCGGCGCCGGGCGCCTGCCCGAGCGAGATCGCCGGCTCGGCGGTGACGGCCGGCGGAGCGTTGTTGAGGCCGTACGCGTAGCTGCCCCCGCCGATCACGGCGACGCCGGCGACGGCCGCCGCGATCGTGATCCAGCGCGGCGCGCGGCGGGTCCGGCGGGCCGCGAGCTCGTCCTGCGGGGCGGTCACGGTGATGCCGGTCCCCTCGGCGACGGCCGCGTACAGCGCCGGCAGGTTCGGCTCGCTGCCGGCGGCGGGGTCGGCCGCCTGGAGGCGGGCGAAGGCCACGTCCTCGGTGGGCTCGGTGTTGGTTCGGTCGTCCACGGTGCTGCCTCCTGGTCCGGGGTGCGGTACTCCTCTACCCCTCATGTGTGCCGAGGAGCCCGCACCTTGCAGGTCAGGCCTCCGCGGCTGCCCAGACCTCGCGCAACCGGGCGCGTGCGCGGCTGAGCGCGGCGTCCGCCCCGCCGCGGCCGACGCCGAGCACCTGGGCCAGCCCGTCGCCGGTCAGCCCCTCCCACGCGTTGAGCAGCAGGATCTCCCGGTCGCGGGCGCTCAGGGCGCCGAGCACCTCGCGGACGCGCTCCTCCTGCACCGCGCGGACGGCCGGGTCGTCCGAGTCGACCTCGTCGGCCACGTCCGCGACCGGGATGGGTCGGCCCTTGCGCCGGTGGTTGGCGACGACGAACCCCGCCGTGCGGTACAGCCAGGGAAGCTCGGCGCCGTCCGGCACGTCCGCGCGGCGACGCCACGCGATCGTCAGCACGTCGGCGGCCAGGTCCTCGGCCTCGTCACGGCCCGCACGACGGACCACGAAGCGGTGCACGGCGGTGGCGTGCGCGCGGACCAGCGCCTCGAACCAGGCTGCGTCGTGCGCCGTGGCCCCAGGGCCCCCAACGTCCCCGATGCCCGTCGGCACGTCGCCGGTCTCGCTGTCCGGCGTGCTCGATGTCCGCGACGGCACGGTGCTCCCTGGTGGTGGTCGGACGAAGGCCTACACCTGCACTCTGTCGCGAGCGCACCGGTTCTTGCACGCCACGGCGGGCGAGTTCTCAGAGGCCGTCGGCCACCACGGCCGTGACGCGGAGCCAGGCGTCGCGCGTGGTCGTGCTGAGAGCGTCGTAGTCGATGGGCCCGCCGGCCACCAGCGCCTTGTCGTGCGGCACGTCCAGGACCGCCCGGGTGAGGGCCCCGAAGTGGGACCGGAGGCGCTTCTGGAGGTCCTTGTCCACCTTGGGCTCGGGTGCGGACAGGACGGTGACCGCGCGCCGGACCGCCTCGTCGTGACCGGTGGCGCGCAGCGCGTCCAAGGCCCACGCGGCGGACTGCGCCGTGTCCTCGCGGACGGTCGAGACGACGACGATCTGGTCGGCGGCACCCACGGCCGCCTGCCAGTTCGAGGCGCGCATGTTGTTGCCCGTGTCGATGACGAGCACCCGGTAGAAGCGCGAGAGCACCTGGTGCAGGGAGCTGAACGAGTCGGCGTCGACCGACGACGCAGACGCGGAGTTCTCGTCGGACGCCAGCACGTCGAACTGCTCGCTGGGCTGCGTGCGGACGAACCCGTCGAGGTCGCCGATCCGGACGGTGCCCTCGTCGCCGAGCACGGGCAGCGCGTTCAGCAGGTCGACGGCGGTGCGCGTGTGGTCGGCGTGCGAGGAGCGCCAGCCGAGGGTGCCCCGGGTCTCGTTGTTGTCCCAGGCCAGCGTGTACCCCCCGCGCTGGAGCCCGAACGTCGCCGCCAGCAGCATCGTGGCGGTCGTCTTGTGGGCGCCACCCTTGGGGTTGATCACCACGATCGTCTTGGGACCGTCCAGGGTCCGGCGCACCGAGGCCGACGCGATGCGCCGACGCCGCTCCACGCGACCGGGCGCGGGCGAGATGCCCCCGAAGGTCAGCCGCCGGATGCCCGCCTGCCACCCGTGCTCGGCGGGGCCGCCGGTGGCGGCCGGGTGCCGCGCGGCGAGCAGGTCGTCCAGGGTGGGCAGCGGCTGCGAGGAGCTGGTCGGCGCCGGGGAGCTCAGGCGGTCTCCGGTCAGGCTGCTCGTGCCCGAGGTGTCGCTGCCGGCCGTCGTCGGGGCCGAGTCCTGCGGACGCGTGGACGCTCCGCGCGTCGCCGCGGGTCCGCGGGCAGGCGACGGCGGGGCCGCGGGAGCGCTCGCTGCGGCCGGCTCCGTCGTGACGGGGATCGGCAGGCCGGCCGAGGGGGTGGACGGGACCGAGCCGGCGGGCGGGGCCTCGGGGCTGGTGGTGCCGGAGGCCGGCGTGGCGGGACGCTCCGGAGCGGGTGCGTCGTCGGGGCGCTTCTCGTCGGCACGCTTCTGGTCGGCGTCGCGGACCACGTCGACCGGGCCGGACTGCGGCGCACCGTCGGCGTCGTCGGACGACGGGTCCCCGGGTGCCTCGTCGACCAGGCCGTCCGGGTGGATCAGCAGCGACCAGACGCCGTCGGGGTCCCGCACCTGCACGGGCACCGGCCGTCCGAGCGAGCCCGCCAGCCCGGCGATGCGGCTGGTGATCGCGGCGCCCGCCTCGGCCAGGGTGGCCATGCGCACCCGCTCGATGACGCCGTCGACGGAGATCTCCCCCGTGCCGTCCTCGCGCACCTCGGCACGGATGTCCGGCAGTCGCGTCGTCGTCGTCGACGAGTTCTGCCCGTCGGTGCGCTCGCTCATGGTCTGGTTGCCCCTCGCTCCTGGTCGTCCGCCCCCGAAACTACGCTGCACAGGCCCCGCGCGCACTGTCGAGGCGCAGGCCAGCGCACTACGGACCCCCGTCGGGGCTGCCATGAGCAGCAGCCGGGGACCTCCGCGTGACATCCGGCACTGCCGGACATCCCGGGCGTGTCGGGCCGGCTCGTCCGGTCACTCGTCCGTCCGGACCTCGAACCACACCGTCTTGCCGTCGCTGTGGGGGTGGATGCCCCAGTCGGTGGACAGTGCCTCGACGAGCGCCAGACCGCGCCCGCTCGGCGCGGTCGGCTCCGGGTGGCCGACCGTCGGGGTGCCGCCGCCGGTGTCACGGACGCTCACGCGCACCGTCGCACCGTCGATCCGCACCTCGACCCGCACGTCGCCGCGGTCGGGACCGTGCACGACCGCGTTCGACACCAGCTCGGCGGTGAGCAGCTCGACCACCTGGTTGGGCGCTCCCCCGACGTCGGCGTCGGCGATGGTCCGCATGACCCAGTGCCGCACGGCCCGGGGTGCCGAGCGCTCGGCCTGGACCACGAGCTCGCCGACGACGGCTTGAGCGTCTCGACGGCGCACGCTGGCCGCGCTCCGGAGATCTCGCACATCGCCCACCAGCCCAGAGTGCCCGACGCGCTCCGTTCCTGCCTGGGGGGACGGCAGACGCGTCCGGGTGAACGGACGGCTTCCCGGCGACGCGGTCACGCCCTCGGAGGCACCGAGCGCGGCACAGGGCCTCTCGCCTCGTCGACGCCGACCAGCCAGGGACATCGGGCGCGCAGCTCGCGCTCCAGGCGCGCGCGCACGGTGACGGCCGCCGCGGGGCACCCGTGGCAGGCGCCCTCCAGGTGCACGGTGACGCGCCCGTCGCCGACCGCGGCCAGCGTGATCCGCCCGCCGTGGGACCGGGCGAACGGGTCGACGATCTCGCCGACCACCTCCCGGGCCGCCGCCAGGAGCAGACGGTCCCGCTCGTCCGGTCCGGGAGGTGCCGCGGCCAGGCCGGCGCGCACGGCGTCGCGCACCCGCGCCGACTCCTCGGCCCAGGTGCGCCCCGGGGCCAGCGTGGTGCGGACGTGCTCGGGCTCGACCACGAACGAGTCGAGGACGCCGGCTTCCCGCAGCGCGGAGAGCGGAGGCGGCTCGGTCGGGGACGGGCGCGTCGGGCCGACGTACCAGGCCACGGTGCTCGGGTCGGCGGTGGACTCCGGGTGCAGCGGGAGCAGGGTCATCCCGTGAGCCCGATCGTGACGGCACGCGCGACCCACGCCATCACCCACGCCAGCGCGGTCATGTACGTGAACGCGAGCGCGGGCCAGCGCCAGGAGTTGGACTCGCGGCGCAGCACCGCCAGGGTGGCGAAGCACTGCATCGCGTACACGAAGAAGGTCAGGAGAGCGACGATCGTCGGCGCGGTGAAGATCGGCGTCCCCGCACGCGGTCCGCTGTCCCACGTCATCGCCCCGAGGGCCTCGGCGGGGTGCTCGGTGTCGCTGGACGCGGCGATCTGGCCCATCGTCGAGACGAAGACCTCGCGGGCGGCCATCGCGCCGATCAGGCCGACGTCGATGCGCCAGTCGAAGCCCAACGGTGCGGTCGCCGGTTCGACGGCCCGACCGACCGCCGCGGCGTAGCTGTGGTCGAGCTGGTAGGCCGACGCGTCCGCCGGGGCCATCGACGCCGTCTCGGTCGAGTGCGTCGGGAAGGTCATGAGCGCCCAGAGCACGACCGTCGCGCCGAGGATGATCGTGGCCATCTTGCGCAGGAACGCCCCGACCGCTGCGCCGACGGCGTGCGCCACGGCGCGTACCGACGGCACCCGGTACGGCGGCAGCTCGAGGTAGAAGGGCAGCCCACCGGCACGCAGCACGGTGGACTTGAGCACCGAGGCGACGACGAGCGCGGAGATCCCGCCGGCCAGGTAGAGCGCGAGCATCGCCAGGCCACGTAGGCCGACGGGCCCCCAGGTGGCGTCGGCCGGCACGAGCATGCCCACCAGGAGCAGGTACACGGGCAGCCGCGCGGAGCAGGTCATCAGAGGCGCGGACAGCATGGTGGCCAACCGGTCGCGTGAGGACGGCAGGGTCCGGGTGGCCATGATCCCCGGCACCGCGCACGCCACCGAGGACAGCATCGCGACGAACGCGCGCCCGTCCAGCCCGCTGACCTCCATCACCCGGTCCATCAGCATCGCCGCGCGGGCCAGGTACCCCACGCCCTCCAGCAGCGAGAGCAGGAGGAAGAGCAGGGCGATCTGCGGGAGGAAGACCAGCACGCCGCCGACCCCGCCGATCAGGGCCGTGCCGACGAAGTCGGCGAGCAGCGGGGGCCCGATGTGCTCGATCGCCCGTGACGACAGCGCGGCGAACACCTGCTCGATCAGGCCCATGGCCGGCGCCGCCAGGGCGAAGATCGCCTGGAAGAACGCGAACATCACGACGAGGAACGCGGCGACGCCGCCCACGGGATGCAGCAGCACGCGGTCGATCGCCCGGGTCCGCGCGGGTGCGCCGGCGGGCGTGTAGCGCGCGCGGTGCACCACCGACGAGATCCAGGCGTCCAGCTCGGTCGGGTCCTCGACGGGTGGCGGAACCACGGCTGCGGGCCAGGAGCCCCAGCCCAGCACCTCCTGGCGCAGCGCGGGGATCCCGCGGCCCCGGCTGCCCTGGACCTCGTGCACCGGCACGCCGACCGCGGTGGAGAGCAGAGCGAGGTCCAGCCGGCCGCCGCCCGCACGCAGCTCGTCCATCATGGTCACCGCCACGGCGCACGGCCGCCCGGTCGCCAGCGTCCGGGCGACGAGCTGCAACGAGCGTCGCAGCGTGGTGGCGTCGACGACGAGCAGGAGCGCGTCGGGACGCGGGAGGCCGGCGATCCGGCCCGCCAGGTGGTCCGCGACGACCTGCTCGTCGGGGCTGACCGGGTCGAGACCGTAGGTGCCCGGCAGGTCCGTCACGTGCACGGACACCGGCGTGCCGTCCACGCTGCCGGTG